>JBMNOU010000003.1:0-71491 GCA_050943215.1 Christensenellales bacterium | reverse complement strand
ATCTGGAGGCAGTGTTAAACTCTTAATTAATTTACTGATCCATGGATGAGAATCGTTTATTGAGAGGCGAATAAACTGTACTTGTTCTTCCTCAATATAATCATTAAAAGTCTTTAACACATTATAATCACTGTCAATCATATTAAGCTTACGTGAAACAAATGGTAAAAGAAAACCTTGAAAAGCAATTGAAAGCAAAACTATTATAAATGTTATATGAAATACGTCATTCTTAATATTTGCTTTATTAACAATCACCAATATCGCAAAAACAATGGAAGCAGCGCCTCTAAGCCCACACCATGATACCAATAGCTGTTGGTTTAAATTGCATTTAGCAGGTGTAAGTATTGCAAATACTGACAATGGACGCGCAACAAAAGTCAAAAATAAAGCAATAGCAACTGATGGAAGAAGTAAAGATGGTATATTTGACGGAAATGCTAAAAGCCCGAGTAAAAAGAAAATAAGCATTTGCATAAGGCTCATTACGCCATCAAAGAAATTAACCAAGACCCTTTTATTGTTAATTCGTTGATTGCCTATAATAATACCGACAATATATGCGCTTAAATATCCATTACCACCAAGAGCCGTAGGAGCAGCATACGAAAGAATAGCAATAGCCAATACGAATGCAGCATCAAAACCACCAGCTAACCGAAAACGGCGAAGCAAAAAAAGCGTGCCGTATGCGATTCCAACACCAAAAACAACACCAAAAACAATTTGAGAAAAAATCAAGTACGGAATAGACTCAAAACCACTGTTGCCATTCATAATAGAAAGTATAATGACAGTAAGCATATATGCAAAAGGATCGTTGCTTCCACTTTCAACTTCAAGCATTGAAGCAGTATGATTTTTCAAATTAAGTCTTTTAGAACGTAGAATCGAAAAAACCGAAGCTGCATCGGTCGAACTTATAACAGCGCCAATTAATAAACTTTCAAGAAAGTCGAAACGTAAAACCAAATAGCAGAACATTCCGGTTAAGCCGGCTGTAAGAACAACTCCTAAAGATGAAAGAAACATTGATTTTATGGCAACCGGCTTAGCTTCGCGCCAATTTGTGCCAAACCCACCGTAAAACATGATGAAAATTAACGCTGTCGAACATATTTGTTGTGCAAAGATATAGTTATCAAAATGGATTTTTACAATCCCATCTGAACCAAAAAACATACCGAGAGCAATAAATGCCAACAGCATTGGAACTCCCAGTTTGCTGGTAATTTTATAAAGCAAGACGCAAGCTATTATTACTGCCGCACCTATCAATAAATATGCTATCAAAATTTCACCCCGTTAAGTATATATATCCAATAGACCAATAATTTAAAACTACAAACCGCCAGACAGATGCTGACTACCCCTCAATAGCGATCAACGCCGCGCCCAGTGCACCGCAGATCTCGGGCTTTTCCGACACATATAATGAAGTTGCGAGCTTTTCTTCAATTGCGCGGACGACCCCGATGTTTTTGGCCACGCCTCCGGTCATCATGAATTCTCTTTCTCTCCCAACCCGTTCGCATAAGACAATTACCTTTGAGGCAACTGAGGCGTTTATCCCATGAATGATATCCTCAAGCTTTTTCCCTGCCGCCAGCAGCGATACCACTTCCGACTGTGCAAAAACGGAACACATGCTGGAAATCGGAATATCCTCATTCCACTTAAGGCCGCAAGTGCTTATTTGCTTAAGAGTTATGCCGAGAGATTGTGCCATCATCTCCAAAAAACGCCCCGTGCCGGCAGCGCATTTGTCGTTCATAATAAAATCTTTAACAGCGCCGCTCTCGTCAAGCCTAATCACCTTGCTGTCCTGCCCACCGATATCGATAACGCTTCGGACTCTGGGATTTAAGAAATATGCTGCTCGCGCATGGCATGTGATTTCGGTGATATCCCTGTCTCCAAAACCTGCGCTCGTACGCCCATACCCGGTTGTGACAACACGTAATATCTGCCCCGGAGCGATCTGAGCTTTTTGAAGCACATCATCAAACGCCTTTGCCATGCTGTCCGCGACGTTTACACCGGTGGGCAGTACACAATAGGATACGATATTTCGATTGGCATCGAGTATAACGGCGTTGGTCGATGCAGAACCGCTATCGATTCCCAAGGCATATCGCTTTTTAGGATTTCTATGTAATGGAGTTTTTTTCTTCTCAATATTCAAGCTTTCAAAAAAAGCATCCAAACGATTTTTGAACTGCGCAGTCGCTTTCGAGGTATAGTCGGTCTCGATCTTTAGTACCGGGACCGTAAGCGTTTTTTTGATCTGCGCATATTCTAAACCGTAAAAATCACAAAAGCTGACCGTATTATAAACGATCCCTTTGATGTTAGGATCATCCGCCAATGTCCTTCGGGATGCAATATTCGTCATCCTCATGCATGGCAGCTGGGAGAGAAGTTCACCGGCATACCAATCCATCAGCGTTTCTAAATCATCCGCCAATGGCGACTCCCCAACCCGCCGGATGCCTGTACAGGTATTGTTGACAACGGGGAGATTCGAAGTTTTTTCTATATATCTCATTAATTCTCCGCTCAGCCTTGCACCCATCACAGAAACATAAGGCCCTTTGGTTTCTGTGATATTTTGTTTGCAGGCGCTGCGGAATTTTTCATGATCAAACAGCCGTCCAGAACAATGCGTAAAGTCATCAATAAATTGGATCATAGTATGCTTGTAAAGCTCTCTTGCACAGTTGTCCTCTTTATGCGGCAGGTTTAACATAAACACGCGATGATTATATTCCTGCAGTACATCACAGGCGCGGCGGATAGAATCACAGCAGTCTGTCAGCAAAAGCATTTTACCGTTTCCCTGTATGCGTTTCTGAATTAATGCGCGTGAAAAACTACACATGTTTCGGTGCGTCAATTTGTCTGCCCCGTCAAAATTATCTGCAACCGGATTATACAACTTACTTTCTATATTGAAACCGGCTAATATTTCAACAGGCGCATATTTGCATACATAGTCTATCATATTGCTGTCTCCAATAACTCTAAAAATGCTTGAAGACGAGTTTCCATTTGTCCATCGTTAATGTTTTTTCTGTCGCAGCCATCCCCGTCGAGTACTAACAGGGGCATCCCTGATTTCTCGAACATGTCTTTGGTAAGATACGCATTGCCGAGCGTCTGTTTACATCCCCAATGACAAAAATAAATGACACCATGGGCGCGCAGCGACTGTGCCGTTTGAAGCACTTTAAGTGCTCGTTTTTTACCGGTCCCGCACATTGTGTTCTCGAGCAACTTTAACGCCATCGATTCATAAGGCCTATCCTCATCCAGTTCTGCGATGGAATCAAAATTTAGATCACAGCATAAAAGCTGATATTTCGGATTAAAATCAAAATATTGATTGATCGAATTTTGCCAATAGGGAATTGTGTGAACCCATAAAATGCGCTTTTCATTTTTTGACTTCGCTGCGTTTCTTACATCGCTGAGCAAAAGCTCGAAATACCGTTCAGATTCATCCGTTCCAAGAAGAACATGCGTTAAAAATATTTTAAGCATCTCAGACGAAAGATCATTTGGCAGATATTTTTTTGGAAGCTCTTTAAAATATTCTCGGTATAAACACATTGACCGGTTCTCGCTGCGAATCACTAATTTGAGTTTTTGTTCATCAAGTTTTCTCCGCATTACATCCTCTATAAACGATCTCATCTGACGCAGCTGCGTCGCAACATATGTAATTGTCTCCCCGGTTTGGGTCTTTGGCACGTCGATTGTAAAACGTGGTATTTTCCAGTGATTGGCCAGCGTTCTGAATGTGCCCGCATTTGCATCGCACGCCAGCGTCGTATTGGCAATAAACCGGGGTTTAGGAAGAACGCCGGATAGTGCCGCTCCTAGCAATATCTTATGATACGAACAATACGTTTGGGGAACTCCTGAATTTTCGGCATAGCTGATAAACATGCGCTCGCATGCCGCGCCGTTAAGATAGCATGAGAATCCCTCGACAAATTGCGGAATAACACCCATGGCATGCAGCATTTCGCATGGAAGAAACATATTGATCACAGCAGATTCCCGCGGGCTGACAAGAGGAGTACGAATTGTTTTATTATTGACAACTGCCGCAAACCGTTGATGCGGTAACAACCTGCGGTCGGGAAGATACTTTGATTGCAGACCACTGGCATAGTAAGCCGCTCGTAGCAGAAAAAGAGCCCTTTTGGGGTTCTTTTTGATATTTCCTTCAACAATTCTGCCAAATTTGTCGATGATACTGCTCATGTAAATGGTTCCCTCAATATAAAGTAAAGATTTTCTGTTTAGAGCGGTAACGTTTCATCATAGAAATTACTAACATCTATGCTCCGTTGCCCTGATTCTATTTCTTTGATCATCTCTGTAATGCGCCTGTTGACAGGGGTCAAAACCCCAAGCTCTTCGCCTTTTTGCGCAATGTAACCGTTAAAGTAATCGACCTCGGTCGTTTTTCCGCGTCGCAGTGACTGCAGGCTTGAAGATTTGAGCCGTCTGTATTTATGGCCTATGATCCTGATCGTTAAATGCCTCTTTAACTGAGCGAAAGTACCTAGTCCTTTTACCAGGGCATAATAATCAAGTTTTCCGCCATAAGGTTTGACGTTAAGTTTCATTGCATCCGCAACATCAAGGGCTTCCCGGATAATGGCATTAAAAATATTCCTCGCGGTTCTTTTTTTAAGTATTTGTCCGAGATACAGCCCGCTTAATACACCCACCGACGTGATGCATGAATTTATGATCATTTTCGAATAAAGATCGCTGATGATATTATCGGATATCCGGGTAGGCATCACGGTATCTAGCACTTCTTTTACTGCTGAAACATCGTTGTCCTGCAAATAACCGCCGATAACGAAGTCTCCTTCAGATGTCATATTAAGCGTCCCGTCACTCAGCATCGTCGACCCCCAGCCAACAACACAACCCACAGTCCGCTCGGCCCCTACCACCTTAGCCATCGCTTCCACGCAAATACCGTTTTGCATAGAAATGACAATGGATTTTTCTTTGAGATAATCAAGGGCTCTTTTTGCCGCGTCGGGCATATCGTAGGCTTTTGTAACGATTATTATTATATCTTTCTTGCCGGAGAGCTGCTCAATATCAGCCACAGCCTTCATTTTTATGTGGTGTTCTCCGCGCACTCCAACAATATGAAGCCCCTTATTTATTATCTGGTTTGCCTTTTCTTGATATTTACAGACGAGTTCCACATCAAAACCCGCTTTGCTCAAATAAGCAGCGGTAATCCCACCGATCGCTCCTGCACCAATTACAGCTATCTTCAATTCTTTATCCAAATAACCGCCCCCTTTTTTATTTTATCGTAAGCCTTTACCACTGAGAGATTATTCTATATGTTTTTTCTTATGTTTTTTATTATACCATGAGAATCTGTCAAGACCAGTAAAAAGTAAGTATAACATTGAATCAAAAGAGAACTCCCAATATAAAGGAAGAAGACAGACGTTTTCAAAACTGCCTTCTATGATGTGCAAAGCAAATTATTATGACAGCGCCCTGGTATATTAACACGCCGTTATCGCAATCGAATAAAACCAATGTTTTTATATTATGCTCTTTTTAAGCATTCATCCAGGGGTTAATAACAATCTTCATGCTCTCAGGGCTCATACTCTTTTTAATAGCTTGCGCCGTCTTATCAAGCGGATACACACCGCTAATAAACTTCATCCATGGGAAATTGTCTATGTTCCGAAGCATCATATCCATTGTTCTGCTGTAATCAACATGGCTGTGGTTGTACATTCCGATGATGCGCAGGTTTTTGGCACAGACCATGTGCATATTGATCTGCGTCGGTCCCATGTCGACGAACAGTCCGCATTCGATAAACATCCCGGCTTTTCTTAGCATCTCCAGTCCTTCCGGGATCACTTCCGGTACACCGGTGCAGTCTACCGCTATATCCGCACCAATGCCTCTTGTTTCCTGTTTTACCAATTCGATTCTTTCTTCGGTAGTCGTTGTTGACGAATTGACAAGGACATCTGCCCCAAAAGCTTTTGCCATTTCCAGTTTATATTCTGAGATATCGAAAACGATAATCTTGCCCGCGCCCAACATGCGTGCTTTAATCACATGCGTCAACCCCAGCGGGCCCACACCCTGAATCACGACAGTATCACCAAACCCGAACCCTTCGCCGGCAAACGAATAGAATTCTTTCGCTTTATCCAGTGAATACGTAACACACATCGGTTCCGTTAATACAGCCATGGTGTCGGGCAGCCCTTCGGGAACCTTGTAAAGGCGCGTACCGGGTGCAATATACATGTATTCTGCAAAACCGCCGTACAGCTTCGTATCGGAGTCGGCCGGTATTGAACCATATCCAAATTGCAGTTTATTGCACCAGGGGTAGTTGGGTATGTGCTTACAATAGTAACAATCGCCGCAAACGACATCGGGGCACATTGTGACCCTATCACCCGGCTTAAGAATGTTCCCATCAAAATCAAGCTTCTTCGATCCTTCATCGTCGATATCCCAGATCGTTACGACGTTTTCGTGACCCTGTACCAGCGGAAAAGGGATATTAATTGCATTAAGAGTTCCCGCACCCTGTTTGGTCTCACCCTTAAAGTAATGCTTATCCGTTCCGCATATCCCTGCCAGATTGACTTTAACGATGGCTGAGCCTTTTGTCAGCTTCGGCATCGGAAATTCGCGTATTTCAATTTTTCCAGGAGCCAGCGATAAAGCCGCTTTAACCATTTGTGACATGAATAAAACCTCCATTCGTTATAGCCATTAAAATTCACTTGGTTTCGATTAAATGATGCGTTTCAGGATCATCAGTCAATTACATTGCTGCATAATCAGGGTCAAATTGCTTCTATATAAATGATAATTTTACTAATACTATTATAATATCGGCATACATCGGTGTCAATTGCTTTATATACCGGCAATAAACGATATTTGTAAAACGCTTACATCATCAGCAAAGCGTATCCTTTTATATCAAAAAAATTTCGGCAACGAAAATATAAATATTCCTACAAGAAAAGCTATGTATATAGTATCAGCTGGCAAGAGGGTGATACGCCAAAATCATATTAAGCATCAGACAGTAGCAAACAATTGTAAGGGTTGATATCCGATAGACCAACTTCCTTTTGGCCAGATTGAACAAATAACAGTGCTGCCGGGGCTTAAAACATCGCATGACAGTCACAATTGTCAAAAACACAGAATAATATAGAAATAAGCGATTTGTATTAGGGAGACAACCATGCAAGAGGATCATTCCATTAGTCAATGTGCAGATACACTCAGTTCTTTAGGATGTACCAAAAGTGCTGAACAGCTTTCAATTTTTGCAAATTTACTTGCGATTTCAATTTCAAAAGGCAAGGATGCAGATCAATTAAACGTAATTGGTAATTTTATTGTTGGGATCGGAGGACTTATATTGACAATTGCGGCGCAAAAACAATCTTGTGAAACGAAGCAAGACAAATTAAAACAAATTAAAAATTTAAAAAAGAAGCTTCAGGATTTGGAAGATAGTCTAAATTAATGCTAAATATTTTTATATAGCTTTTTGAATGATTAATTGTTATATAGCCCAAGCATGGTTTGATATTTCGGCTACTTCTCGTCCATATCGCCGCTGCTCCCTTTTTCGTTCCTGCCTATGGACGGGCGGAAAAACTATTCTTTGGACAGTTTTCTAATCCTCCTTCGATCTAGCCCGTTTCTTTCCAAAATAAAATAAGCACCTATTGGTACTTATTTTAACTTGGTGGAGCATAGCGGGATCGAACCGCTGACTTCTGCATTGCGAACGCAGCGCTCTACCAGCTGAGCCAATGCCCCGTATATGGCGGAGAAGGTGGGATTCGAACCCACGTGCCGGTAACCCGACAAACGCATTTCGAGTGCGCCCCGTTATGACCTCTTCGATACTTCTCCATGCAGTTTCGGTCATAGCTCACACGCTGATTGATCCACAGAGCCGCCGTTTATTGCCGTTACAAAAATATATTATAAATCATTTGCTGTGCTAATTCAAGTATAAAGTTCCCGGTATCGCAATATTTTCTGCCTACACAAAGACCGTTTGGAAGATAAGGGTTTAGTAAAAATGGGCTGTCCAGAAATGGATGAGACGCAAAACGGCAACCCCTCCAAGGTTAAGCAAACACAGCTGCAGCGGGATACCGAACGGGCTGCACTTCTTAGAATCAACAGATCAGGTGAAAGGCGCGTTTGCAGTTATTAAAGAGGACTATGCGCTCCGCCGTTTCCTGACTTGGGGAACGAAGAACATACGGAATAAGATGCTGCTGATGGTGTTGGGATATAATCTGTTTCGCCCACACTGCAAGATACAGAGCGGCAGGAGCAAGCAAATTCTATTCCAATAAGCAAATCGTGTGAGAATGAGGACAAGTGAATAGCCGACATTCTTAAGAAGTTAACGACTTATTGTTTATTGATGGCTGAAAACCCGGATTTGTCTACAATTCTTCCTCTGTGAAACTTAAAAAGGGCCATCCAGAAACGATTTTATTCAAATCGTTTCTGGATGGCCCCTGTGTTCCTATTCTAGGATTCCATTTTTATATCCAATCTGTCGCGGTAATAAACAACATCCGCTTCATCCAGCCATTTTTGCGTTGTCTCATTGTAATATTCATTCTGTCTGCTAGGTAGAAGAGCTTGTTTAATTTTATCTTTCAAATCATCAAACGGAACAACGCCTTGTTTGTATATATTGACGCATTGCAATATATGCACCCCGGTACGTGTTGCAAAAGGTTCTGATATCTCACCAACATTCGTCATAGCAAGCGCTGCCTTATTAAACTCGGGTTCATTCGCCACTGTCCTTGATTCGACAAAATATCCGTAGGTGGCTTTTGGTTCTGTCGTCATGCTTTCATCTTCTCCGTACTCTGCAATCAGATCATCTATATTCTCTCCGTCCAAAAGACGCTGGTGTATTTCAAGCGCTGTCGGCATCAATGCATCAATCTCAGATTGCAAAAGCGCCATCGCTTCATCACCATGGCCATCGCCGTATAACGTTTGTGCCCCTTCCACAAGGTCCGTATCATCAAATGCAAGGAAAACCTGCTTGACTGCTACAGTATCCCGAGGAACATATGTATAAATCTGTTTTCCAGTTACAGTTGACGAAAAAGCCGATGTTTCGCCGTCCATTCTCTCTTGCTGAAGCACCAGAGTCTGATCATACCAATTCTTAACTTGCGCATCCGTAACCTCTGCCAATCCTCTAATATACTCTCCGACCTTTGAAATAAGGGTTTGGTTATTTAAGAATTCGGGGTAAGTTTCGGTAGTATATCCAAAGTCATCAAGAAATTCCTGATACCTTCGTTCAATCTCTGCCTCAACAGCGGCCATATCGACCGGGTTTAGCGACGGTGTGGGTGTTCCAACAGATGTATCAGTATCTGTTTCCTCTATATTGGAATCAGCTGATGTTATGCCAAATTCTTCTTCAACCCGAATACGGATACCTTTTTTTTGAGCCTCGAAAATTTCTTCTGAACTTTTAAGGTTGGCTTTTTTTTCTTCATCCGTTAACGTTACGCCAAGCTCAGGCGCTTTCTGAAGCAAAAGTTCATTTAAAACCATCTTGTCTAGTATTTGGTTTCTTTGATCATCATAAACCTTCTTAAGCTCTGCAGCCCTTAGATCCTCCTCAGTTAGTCCGCTTTCGGACAAGCCGACTTGAACATAATATCTTACCGTATTCTCATTAACGTGATATCTTAATATATCCTTTCCGTTAACAGTGGCGACCACTAAATTAGCAACCTTATTTTCATCAATCCTCACAAGTGAACATCCCGTGAAAATGAGTATGCATACGATCACCACTGCGATGATTTTATACTTGTTCATAAAGATTCGTTCCCTCCTGTGTCCTAATAAAGACATCATCTTTGGAATAATACTAACATACAATTATACTTTATGCTCATGAATTATGCAACGCCTTGCTTCTTTTAAAAACTTCAGCAGTGCATCTATTGCATTAGTTTGTGCTTTAAAAACAATATATGGAGGTATCGCTGATTTTAGCTGCGCCATATTTTTATATTGCTCCAAAACTTTTAATAATTTGTTTACATTGAGCCGGCTCTCTTCGCCATATTTGAGTGTAAAAACCCTACCGTTTCTTGTTACAGAAACAATTCCTGCTCTTAACGCAAAACTTTTGATCAGTGAAATCAGTATTAAGTTTTCTACCGGTTTTGGCACGGCACCGTACCTATCAGCAATCTCTTCCTTAATCTGCTTTGCGCTTTGCATTCCATCAACGGCAGCAATCTTTTTATATGCCTCTATGCGCAGAATCTCATCTTTAATATATGTGGAAGGTACATAGGCGTTTATTTTTATTTCCACCGAAGCATCACTGATGGGTTCTGTCTTTTGGCCTCTTATTTCTGCTACAGCCTCCCGCATCAGCCGGCAGTACATATCATACCCGACAGCAGCCATCTGCCCAGATTGCTCAGGACCTAAAAGGTTGCCGGCACCCCTGATCTCCAAATCCCTCATCGCAACCTTAAAGCCTGCACCCAGCTCGGTAAACTCGGCAATCGTCTGCAGCCTTTTTTCAGCCTCGGTGGTCATATGCGTACCGGGCAGATATGTAAGATATGCATACGAACTCTGTGTTGCGCGCCCAACCCTGCCTTTAAGCTGATAAAGCTGCGCCAGTCCGAATTTATCTGCCTCGTAAACGATGACAGTATTGACGCTAGGGATATCGATCCCCGATTCAATTATGGTCGTACAAAGCAGCACATCATAACCTCCTGCCATAAAATCTACCATAACTTTTTCGATAGCCGCCTCGCCCATCCGTCCGTGGGCTTTCGCAACCCTCGCTTCAGGAACGTATCTTATAAGATCACCCATCAGTTTATCCATAAGAGCAATCTGCCTGCATACAAAATAGACTTGTCCATCGCGCTCCATCTCACTTAGTACCGCTTCGCGCACAAGCTGACCCGAATACTCCATTACATAGCTCTCGGGCGCCTTGCGGTCTTCAGGCGGCGTATCAATAAGGCTCATATCACGAATGCCCGTCAGTGACATCTGCAGCGTCCTTGGAATGGGTGTCGCGGATAATGTCAGTACATCAACGCTTCTCTTTAAATCCTTTATGCGTTCCTTATGCGATACTCCAAACCGATGCTCTTCGTCGATAACTAGCAGCCCTAAGTCTTTAAAGACCACATCGCGCGACAGCAGCCTGTGCGTGCCGATTACAACATCTACCGTACCCGCTTTTATGCCCTGTAATATACGTTTCTGATCACTCGCAGATACATACCTGGATATTGTCTCTATCTGCACGGCGAATTCGCCAAACCGTTCCGAAAAAGTGTGATAATGCTGGCGCGCAAGCAATGTCGTCGGTACAAGCACAGCGCATTGTCGCCCTTCCATAACAGCTTTGAAGCACGCGCGCATGGCGACCTCCGTTTTGCCATACCCTACATCTCCCAACAAAAGGCGGTCCATGACCTTATCCTGCTGCATATCCTTTTTTATTTCTTCATTACTCTTTATCTGCCCCTCCGTCTCTTCATATGGAAAATTATCTTCAAACTGCTTTTGCCAGATTGTATCCTCACCATATTTATACCCTTTTTTATTGAGCCGCTCACTATAGATCGAAACAAGATCTTCCGCAAGCGCTTTCAGTGATTTTTTGACCCGGGCCTTCGTCTGGCCCCATTCCTTGCCGCCCAGCTTTGAGAGCCTCTCTCCTTCTCCACCCATATATTTTTGGACTCTGTCGATCTGGTCGGTAGGTATGAATAGCTTATCACCGTCCCGATATTCTAGCTTTATATAATCACGCGATATACCCTGAACCTCTTTTTTGACCAGTCCCAAAAAGCGTCCTTTGCCGTGCACGTCATGAACAATCATATCTCCGGTCTTCAGATCCGCAAAAACATCTAGCCTTTTCCTTGATGATGATCGATTTCTTTTTTTTACAAAACCGAATATCTCATGCTCACCTAAAAAATAGGTTTTGAGAGTACTCAATTCAAAGCCGAATATCAGCTTGTCCGGGTATGTGGCTACTTCGCCCTGATAAAGATCGCGTCCGCTTTTGATGCAGGGAACGCTGAGTCCCTTTTCCGTTAGGTCGTATGAAAGCTTATCAGCCCTTTGTAGATTGCCGCAGACAAGATAGACACGCCAACCGTTTTTCACCCGCGTTTTTATATCCTGGCTGAGTATATCAAGCTTTTTATTATACGAAAGCGCATTTTTCGCATGAACTCTGATTTCACTTTTCGGGTTCAAATCCGACGATTTGTCGATTACGCAAAAATCAAACACATCATGCTTTTTTGAGCGCGCTATGATCTCTGGGAACGAATGGTAAAGTACTTGTTGGTCAGTAATGGCTTCATTATTATTAATCAGTATTTTTAATCTTTGGTTATATGCTTCATTGCATTCCTTTGCGTCTTCTTTGACACGCTTGTAGTCATCAAATATCACCAACGCTGTTGGCAGGTAATCAAAAAGAGTGCTACTGCAGAAAACATATGCGTAATTCTCCATGTCTTCAAAAAATCGCCTTTTTCCAATACCTCTTGCGTATTCTTTAAATTTAAACGATAGTGTTTGACTGTCAGTATGAATTTTCTTGAAATATTCTGCACTTTTTTTTGCAACGGACTCCGAGAGCACAAGCTCTACCGCCGGCTTTACCACAATTTTATTTCTGGCTCTTTTGCTTCTCCGCTGCGAGCCCGGATCAAATTCGTGAATGCTCTCCACAATGTTATCAAAAAAGTCGATTCGGTATGGTGACATTTCTCCGGGGCAAAATACATCGAGTATCTCACCGCGCCTTGCGGCCTGGCCGGCTGTCTCCACCGCTCCCACTCTCTCATAACCCATCAGCACAAGCTGCTGTATTATCTTTTCGGGGTCGTAAACGCCCCCCTTTTCAATAGTGATATGCGCACCCAGGAAATCTTCTTTGGGCGCAAGCCTTGCCGCAAGCGCCTCTACACACAAAAAGGCCAGGCGGGTCTTGCCTGAAACAAGCCGCGATATACTGTCTATCCGTTTGAACATCATCTCTCTGCTTCGGGCAACTGACGAACGCAGCTGCAGCGGCCTTTTGGGAATATAAACAGCACCCGGGGCAGCCTCGGCAAACGATTCCGCTTTTTCCTCTGAAGCGCATACCACAATGACAGGACGCGCAAATGTCTCGGATATCGCGGCGGGCAGATACGGTTTTAAACTATCCGGAACTCCAAAAACCGAGCAGGGAACTTTCCCTGCCCGTATCGTATCTTTCAGCTTTGCAAATTCTTCCGTCTTTGCAATATGTTCGGTTATCCGCATGTCATAAACCTTTGTATGCTAATTGAAGCGGTTTTGCGCCTCATAAATACCTTCTTTAATGATCGTCTCGATCGCATCCGCTGCTTTTACCAGCGTTTCGTAAGCAGTCTGTTTATCTTGATACTCACCGATCACATAATCAACAATATCCCCTTGAGGTTTGCCGATACCTACCCTGACGCGCATAAAATCATCCGTTCCAAGATGATAGATGATCGATTTCATGCCTTTGTGCGTTCCCGCACTTCCTTTTGCTTTGATGCGCACAGTGCCTGTATCAAGGTCGATATCGTCATATACGACGATTAACTGCCCTTTTCTAATGCGTAATGCCCCGGCCATCACCTTGACGCTCTCTCCCGAGTTGTTCATATATGTCTGAGGCATCGCTAAAACAACCTTTTTATCTTTTATGTTACCCGTTCCCATCCGAGCATTATACGCAAAAATGCGCACAGAAATACCATAGCGCTGCGATAGGATAGACACAACGTCGAAACCCGCATTATGCCGGGTATGCGCATATCGGCCGCCCGGGTTGCCGAGCCCTACAATATAAAACTCACCGGTTAAATCGGCTGAAGATTTCTTACTAAATCTAGCAGCTTTGAATAGTCTCCCATATCGCATTGGGGCACCTTCCTTATATCTCCGATTACATGGTCCAGCACTAAAAACCCCTTGAACCCAAGCGCAACGGCACTCATGTCTTCCGCTACATCATTGCCCACTATATAGCATTCGTCTGCGCTAAGCCGCGTATTCCGAAGTATTTCGGTATAATATTTTGGATTGGGCTTGCAATAGCTTGAATTATCATAATATGAAATATATTCAAAATCTTTTGGCAAAAGGCCGGCCCACTCAATCCTTTGATCTGTAGCCTTTCTAGGGAAAACCGGGTTGGTCGCAAGAATTAGGCGGTAACCTTTCTTTTTTAGTTCTTCAATGATCTGGCAGACACTTTCATTAGTACAGGTACTCTTCTTAACCTGCTTAAACTCGTTGTCATAAAAACGGTCCATATACCGCATTAGCAGATCACTTTTTACGCCTGACGCATTTTCTATCGCTTGAAAAAAAACATCCTTGTTCAGTGCTCTTCCGTCGTTTGCCAGCATCTCATATACCGCTTTGCTGAATATCTCCTCACCCTGCTCTTCCGATATTCTGTTGAACAAACCGCTCTTTCTGACTCCCTTAAAATACAATTGAAAGAACATTTCCATATCCATCGGCAGCAGCGTACCGTCGAGATCAAAAAAGAAAGCTTTTCTCATTCGCCTCTCCTTCTTTTTGACCATCCTTCAATAACAGTTTGTCTGCTTCTGGCAATGCAAAGCGCATCTTTTTCGACGTTCTTTGTCACCGTTGACCCCGCAGCAATATATGCGCCGTCCTCGATCGTTATCGGTGCAACAAGGTTTGCGTTACAACCTACGAAAACATTGTTGCCAACCGTTGTCTTGCTTTTTTTGATTCCGTCATAGTTGACAAACACGACTCCGCAGCCGATATTTGATTTTTCGCCGATCTCTCCATCACCAATATACGATAAATGCGACACCTTTGCACCGTCCTTTATCAAAGAATTCTTAACCTCTACAAAATCACCAACGCGGCAGCCATTTCCTATGTTGCTGCCCGGCCTTAAATAAGCATACGGCCCGATTGTGCTATTATCGCCAATGGATGATTCGATAATGACTGAATTCTGCACCATTGTGCCATTGCCGATCGTGCTGTTTACGATTCGGCTACCGGGATAAAGCACCGTATCTTTACCGATTACTGTATGGCCTTCTATCACAACACCCGGATAGACAACAGCATCCTGCCCGATTCTGACTGTTGCGTCGATGTATGTGTTTTTAGGATCGATAATCGTTACACCGCCAAGCATCAGGGTAGAATTGATTCTTTGTCTTAATACCTCTGCGGCAGCCGCCATTTGAGCTCTGTCGTTGACACCGAGGCATTCACTAGCATCATCGCAGAACACCGTCTCCGCCCTATGCCCATGGCTCACGATATATTCAACGCAATCCGTTAGATAGTATTCCCCCTGCGCATTATCGTCGCTGACATTATCTAAAGCTTCAAGCAGCAGCGGTATATTAAAACAATAAACCGATAGGTTTATTTCGTTTATTTTAAGTTCCTGATCGGTTGCGTCTTTTTGCTCAACGATACGCAGCCCGCCATCTTTTTCACGTACGATTCTTCCGTATCCGGATGGATCTGCCACAGCGGCAGTTAATAAACATACTCCAAGTTTACTGTTTATAGCATTTTCTGCAACCTTTGAAAGCGTTTCTGCGCGAATTAGCGGCATGTCTCCGGCCACAATGAGGACATACCCGTTACCTTTGATATAGTCTCTTGCCGCCATGACTGCATGGCCTGTGCCAAGCTGCTTAGTCTGAACGGCATACCTGACGCGGTTACCGAAATATTCCCGTACTTTTTCCGACCCATTTCCGACGACAAGTACAGGCGCCATACCGGTGGCCCGACTGGCCGCATCCACTGTCCATTCCGCTAGCGCCTTGCCGGCTACTTGATGAATCACCTTCGGTAATGCCGAGTTCATGCGTTTTCCCTCGCCTGCTGCCAATACGACAGCAAAACAATCCTTTTTCATGTTATAATCTCCCAAAATTAAAGATACCATATTGATATTAGTTGATTACAATATATGTGTCAACCGTGAACCTTGAACTTCTCTGCCCTCAGCATTGCCCATAAAAAAAGCGACCTGCACCATGCAAACCGCCTTTTATAGTCTATGCTTCACCATAGCTGATGCCGATATCGCGTCCAACCTGTAACAACGGAGCATCGGACGGAATCGTTTTTGTCTTGCCGGCAACGTCGCTAATTTTATTAGAGGTAACCTGCCCATTTTTTACTGATACTGTTCTTCCAAATTGCCGCTGCTCGATCAGCTTGGCAGCATGCACACCCATCTGTGTGGCGAGAACCCGATCATATGGACACGGCGCGCCGCCACGCTGGTAATGCCCGGGTACAACCACGCGCGTGTCGATATCAATAACCTGATTAAGCTGATCTGCCAGCTTATATCCAACCGAATAATGCTTACCTTTTAAGTCTTGACTTTCGTCATCCTGAACGCTTCTCGCACCCTCGGCGATGGCGATAATCGAAAAATGTTTGCCGCATTCATACCTGTCATTGATAACGTCTGCTACAGCGTTGATATTATATGGTATTTCCGGAAGCAGTATCACGTCTGCTCCACCGGCAAGTCCGGCACTGAGCGTCAGCCATCCGGCGGTATTGCCCATTAGTTCCACAACGATTACGCGGGAATGCGATATAGCTGTTGTATGTACTCTGTCGATCACATCTGTAGCTATATCAACAGCGCTTTGGTATCCGAATGTGACTTCCGTATCCCAAACATCGTTGTCAATAGTTTTAGGAAGGCCGATAACATTAAGCCCCTGCTGCGATAAAATACCAGCAGCGGTATGCGTGCCGTTTCCTCCAATGCAGATTAGACAATCGAGCTGCATCTTTTCATAGTTTTTGGCCATCGCTTTAAATGTGTCAAGATATTTGCCCGAGTTTTCACGCATTGTTGAACTTCTCTGCCTTGATGTTCTTAGTATTGTCCCCCCAAGCGTCAGTATTCCTGAAAACTCCTCTTTGGCCATTGTCCGGTGCTGTGCATTAATTAAACCGCCATATCCATCCATAATCCCAACGATCTCTGCATCATCAAAAAGCTGGTACGAAGCCTTTGCCACACCTCTAATGGCAGCGTTCAGTCCGGGGCAATCCCCACCGCTTGTTAGGATTCCGATTCGTTTCTTTGCCATTATTCCCTCCGTTATATGTTAAAAAATATTTTCTCAGAAATATATATTAATTTAGTATACATGAATATATATGGTATTTCAACTCGTTATTATTCGCTCATTTAATAGGATATGAGTGTTGGCAAACACCTGAGAATACAAAAAGAGAGGGCGTACCCTCTCTTTTTATATAAAGTTTTTATTCAATAACGCTAGTAACGACACCCGAACCAACCGTTCTGCCGCCCTCACGGATGGCGAAACGGAGGCCTTCTTCGATAGCGATCGGTGTTATTAGCTTAATCTCCATCTGAATGTTGTCTCCGGGCATTACCATTTCAGTTCCTTCAGGAAGCGTGATGCTTCCAGTCACGTCAGTTGTTCTGAAATAGAACTGCGGTCTGTAACCGTTAAAGAACGGTGTATGACGTCCTCCCTCTTCCTTCTTTAAGACGTATACTTGGCCATTGAAATGCGTATGCGGTTTGATCGTTCCTTTTTTTGCAAGCACCTGACCGCGTTCAATTTCATTTCTCTGTACGCCGCGCAGCAATAGCCCGACGTTGTCTCCTGCCATCGCCTGGTCTAGCAGTTTTCTGAACATCTCAACGCCCGTTACTACAACTTCTCTTGTTTTCTCAGTCATACCAACGATTTCAACAGAATCCTGCACCTTGACCATGCCTCTTTCCACTCTGCCCGTCGCAACTGTGCCGCGGCCTGTGATCGAGAATACGTCTTCTATCGGCATTAAGAAAGACTTGTCCACATCTCTTTCAGGGGTCGGAATGTAACTATCAACAACTTCCATCAGATCAAATATAAATTTACAATCGGGGTCTTCCTTAGCCGACTTGCCTTCACTCATTGCGTTCATCGCTTGAAGAGCGCTACCTCTGATCACTGGGATATCATCGCCCGGGAATTCGTACGATGAAAGCAAATCCCTCACTTCCATCTCAACCAGCTCTAAAAGCTCTTCGTCATCAACCTGGTCCACTTTGTTCAGGAAGACGACAATATTCGGAACGTTAACCTGTCTGGCAAGAAGGATATGTTCTCTTGTCTGAGGCATCGGGCCGTCTGCAGCGGATACAACCAGTATTGCACCGTCCATCTGCGCAGCGCCAGTAATCATATTCTTAACATAGTCCGCGTGGCCAGGGCAGTCAACATGTGCATAGTGACGATTTTGTGTCTCATACTCAACGTGTGAGGTGTTGATCGTAATGCCCCTCTCTTTTTCTTCCGGCGCTTTGTCTATTTCGTCATACTTCATAATTTTCGCTTGGCCTGCCTGTGCAAGAGCCATCGTTATCGCCGCCGTAAGCGTTGTCTTTCCATGGTCAACATGACCGATTGTACCAATGTTTACATGTGGTTTGGTTCTTTCAAACTTTGCTTTTGCCATTGTTTTTTCCTCCTAATCAATCTTGATTATCATTTATAATTTAAAACGGCGTATTATAGTGCCCATGCACCATTTTTTGCTCATTTATTATTGTGCTTTTTGCCTAATCATGAACCTATAATCTTTTCCGCAATGGATTTGGGTACCTCGCTGTAATGTGAGAACCGCATTGTAAATATGCCCCTCCCCTGCGTCCGGCTCCTTAAATCCGTAGCATAACCGAACATTTCCGCAAGCGGTATCGATGCATGTATCACCTGCGCGCCACCGCGCAGCTCCGTTCCTTCGATATGTCCCCTCTTGGAGTTTAAGTTTCCCATCACATCGCCGAGGTAATCCTCTGGAACAACAACCTCGACAGCCATAATAGGCTCAAGCAAAACGGGGGATGCTTTTCGCAACGCTTCTTTTAAGGCCATTGAACCCGCAATCTTAAACGCGATTTCGGACGAATCCACTTCATGATATGATCCGTCTACAAGCTTCACCCGAAAATCCATAACCTCAAAACCGGCTAGCACTCCGTTTTTGGCAGCTTCCTGTATACCTGCATCCACATGCGGTATATACTCTTTCGGGATCACACCGCCGACGATTTTGTCAACAAACTCATATCCCGCACCCGGCTCTAGGGGCTCTATCTCGATTACCGCATGACCGTACTGCCCTCTGCCTCCTGTTTGTTTCTTATATATGCCCGTAGCGCTGACGGTTTTCCTGATTGTCTCACGATATGATACCTGCGGTTTTCCGACTTTCGCCTCGACTTTATACTCGCGCATCATCCGGTCCACAATGATCTCAAGATGAAGCTCACCCATTCCGGCAATAATCGTCTGGCCTGTTTCCGAATCCGTATACGTTTTAAACGTCGGGTCTTCTTCGGATAATCTTTGCAGTGCTATCGCCATTTTTTCCTGTCCCGCTTTTGTCTTCGGTTCAATCGCAACCTCAATAACGGGCTTTGGAAACTCCATCGTTTCAAGCAAAATCGCATGTTTATCGTCGCAAAGCGTATCACCCGTAGTGATCTGCTTAAAACCCACGACTGCAGCAATATCGCCTGCATGCACTTCATCGATCTCTTCACGCGTGTTGGCATACATCTGAAGCAGCCTGCCTATCCTCTCGCGCTTGCCTTTCGTTGAATTGTAAATGTATGAGCCGGTCTTAAGGGTGCCTGAATAAACTCTGATAAACGCGAGCTTACCCACAAAAGGATCGGCCATAATCTTAAACGCAAGCGCCGAAAAAGGCTCGCTATCGTCCGCTTTTCTCAGTTCATCCTCCCCTCGGGTGTTTTTCCCCGCTATGGGAGGAATATCAAGAGGCGACGGCATAAAATCTACAATGCAGTCGAGCAATGGCTGAACACCCTTGTTTCTATACGATGACCCGCATGTCACCGGTACTATATCAAGAGCAATCGTAGCTTCGCGTACTGCAGCAATCAGCTCATCCCGCTCAATCTCTTTGCCTTCAAAATATTTTTCCAAAAGCAAATCGTTATACTCGGCAACCGATTCAATTAGCTTTTCACGATATTTCTCAGCCATATCCTTCATGTCTTCCGGTATAGCCTTTTTTTCAGTCTTCACTCCAAGATCGCCTAGATCGCCAAGATACTCGATCGCCTGCATATCAATAAGATCCACAATACCCCGGAAACCTTCCTCTTTGCCTATCGGCAGCTGTATCGGCACAGGATTCGCTTTTAGCCGTTGTTTCATCATGTCGATCACATTTAAAAAATCTGCACCCATGATGTCCATTTTATTGACATAGGCGATACAGGGAACCTTATATTTCGTCGCCTGCCGCCAAACCATTTCAGATTGCGGCTCGACACCGCCTTTTGCACAAAAAACAGCAACCGCGCCGTCAAGCACGCGCAGCGATCTTTCCACCTCTACAGTAAAATCAACGTGGCCGGGTGTGTCGATAATGTTGATCCCATAGCCTCGCCATTCGGTGGACGTTGCCGCAGATGTGATGGTTATGCCTCGCTCCTGCTCCTGTTCCATCCAGTCCATCACGGCATCACCGTCATGCACCTCGCCGAGCTTGTATGTCCTTCCTGTGTAAAAAAGGACGCGCTCGGTCGTGGTGGTTTTACCCGCGTCTATATGCGCCATTATACCGATATTTCTTGTTTTTTCAAGCGGATATTTCCTCGGCACTACTTCCTCCTTGTGTCTTTCTACCACCTGTAATGGGCAAACGCCTTATTAGCTTCCGCCATCTTGTGCGTATCTTCGCGTTTCTTAACGCTTCCGCCGGTATTGTTATATGCATCCATAATTTCTGCGGCCAGTCTTTGTTTCATCGTTTTCTCGTTTCTCTTTTTAGTATTTGTGGCCAGCCATCTGATACCTAGCGTCTGCCGCCGTTCGGGCCGTACTTCAATAGGCACCTGATAAGTTGCGCCGCCGACCCTTCTCGCCTTGACTTCGAGAACTGGCATGATGTTTTCCAACGCCTTCTCAAAAACGTCTAAAGGCTCAAGTCCCATTTTTTCTTTAATTATATTAAAAGCGTCATAACATATTGTTTGCGCCGTTCCCTTCTTTCCGTCCAGCATCACCTGATTTATGAGCTTGGTGAGTACTGTTGACTGATATATCGGGTCGGGCAGAACATCATGCTTTGGAGCGCCTCCGCGTCTTGGCATGTTCTATCCTCCTATATATTACTTTTTAGGACGTTTGGCACCGTATTTTGAACGCGCCTGCTTCCTATCCGCAACTCCCGCACTGTCGAGAGCGCCTCTGACTATATGATATCTAACGCCCGGAAGGTCTTTTACCCTGCCCCCTCTGATTAGTACAACCGAGTGCTCCTGCAGATTATGACCAATTCCTGGAATGTAAGCTGTTCCTTCCATCCCGTTAACCAAGCGAACTCTCGCAATTTTTCTCAAAGCCGAATTTGGCTTTTTCGGCGTCATCGTTCTCACTGTCAGGCAAACGCCTCTTTTCTGAGGGCTTTGCTTTAAGATCGGAGAATTACTCTTTGTTTCCGCCGTCTTTCTTCCCTGTTTAACCAACTGGTTAATTGTAGGCATACTGTTACATACACCTCCTTTCCCTAATCATTGTCTATAAAAACCCCTTGCAACCCAATAAGGGGATGTCTACATTAATCTGGCAATTTTATAACCGCCGCACACGCGCTGCCCACATCGATCTGGCACGCACTACCTATCTGATGCATCGTATACATCAGATCATAAGGTATTTTGTTCGTTTCGCATACATGCGTCAGTTTGCTTATAATCATCTCGTCTGCGTCTTTGGCGATAAATACCTTATCGAGCTTCGCCGAATGCGCAAACTTCAGTACTTGTTTCATTCCGACAACCCTTTTTTCCGGCCGGGATAGATCATGAACCATACTCAATTTAATAACCCTCCACGTATAGCCCGCACGTATCCCAAAAAAACGCACAACAGAGCCATTTTAACACCGGTAAAATAGCTTGTCAATCCTCAAAAAAAGAAGTCTGTTTAAAATCTATTTCAGGATCGTTCTCTTTATTTCTAATATTCCCAACTTTTTTCGTATGAGACTTCTTTGTAAAAACAAATCTGGATACGTCACCATGATCCTGTATGGCAAACCAGCCGTTCTTTTTCATTTCTGAAGCGATGGGAATATCAAAAACGCTGAAACGGACCTTACTGCTTTTCACTTTAATATAAACATCCGAGATGATTTTGCCTGCAACATAGCCGACTAGTATCGCAAGTATAATGATACCGATAACAACTGCCTGGTTTATCCTACTACCTATAGAGGGAACGGAAACAACGACAATTGCGGCGGCAAAGAAAACAATGGAAAACAACCATACCATCAACTCCGCAAAACGAAAAACTCTACGGCATCGCGCGCAAATCGAAATGGATAATGGCATGAATGACCCGATCTTCTGCCTTATTTTTTTGCCAAAACCGAAAAACATACCTGTTTCGCTCGGAGGCTCTATATGCGCGAGATCGATCAGCGCATATCCGTCGCGCTTGTTTTTATCGCCAATGCAAAAATGGCATTCATCCGACTGTAGATCATCAAAATTATCCGGTAGAAGGGACATTGTTACCTGAAAATCCGCAAGCGCTTTTTGCGCATCCTCACTACGTTTCAAACTCGAAATATAGCACCCGTCACAATCTTTCCCTATCCACTTGCAAAGCGCGCTATCACTGATGCCACAATTCTCGTTTTTGGCCATACTAACTCCCCCTGTCTATAATAATTAGAGTTCTATACCCATATCTGAAATATTGTGATCGTATACCTGGCCAGAATACGCATCCGTATACGGTTTATTATTCTGATCAATTTCTGACAGTATATCTTCGTTCAGAATATTTTTTATAACATCAATATTCTTATAGCGCTTCATCCCAGTTCCTGCCGGAATCAGTTTACCGATAATGACGTTTTCTTTGAGCCCAAGCAGCGGATCTGTTTTTCCTTTTATCGCCGCTTCGGTCAGAACCCGTGTTGTCTCCTGGAAAGAAGCTGCTGAAAGGAATGAATCTGTCGCAAGAGACGCCTTGGTAATTCCAAGCAGCACCCGCTTGGCGGTGGCTGGTTTTTTACCTTCGCTTATCATCCTTTCGTTTTCAGAATCAAAATAATATATGTCGACCAAAGATCCGGGTAAAAGTTCCGTATCGCCGGCATCTTCTATCTTGCACTTCTTAAGCATCTGTCTGATGATGACTTCTATGTGCTTGTCGGATATCTCAACGCCCTGCAGACGATATACCATCTGCACTTCTTTTAACAGATACGCCTGGACACCCTTTGCGCCTTTAATCTTTAAGATATCGTTCGGGTTGATGGATCCTTCCGTCAATTCATCGCCCGCCTCAATGATATCTCTTTCTTTTACTTTCAGCCGCGAACCAAACGGTATCGCATAAATCTCCGCCATACCATCTTCACCTGTTACAGTAACCTCAACCTTCTTTTTATTGTCATTTAGTGAAACAGTGCCGGCGATTTCGCTGATGATTGCAAGACCTTTTGGTTTTCTTGCTTCAAAAAGTTCTTCGACACGCGGCAGACCGTGAGTGATGTCTTCCCCTGCGACACCGCCTGTATGGAATGTCCTCATTGTCAGCTGGGTTCCCGGTTCACCGATGGACTGTGCAGCAATTATGCCCACCGCCTCGCCGATGCTGACCAGTTTTCCGGACGACATATCCGCTCCATAGCATTTTGCACAAACGCCATGCCTTGTTTTACATGTAAGCACCGAACGGATATGTACGCCTTTGATCCCCGCGTTTAAAATACGCTGACAATGATCGTACGTAATAAACTCATTTGCATGAACGATAATCTCACCCGTTTCGGGATGGACAATATCTGCTGCGGCATATCTTCCGCCTATACGGTCTATAAACGGTTCGATCACTTCTTTGCCGTTAATGATATCTTCAACCCATACGCCCCTTACTGAATCCCCTTCCTTTAAACAATCCATTTCTCTGACGATCACGTCTTGGCTGACGTCTACCAGCCGCCGCGTCAGATATCCGGAGTCGGCCGTACGAAGCGCGGTATCGGCGAGTCCTTTTCTTGCGCCGTGTGTCGATATAAAGAACTCAAGAACAGTCAATCCTTCACGGAAGTTCGCTCTGATAGGTATCTCGATAATCTCGCCCGATGGGTCTGCCATCAGCCCGCGCATACCTGCAAGCTGTCGGATCTGGTTGGTTGACCCTCTGGCACCCGAGTTTGCCATCATGAACACCGGGTTAAACGGGCTTAAACCCTCCATCAGCGCTTCAGTCACAAGGTTAGTCGTATCCGCCCATACCTTGATGACGTTCTCTTTTCTTTCTTTATTGGTCAGAAAACCTCTTTTAAATTTTTTCTCTATTTCCACGACTTTTTGTTCGGCTTTTTCCAAGTAAACCGCCTTTTCCTCAGGCACTACGATATCGCTTACGCTTATCGTGATCGCACCAAGCGTTGAATAATGAAATCCAAGATGCTTAATATCATCGAGCATCTCGGCGGTTTTTGTTTCGCCGTATTTTCTGTAGCAATAATCAACGATTTTGCCGAGTTGCCTTTTGCCGACCAGAAAGTCAACTTCGAGTTTCAGCGCGTTATCGGGCTGCGTTCTATCCACAAACCCAAGATCTTGAGGAATTGCTTCGTTGAAAATGATCCTTCCGGGTGTCGTCTTAAGTATACTGCTGCGCGTTTGCCCGTCTATTTTCTTCGTAAACTTCACATTGACCATTGCCTGTAGATCAATCTTGCCGGTCTGATAGGCAATCACCGCTTCTTCCGGACACGAAAAATAGCTGCCTTCCCCTTTTGAACCTTCTCGGATTATCGTTAAATAATAACTTCCGATAACCATGTCCTGCGTCGGGCTGACAACTGGTTTACCGTCCTGAGGTTTTAATATATTGTTTGCCGCCAGCATCAAAAAGCGGCACTCCGCCTGCGCCTCCACCGAAAGCGGTACGTGAATAGCCATCTGGTCTCCGTCAAAGTCTGCGTTGTATGCGGTGCAGACGAGCGGATGCAGTTTGAGTGCCTTGCCCTCAACCAGTACGGGTTCAAACGCCTGTATCCCGAGTCTGTGCAGTGTCGGTGCGCGGTTAAGCAGCACCGGGTGGTCTTTTATAACATGCTCAAGCACGCCCCAAACCTCGGGCCGCACCCTTTCCACCATGCGTTTTGCGCTTTTAATATTGTGCGCAAGAGAGTCTTCCACGAGTTTTTTCATTACGAACGGCTTAAAGAGCTCGAGTGCCATTTCCTTGGGCAGCCCGCATTGGTACATTTTAAGATCGGGGCCCACGACAATCACGCTTCTGCCCGAATAATCGACGCGCTTGCCAAGCAGATTCTGGCGGAACCGTCCCTGTTTGCCTCGAAGCATATCCGAAAGTGACTTTAACGGACGGTTGCCCGGGCCCGTAACGGGACGTCCGCGCCGTCCGTTATCGATCAGTGCATCAACCGCTTCCTGAAGCATGCGCTTCTCATTACGCACGATTATATCCGGCGCCCGCAGCGCAAGTAGTCTGTTAAGACGGTTGTTACGGTTAATAACGCGCCTGTAAAGATCGTTAAGATCGCTCGTCGCAAACCTTCCACCGTCAAGCTGAACCATCGGCCGAAGCTCGGGCGGGATGATTGGGATACAATCGAGTATGATCCATTCGGGTTTGTTTCCCGACTGCCTAAATGCCTCGATGACCTCTAGTCTTTTAATCGCGCGAACGCGTTTTTGACCGGTGCACGTATCGAGCTCTTTCTTGAGCTCTTTGGATGATTTAACAAGATCAATCTGGCGCAGCAGGTCTTTTACACCCTCCGCGCCCATTTTTGCGACAAACGCATCGTCACCGTATTTTTCCTGGCATTCGCGCAGCTCTTTATCATTTAAGAGCTGTTTATACTCAAGCGGCGTATCCTTCGGATCTGTTACGACAAAAGACGCAAAATACAAGATTTTTTCCAGATCTCTTGGGGACATATCAAGCAAAAGCCCCATTCTTGAAGGTATGCCTTTAAAATACCATATGTGAGAAACGGGTGCTGCCAGTTCGATATGCCCCATCCTCTCACGCCTTACCTTTGCACGTGTAACCTCAACACCGCATTTATCACAGATAATGCCTTTGTATCTAACGCGTTTATAACGTCCGCAATGGCATTCCCAATCTTTCGTTGGACCAAAAATCCTTTCGCAAAACAAACCGTCTTTTTCCGGTTTCAATGTCCGGTAATTGATTGTTTCGGGTTTTTTTACTTCGCCTCTCGACCATTTCCTGATTTTTTCAGGAGAAGCCAACCCAATCTGAATGGAATCAAAATTGCCAAGTTCAAACAAATAATTCCTCTCCTCTCATATGCTGAAAGCTTAAAACTTATTTATCATCAAAATCATCATACAGGTCGTCATCGTCATCCTCCGCCAGTTCCTCAAGAGATTCCAGTTCGATGTCGTCCATTAAATCATCTTCGTTGCTATCTTCGCTCTCTTCGTTGCCTTCGTAATCGTCGCTGTAATCATCATCATCTTCATCATCTCCGGCATTCTCAAGACCAATGATATCATCGTCTTCGTCGATACTGCGCTTAGGCTTTACAATATCTGGATTGATATCGATGTCTAAGTCATCAAGACCATCGATATCGGGCACATCAAGTTCTTCAAAAGTGATGTCAGAGAAGTCCTCTTCACCATGATCTTTAGCCGTGATGCGTCTCTCTGAGATGGTGTCCATTTCTGCCCCTTCAATATTGACCTCAAGGCCGGACATGTCATCGTCTATGCTCTCTTTTATGGTAATCTCTTCACCTACATCGCCTAGCACCTTAACGTCGAGAGCAAGCGCTTGCATCTCTTTGATCAATACCTTAAAGGACTCGGGAACACCCGGTTCAGGAATGTTCTCTCCCTTAACGATAGCCTCGTATGTCTTGACACGCCCCACCACATCATCAGATTTAACTGTCAGTATTTCCTGTAACGTGTTAGCGGCGCCATATGCTTCGAGCGCCCACACCTCCATTTCTCCGAAACGTTGACCGCCAAACTGGGCTTTGCCGCCCAGCGGCTGCTGTGTTACCAGAGAATACGGCCCTGTGGAGCGGGCATGAATCTTGTCGTCTACAAGATGGTGAAGTTTCAGTATATACATGTATCCCACTGTCACACGATTTTCAAAAGGTTCTCCGCTTCGTCCGTCATATAAAACCGTTTTGCCATCCGGATCAAGACCAAATTCTTTGAATATCTGCATGATATCTTCTTCGGAAGCTCCGTCAAAAACAGGCGTCGCGATCCGCCATCCAAGCATTTTTGCGACATAGCCCAAATGAACCTCTAGCACCTGCCCGATATTCATACGCGAAGGAACCCCGAGCGGATTGAGAACAATATCAAGAGGTGTGCCATCGGGCAAAAACGGCATGTCTTCTACGGGCAGTATTCTTGAAATAACGCCCTTGTTACCGTGCCGTCCAGCCATCTTATCCCCCACAGAGATTTTACGTTTCTGTGCAATATAGCATCTGACCAGCTTGTTGACGCCTGCTGTCAGCTCATCTTTGTTTTCCCGCGTAAATACCTTGACATCAACAACAATACCTTCCTCACCGTGCGGTACCCGAAGGGAAGTGTCCCTGACCTCTCTTGCTTTTTCTCCAAAAATAGCGCGAAGCAGACGTTCTTCCGCGGTCAGTTCAGTCTCGCCCTTTGGGGTAACCTTCCCAACCAGTATGTCACCTGCGCGCACTTCAGCACCGATACGAATAATGCCCCTCTCGTCAAGGTCTTTTAAAGCATCCTCGCCGACGTTCGGTATGTCGCGGGTAATCTCTTCCGGACCAAGCTTGGTATCCCGCGCCTCTGACTCGTATCCTTCTATATGAATCGATGTAAAAACATCGTCATGAACGAGCCGTTCACTGACGAGAATTGCGTCCTCATAATTGTATCCTTCCCAAGTCATAAAACCGATCAGTACATTTCTGCCAAGCGCCAGCTCTCCCATTTCTGTAGACGGTCCATCGGCAATAATATCACCTTTGATAACACGCTCACCGATTTTAACGATCGGATACTGGTTTGTACATGTTCCCTGATTCGATCTTGAAAACTTGATCAGTTTATATTCTCTGGGTCCGTTTTCTTCCTGAATTAATATTGAATCTGCTGACACGTGCTTAACCACACCGTCTTCATAAGCCAGTACGGTTGCTCCCGAGTCTTTCGCAGTTTTATACTCCATACCTGTGCCGACGATCGGCGCTTCCGGACAAATCAGCGGAACAGCCTGGCGCTGCATGTTAGAGCCCATCAGCGCCCTGTTAGCATCGTCGTTCTCAAGGAACGGGATTAGTGCCGTCGCAACGGATACAACCTGTTTTGGAGAAACGTCCATTAGGTCGACTTCGTCTCGATTTACTTCAACTATTTCATCTTGGCGCCTAGACATAACCCGCTGGTGAGCAAAAAAACCATTTTCAGCTATCGGCTCGTTTGCCTGCGCCACAACATACTTATCTTCTTCGTCTGCTGTCAGGTAGACAATCTCGTCCGTTATAATCTTCTTTTCTTTATCGATGATACGGTACGGCGATTCAATAAATCCGTATTCGTTAATACGCGCATATGTAGAAAGCGATCCGATAAGGCCAATGTTCGGACCTTCCGGCGTCTCTATCGGGCACATCCGGCCGTAATGTGAATGGTGAACGTCCCTGACATCAAATGAGGCTCGCTCCCTGTTAAGGCCGCCTGGGCCAAGAGCGGACAATCTTCTTTTATGTGTCAGCTCCGCGAGTGGGTTTGTCTGATCCATAAACTGTGAAAGCTGGGACGATCCGAAAAACTCTTTTATTGCCGCAGTAACAGGACGAATGTTGATTAGATTTGATGGTGTTGCCACATCCATGTCCTGTATCGACATGCGCTCTCTGACCACTCTCTCAAGCCTTGACAGGCCTACCCGGATCTGATTCTGAAGCAACTCGCCCACGCTGCGGAGACGACGGTTGCCCAGGTGATCGATGTCATCCGTTTGCCCGATCCCGTACTTAAGCCCGATCTGATAGCTTATTGACGCGATGATATCATCCACGATAATATGCTTTGGAATCAATTTATCGATGTTTGCCTTAAGCTGTTTTTTAAGCTCCTGCTCATCACTGCCAAACTCGGCAAGTATGGCCTGGAATGTCGGAAAATGCACTTTTTCGTTGATGCCCGCCTCAAGTGGATTAAAAGGAAGATAGCTGTCCGTTTTGACAAAGTTGTTACCCACAACCTTGACCTCTGCATCACCCACGGTCAAAACAACGCTGTTGATACCCGCCGTTTCGATTTTCTCAGCAATAGCTCTTGAAATTATCTCTCCTTTTTGAACGATGACTTCACCGTCTACGCTGATAACGTTTTCCGCGCTTTTATACCCTTCTATACGAGCAGAAATGGAAAGTTTTTTATTATATTTATACCGGCCGACCCTTGCTAAGTCATATCTCCTCTGGTCAAAGAACAAAGAGTCAATCAGCATCTTTGCGCTCTCAACTGTGGGCGGCTCGCCCGGACGCAAACGACGGTAAATTTCAATAAGGCCGTCGTCAGTGCTTTGTCCGCTATCTTTTTTAAATGTTGCTTGCAGAAAATCTTCATCCCCAAGAAGATCAATGATTTCCTGATTGGTACCGTACCCCATCGCACGGGCCAATACAGTCATCGGAAGCTTGCGCGTCCTGTCTACGCGCACCCAATAACAATCATTGCTGTCTGTCTCGTATTCGAGCCAAGCGCCCCTGTTTGGGATAACGGTCGCAGAATATAGCTTTTTACCCGATTTGTCGATCGTATAATCATAATAGACTCCGGGCGACCTAACAAGCTGGCTGACAATGACACGCTCTGCACCATTAATAATGAAAGTACCTTTTTCAGTCATCAGCGGGAAGTCGCCCATAAACACTTCTTGTTCCTTCATTTCGCCTGTCTCTTTATTGATCAAACGAACCACAACTTTAAGAGGCACGGCGTAATTAACGTCGCGTTCTTTGCATTCTTCCACATTGTACTTAGGTTTGTTGTCAAGGTAGTAATCCATAAATTCCAGTATAAGGTTTTCTGAGTAATCGGTGATCGGTGAGATATCATTCAATACCTCGCGGAGTCCAACTTCTAAAAAATATTTGTATGAGTCCTTCTGAATCTCGATAAGATCCGGCATGTCCAGAACTTCTTTAATTTTAGAGAAGTTCATTCTGTTACGCTTACCAATTCTGATTTCCTGCACCATAAACTATAAACCACTCTCCTGTTATGTAAAAAAACAATTTATTTATTTTTTCGATAAAGGCACTCACTGATTATTCCCAAAACGGGGTTAAAATATACAATATTTTAACCTGACAAATACTCCGGCCGGCGTAGCTAAAAGCCGCCAAATAGAGACACTGCCCCAATTATGAGCACGCTAATGCAATATAGCATATTACTATAATCAGATTCCCTTGTCAATATAAAAAAAGCCCGTTTTGTAAAACATTTATAAACGTTCTACAAATCCAGCTATTTATTGAGGATTATCTTTGAGATTTACTATTTGTTATTAGAATCCAGCATAATAACGCCGCTGTCATCATCTTAAACTATAGCTTCCAAGCGTACTTAGCGTTTCTTTTTCTTTGAGAATCACGTCGTATAGGCTGATACCAAGCGCATTGCAAAGAGCCGCAAGATAAAACAGGGCCCCACCAATTTCTTCTTCTATCATGACACGGCACTCGGAACAAAGCTTACCGTTAAGTTGGGTCGATAAAAGCTCCTGCAGATTCTCAATGCTGGCTTCTTCGGAAAACTTTTGTTTTTTCCCATCGATCTCCACGCAGCCGCAATGAGTCACAGCCTTTATAACAGAACGGTTAACCCGCCCGACACTCGTCTGAATTTTTGAAATAATATCGAGTATGCTCCTGTTCCTCATCAGCAGATCATTGACTATATTCTGAAAATCTTCCATATGAATATCATTTATCGAGTTTCCCATAACTGCCCCTCTTTCATTGTCAGCCTCTATCTTCTCTTTATTCAATTATATATCACCGTCTCAGTTTGTCAAAGAATGTTTTTTGTCGCTTCGTAGCATATTTCACCCAAAAATAATACACGATGGCTTTATCCTTCGTAAGCGATAATAATGCAACATAGCGTTACCAGATCTTTAGCAGTATAGATGAGCCAAGCAAGTATAATAACTGCGAGGCTTCTATGCCAAATCCAATGACGTCTCCAGTAATACCGCCGAGCTTTCGTGACATGCCCAACACACATAAAACAACCGCTCCTATTGATAGCATGTATGGTAAAAATAGTATAACGGCATGCCTTCCATCAAATTTCAAAGTTGAAAAATCATAACAAAATAATACTACGATTACGATATATGCCAACACTGAAACGGCCACATATACTGTTTTTGCGCCGTCAACAAAGCATTTTGCCGTTCCGGCCGGCCGTGCATAATAGAAAAGGCGCGCGCACATAAGTGCAGCCGTCCGTCCGACAAGAGGAAAAAGCCCGGCAACTGCATAATTTGCCTGTGCAATAAAAAGCACCATGCCGATAGAATACACACTGATAGACAATACGCCGAAAGTACCGATGTGGCTATCTTTCATAATGTCCAGCATTCTTTGCCTGTCCTTGTTGCTGCCAAATGCATCCATTGTGTCCGCAAGACCGTCAATGTGCAATCCACCGCTTATAACAAGGTATAGTCCAAATGAAATAAACGCAGCAATATATGACCCGATCCACCGCTGCAGATAAGCAGCAAAGCCAACAGGTATGCCAATGATGAGCGCAATAACAAAAAGATACTTCATTCCTTTTTTATACAAATCATCGTCGATTTCAAATTTTATCCGTATTGGTATTGTAGTAAAAAAAGAAAGCATTGCTTGAAAGCTTTTCATCATATGCCCCTTACTTCAGCTTAAGGCTTAGCCCTGATATCATGCAATAGACTTGGTCCGCCTTTTTTGCTATATCCGCGTTTATCCTACCCGAAATGTCCCTGAATAGATTGCCCATCCTGTATGATGGAACAACGCCCTGCCCCACTTCGTTTGTCACAATGATCAGCTGCTTGCTGTGCATTCTCATTACGGCAATTAGGTTATCCGTCTCGCTTTTGATACGGTCCTCAAGCATTTGCACCTGATCCATGCTGCAGGTCTCAAAATCGATATGACTGTCTATCATCAGGTTAGTGATCATTGTAGTGATGCAGTCAAGCGCAAATACGTCGCAATCCGCAAACCTTTTGTCTCTATCCAGCTTTGAAAAGTTTGAATATTGCTCGAATGTGACCCATTCTTTGGGGCGCTGCGATCGGTGATGCTGTATGCGGTACTGCATATCGCTGTCTGTCACCACTGCTGTTGCGATATAACCCACCCTTTTTCCTGTATCGCGGCACATTTTTTCAGCCAAGGCGCTTTTGCCGCTTCGGGCACCACCCGTTATCATAATAATACCCATGGTTTAATATTCAATGCCCTTTCTTGCCGTCGCGCCTGATTTATAATAATGCTTGATTTCCCGCATCTCGGTTATAAGATGCGCTCTTTTTAGTATTGCCTTGGGGGCGTCTCTGCCTGTCAACACTATTTCGGTGCTGCCCCGGTTATCTATGATGTATATTACTTCGTCTGTTTTAAGTATTCCGCAGGAAATGGCTGCCATCGCTTCGTCTAAAATCATTAGGTCGGCTTCTCCCAGCCATTCTTTAACCACAGGTAGCATATTGCAGACGCTTTGCCGCATAGCCTTTTTTTCTTCAACACTTAGTGCATTAAAAAATCTTTTGCAGTCCGACACCCTAAAAAGCGCGATGTTGTCTATGTTCTCAATAATAAACATTTCACCAGTGTCTCTGCCCTTGAGAAATTGCACGATTTTAACCGTTTTCCCTCTGCCCGCTGCGCGCATCGCAAGCCCCATCGCGGCTGTGGTTTTGCCTTTTCCGTTGCCAGTATAGACTTGTACATACGACTGTTTCATATTTTTCCTCTCCTTTTCTAAAGATATCATATATTTTGTACATTAATCAATACCCGTACAAATCTGGCTTGCTTTATGCTATAATGGTGAACACTAGAAAGGGATAAATTGATGGCGCTATCTTTAACCCCATTGTTTTCCGGTTCGTCCGGAAACGCAATATTGATCCGTTCGGATCGGACAAAAATTCTGATCGATGCAGGTGTATCTGGCAAACGTCTTGAAGAGGCACTTGGCAGTATCGGAGAAAGCATACAGGATATCAAAGGAATACTCATAACGCATGAGCACAGCGACCATATACAGGGCGTAGGCGTCATATCTAGAAAATACGGCATTCCGGTTTACGCAACAGCGCCCACATGGCAGGCCTGCGGCAATAAGCTCGGCAACGTGCATACCCGTTTTACCCGAATTATTTCTAAAACAGATTTTTATATTGACGATCTTTTAATCGAACCGTATGGGATTCCGCACGATGCGGCGGATCCTGTGGGATACTGTGTCTCATCCAAAGGACGTAAGGCAGGCATTGCAACTGATCTCGGCCATTTTTCCAAATCGGTTGAATACCGGCTGCTTTCGTGCGACCTTGTTCTGCTTGAAGCCAATCACGACATGAATATGCTCAGTACCGGAAGGTATCCGTATCAGCTCAAGCAGCGTATCAAATCACGGCATGGACATCTTTCCAACAATGATGCCGCAGATGCCGCTGCCCGGCTTGCAGCTGCGGGCGTATCGTCCATCCTTCTCGGGCATCTTAGCAAAGAAAATAATTCGGAGCAGCTGGCTTTTCGAACGGTAACCGATGAGCTTTTATCACAGGGAATCATACCTGGACGCGATATCAGCCTTGGGCTGGCCTTCAGGGACAAAGTAACAGGCGTTTTCCATATCAGATAACAGCAGTTGCCCATATGAAAACATACCTGATCGTGACAATACTGTCTGTGCTTACGCATCTTCTTAGAGAGATGCAGAGGAAGTGGCGATATGACGGCTGGCATTGTTACGGATAATAATAGTACTGTCTGCCATAATCAAGGAAGTGCATATGCCAAACATACACATCGTTTGTATCGGAAAACTTAAAGAAAAGTATTGGAAAGACGCAGAGGCGGAATACGCAAAACGCCTTACCTCTTTTTGCCGGCTTGTCATAACAGAAAAAAAAGAAGTGTTCGTGCCTAAAGACGCTTCGACCGCAGCCATTGAAAAGGCACGTAGCGAGGAAAGCCGCCAATTAAGGCAGGCATCCCGAGGTGCACTCATTGCGCTATCACCCGACGGTGATAAAATAACATCCGAAGAATTCGCGTCAATGATAAAAGGAGCATCAGCCAAAGACATAACTTTTGCAGTTGGTGGATCATACGGTCTTAGCGAAAGTTTTAAAAAAAGTGCTGGAAAAACGATATCCTTCTCTGATTTGACTATGCCGCACCAGCTTTTCAGAATCGTTCTGCTAGAACAAATCTACAGGGCATTTATGATTTCCTGCGCAAGGACATATCATAAATAGAATCTCTTTTTTCGACATGTTTTTTGATAGTTTTTATATATTTCACTATTAATGTCGTTTATTAGGAATTATTGCCAAGTCAAAAGGTATAAAACCTTTTATGCCGAATTCAGCATACATAAAAGCAAATAAGAGTTAGACATATTTTTGTAAGTATTTTTAATTATCGTTTTTGTTTAGGCGCATGTGCGCAATGTAAAGGAGTGTATTAATATTGCTGAAATTTCAAAAAACCGAAGCAGATAGCTTGCGTAAATTTTATATGGACAAAAGCGAAGGCAATACATTGGAAGTAATACCGGTAGATTATATTCGTCCAAATCCGTATCAGCCAAGAAGAGTGTTTTCTGAAGAAAGTTTGAACGAACTTGCACATTCTATCAAACAATACGGGCTTTTGCAGCCGATTACCGTCAGGAAATTAAGTCACAATTATTATGAGATTATTGCGGGAGAGCGCCGTTGGCGTGCGGTTTGTAAAGCGGGTTTTACACATATTAAAGCCGTTGTTCAGCCTGCCATCGATGAAGACAGTGCTGTTATTGCATTGATCGAAAACCTGCAAAGAGAAGATCTACATTTTTTTGAAGAAGCCGAAGGGTATTTAAGCCTAATGAAAGAGCATGGGCTGACTCAGGAAGAACTAGCAAGGAGACTTGGAAAAAATCAAAGCACCGTTGCAAACAAAATGCGAATATTAAAACTGCCCACCAGCGTTAAAGATTTGATCACGACTTTTAGGCTGTCCGAACGTCATGCAAGAGCACTTTTGCGGCTGCATAACGAAGAGGCCCAGCTTAAGCTGCTTAAGGAAATTAAACAAAAAAACTTATCTGTAAAGCTAACCGAAGAGCTGGTTGAACGGACTCTTGCAAAGCTTTACGGCGAGGAACCGGTCCAGCTTAACCGGCAAAACGTAGTTTGTATCATGAAGGATTACCGCATATACTTAAATACAATAAAAAAAGCGCTGTCGCGCATTAAAAAATCCGGCGTGAAGGTCAGCTACCAGGCATATGAGAGCAAAGATAAGGTATCTATCAGCATTGAGCTTGCAAAATAAAATTGATCAATACAATGAATATGTAACTTGTCCCCAATACCCCTACTATTGGCGGAACACAAGGGCACCCAAAACGGCCCGGCCGTTCCGCCCTATTTTTCTTTTTTAGTTGCTAACAATATTTTCACTCCAAGACAACATCAATCCCTTACTATTGGCGAGTTAGCCAGGTTGTCTAGAAAAAATCATATTTCTCATCGTCAGTCAGTTCTTCTCTGTGGATATCCGCACCGATCTGTTTAAGCTTGCTTTCAATATGGTCATATCCCCGATCAATATATTTAACGCCGGTGATTTCTGTAACACCGTCGGCCATCAGCCCTGCAACAATAAGCGCGGCACCCGCCCTTAAATCGGTTGCGCGCACAGGCGCACCCGTCAACCGCTCGACACCTTCCACAACACAGACTCTTCCATCTATTGAAACATTAGCACCCATGCGCCGGATTTCGTTGATATGCTTAAAACGTGATTCAAATATGTTCTCAACAATGATACTCGCGCCTTCGGCGGTACTCAATAGTACGGTGGCCGGCTGCTGCAAGTCTGTCGGAAACCCGGGGTACGGAAATGTTTTGATATTGACATTCTTGGGCCTTTTTGTACAGGTGACACGCAGCGTCTCATCGCCTTCCTCAACCGTTACACCCATCTCGATCAATTTAGCGGAAAGCGCCTCCATATGCGTCGGAATTACATTGCTGATTGTAAGATCGCCTCTGGTTGCCGCCGCTGCGATCATAAGCGTACCCGTTTCAATCTGATCCGGTATAATTGAATAATTGCAACCATGCAATTTATCAACCCCTGTGATGCGGATAATATCCGTACCGGCGCCTTTGACCTTTGCGCCCATGCAGTTTAGAAAGTTGGCAACATCTACAACATGCGGTTCTTTAGCGGCATTGACAATCGTCGTTTTGCCCTTTGCTTTAACGGCTGCCAGCATGATATTAATCGTTGCACCAACCGACACGACATCGAGGTATATATCGGTGCCAATAAGTCCGTTTGGCGCCTCGGCCCTTAGCATGCCGTACTCTGTCTTGACCGTTGCGCCTAGCGCGCTCATGCCTTTGATATGCTGATCTATAGGCCTTAAGCCGATAGCACAGCCGCCCGGCAGAGCAACCTCTGCCTTGCCGAACCGTCCGAGCAGCGACCCTACAAGATAATATGATGCGCGCATCTGCTTGACAGCATTGTTAACGACTACATGCTCCTTAATGCCACTTGCATCAATCGTCATTGTTGCGTTTGTTAGTTTGGTTTTTGCCCCCATCCTGCAAAGAAGATCATCGAGAAGGTGGACGTCAACGATATCCGGCAGATTATCTATTTGGCATAAAGCTTCACATAATATGACTGCGGGCAATATGGCGACAGCGGCATTCTTTGCACCACTTACGGCAACAATACCTTTAAGCGGTTTTCCGCCTCTGATCACAAGTTTCTCTCTCATATTAAAACGTGCACAACAGCACCCAACCTCCGTCGTTGTCTGTTAATAATGTAGAGTATAGCAGGTAATTTATTTTCTATCAACCCAAAAAATAATGACACAGATATATACACCCATGATTTGACCGTATCTTGATGCTATCGTATACTAAAGTACATATAAAGATTGCTAATGATAAATTTTTTTATTCATATGTCAAAAGCCGTTTGTGTGTGATATGATACAAATACGTTATAAAGGGGTGTTAAAGAATGCAGTTGCAACTTAAAAATAATACGAAAAGCACAGCCGTTCCAAATAGGTTTATCGAATGCTGTCCCGGCGCACCCGAAAAATATACGGCGTCATATCTTTTAGGCCTTATGTATTGCTCGACCAACCAGGACATTGATTTTGGCATGTTTTGTGCGCGCCTTGGCATGAGCGAGAGAGAAGTGATCGAGGCGTATGAGTACTGGCAGAAGAAGGGTTTCGCGCGTATTGTTAACACCGAAAAGCTCTGTTTTGAGTTTGGCATGTTTAATCTTGACAAACAGGAAGATATTTATACGGAACGAGAATTTAACCAAAAGCTGCAAAACATCTTTGGGTCACGCCAGCTTTCACCACATGAATATTTAAAGATATACGATTATACGGATATGTTCCACCTCCCGAAAAAGGTGGTTTTGATCCTTGCAGAATATTGTGTACTGATGAAAGGCAGACGCGTATCCATTTCTTACATGGATAAAGTAGCGAAATCCTGGGCAGAGGAAGAAAACATCACTACAGAAGAGGAAGCAAGGGAAAAGATCGCTTTATATCAAACGCTCTCGTCCGGCGTACCGCGCGTTTTAAAACAGCTCGGCATTTCAAGCCGGGGGCCAACGAAAGACGAGACCGCTTTGTTCGATAAATGGACAAGTCAATGGGGATTTACACTGGACGCGATCCTCACCGCATGCGCGCATACCACAGCCGCAAGAGAACCTAGCATGAAGTATCTTGACAGAATACTTGAGCGGTTAAAGGAAAAGGGCGACACCACGTCGAGGAAAATTTCTGAAAGTAAGCAGCTTAGCGATACCATGTCAAAGAATATAAAAGAACTGATGCATATGGTCGGGGAATCTGGCTTAAGACCGTCGTTCGAGTATGAAAGCCTATATTTAAAATGGACAAGCGTTTATGGGTTCGATTACGAGATGCTTGTTATGGCAGCAAAGATAACGGATACGCGCAGCAAGTTGCCTTTTGGCTGTCTGGATGAAATACTAACAGACTGGTATAACAATCGGATATTTACGATCAATGAAGCTAAAGCGTATATCTCCGAAAGACAGGCGCTTGATCAACGCATTAAATCCGTTTTCAAGGCTGCCGGTATTTCTAGAAAAGTTATCGATGCGCATAGAAAAATATATATCCGTTGGACCAAAGAGGGGTCTCTCAGCCACGATGCTATACTCCTTGCGGCAGAGATTAGCTCTTTATCTGATAATCCATATCGGTATCTTAATACGATAATATCCAATTGGCGCGCCGCTGGGGTGAAATCACTAAAGGACGCCCAGCGGGAAACACAAAAATATACAAGCAGGCAGAGCATAGCTCTGAAAGGTGAGGGGTTTGAGAGGCCAACGGAAAATTACGATCATCTTGCCGAGGATCTTTTTGCAGACGAAGGAGCTTGACAATTGGGCATATCCGAAGTTATCGCGGAATATGATCGTACCCGCGCACAGAATTCAAAAAAAGAAGAGTTGCGTCTTAGGGAAGTATATAAAAAAATCCCCGAGATGAAAGATCTCCATTTGCAGATCAAATCACTGCAGCTAATACGAATCAAACAAGCTTTGACTGGCGACTCAGATAATTCAAAAAAAATTCATGATTTAATAGAAAAAGCCACGAAGCTGCTGACAGAAAACGGGTTTAACGCGCATTATCTTGATCCGATTTACAGATGCCCAGTCTGCCGTGACACAGGTATGCGCGATAACGCGATGAGATGTGAGTGCTTTAAAAAACGCGTTCTTGAAGACAAGCTTGACGAAGCCCGCCTGACGGATAACAGCATCAGCTTTGAACAATTTGATATAAATGTTTTCGACGATACACCGATAGACAATGGCAGATCGCAAAAAGAGATAATGCAGAAAATAAAAATATTATGCGAAGCATACGCAGATGCTTTTCCGGGTAGCAAACCAATATTGCTATTGTCGGGCGCAACAGGCCTTGGCAAAACATTTCTGTCAAAATGCATTATGCGCCGCGTGATCGAACGCGGATATACGGCTGCGTATTATACGGCATATCGGCTATTTTCGCTTTTCCATCAGGACAGGCTTGGTGAAAATGTTGATCTTAATCCTATTTTCGAGGTGCCTCTTTTGATTATCGATGATATAGGTACAGAACCTATGACCCGGAATGTGACAAAAGAATATTTGTTTGATCTGTTAAACGAGAGGAATTGCGCAGACCTCAATACATTGATTATAACCAACTTGCCTTTCCACAAGCTTAAGGACCGTTATGGCGATCGTATTCATTCAAGACTGATGGACAAAAAGTCGTCACAAAAAATCCTTTTCAAAGGAAACGATATCCGTTATTAACACCACGGTTGTACAGCAACGTTTGGGGCATAATGATAAATAATATATATTTTTGGAGGCATTATGAAACGAAGCGAAATAGATAACAAATACAAATGGACTCTTGAAGATATTTATGCATCGAACACGGACTGGGAGCTGGATTTTAAGAAACTTCAGGCCATGCTCCCGACACTAAAAAGTTTAAAAAAAGGCTTTACTAATAGTGCGCAAGCCTTAGCCGATGCTCTTTCCCGTATCGATGAAGCATCGCTGCTATGCGAAAGGCTTTATGTGTATGCAAAAATGCGAAGGGATGAAGATAATGCCAATACGTTGTATCAGGCCATGACGGACAGGGCAATGTCGCTGTATGTTGCCGTCTCGGGAGAAACCTCGTTTGTATCACCCGCACTGCTTGCGCAAAGCGAGGAAACGCTGCTTAGTTTTATTTCTGAGGAAAAGGCGCTTTCTCCGTATGCGTTTATGATAAAAGATACGATACGTCAGAAAAAACATGTTTTGGGTGAAAGCGAGGAGAGGATACTCTCGATGAGCGCAGACTTTGCTTCGGGCGCACAGAATATCTTTACTATGCTGAACAATGCGGACATCAAATTAGGCAGCATCCTTACGGATGAAGGAGAAATCAAACTGACTCATGGAAAGTTCATTGAGCTTATGCAAAGTACGGATCGTCAGGTACGCAAAGATACATTTAAGACTTATTATGAGGCTTTCCGCGGCAGCATCAACACTATTGCAGCTGCATACTCCACAAGCGTCAAGAAAGATGTGTTTTATGCGCGTGTCAGGGGGTATGAAAATGCGCTCTCAAAAGCACTTTTTGCAGACAATGTGCCTGTCTCGCTGTATGACGGTCTGATTTCTTGCGTGCATGACAATCTCGATATCATGTACGACTATATTGAGATAAGAAAAAAACTTTTGGGGCTTGATGAGATTGCAATGTATGATATTTATGCTCCGCTAGTAAAAGATACCGGCAAAAAATATAGCTATGAACAGGCGATGGACCTGACCATAGATGCCCTCTCGGTGATGGACAACGAATATGTAATGCTGCTACAACGCGCCCGCAACGAAGGCTGGATAGATGTTTTTGAAAACGAAGGCAAAACTAGTGGTGCCTATTCGTGGGGACCCTACGGCACACATCCGTATGTACTGCTTAACCACAGAGGCGACCTTGACAGCGTATTTACAATCGCGCACGAACTTGGTCACGCGATGCATTCATGGTATTCGAGTCAGAACCAACCTTACCCGCTTGCATCGTATACGATTTTCGTAGCGGAGGTGGCATCAACAGTCAACGAGATTCTTTTAACCAAATACCTTTTAAAAACCGCTGATGAGGAATTAAAAAAATATGTGCTCAATCACTACCTTGACCAATTCAGAACCACCGTGCTGCGACAGACTATGTTTGCCGAATTCGAGAAAATCTCACACGCTATGTACGAGTCGGGTCAGCCGCTGACCCATGAAACCTTGTCTAAAAAATATGCCGAGCTTAATAAGATGTACTATGGAACCAGCATGAAAACGTGCGATGCGATATCCCTAGAATGGGCAAGAATACCGCATTTTTACAACGCCTTTTACGTATATAAATACGCGACCGGTTTTTCTTCTGCAGTAATGATTGCAACAGGAATCTACGAAAAAAAGCCGGGAGTGCTTGAGGCTTATAAAGAATTTTTAAAAAGCGGCGGAAGCGATTATCCGCTAAACCTCCTTAAGAAAGCCGGCGTGGATTTTAACGGCGAAGCTCCGGTAAAAAACACAATGCATGAATTCAAAGTAGCGTTGTCTAACTTCAAAAATACCATGAACATTGAATAACACTGGTGGCATTTTACTGACATTTGTTTTATAATATATTTAGTATTGTATATGGAGGCTGCCAATGAAAACATGTTTTTCCACACTTGGATGCCCTAAGTGGTCTTTTTCTGATATCGTTTCGGTTGCTTCTGATCTTGGATATGACGGCATTGAGATCAGAGGAGTTTTAGGCGAGCTTTATGCGCCAGCTATCTTAAGTTTTTCCCCTTCAAAGATAGAAAAAACAATCAGCAAGCTAAAAAACCTGTCTCTTTCAATACCCTGTCTCACATCCTCATGTGACTTAAACGACGAAAACGATCTGGAAAAAGCCAAAGCATACGTGGATACGGCAAGCGCGCTGGGTGCACCGTATATCAGGGTGCTTGGTGACAAGGCGCCTTCCCCTTCAGACGATATCAGCCTTAAAACAATCCTTTTGAATCTTACAGAAATCGCACAATATGCAAAAAACAAAAACGTAATGCCGCTTGTGGAAACGAACGGTTTTTTTGCAAAATCGAAATCGTTGGCTGTGCTTTTATCTGAAATTAAAAACGATAACGTAGGCATCCTCTACGATATTCATCATCCGTACCGTTTTTTCGGCGAAAGCCCAGCCTATACGCTTACAAAAATAGGGCCTTATGTCAAACATGTCCATATCAAAGATTCGGTGATAAACGGGAAAAAAGTATCCTATAAGATCGTCGGCGAGGGCGATGTTCCCGTGGCTGAAGCCATTCGTGCACTTGAAGACTTCGGGTACAAAGGATATTATTCGCTTGAGTGGGTAAAGCGTTGGGACCTGTCTCTCGAAGAACCCAGCATTGCGTTCGCGCAGTACATGGAATATATGAATTCTATTTAAGTAAAATAAGGAAATACATCTGTCATATATGCAAAACAAAAGCGGAGCCAGCAGGCTCCGCTTTTGTTTCTTTATTTTAAGACTGTTCTATTATTCAGCAATACCATTCTTTGTCTTTAATGCCACAACAACGCTCCTATATGGGTCTTCCCCTTCGCTGTATGTGTAAACCTTTGAATAATCCTGCAATGTCGCATGCAGTATACGCCTTTCGTAAGGATTCATCGGCTCAAGCACAACCCTTTTTCCGGACTTTTGCACCTTATCAGCCAATCGCGCCGCCAGTCTCTTAAGCGCGTCCTCACGTTTTTTACGGTAATTTTCTGTATCCAGCATTATCTTAGTATATGATTCTTTACCGTTATTCACAACAAGACTAGTTAAATATTGCAGTGCGTCAAGTGTTTCGCCCCTTCGGCCAATCAGCCTGCCCATACCTTTGCCAGACATATCGATCTTTATAATATCGTCCGTACTGTCAGACTTAAGAGAAACAGATACTCCCATATGCGAAAACAATCCCAATAAGAACTTTTCCGCATCATTTCCGGGCTCCTGGTGTGCAATTTTCTCTTCCAATTGCGATATTCGCTGCGGTTTGTGCGCTACCGGTTTTTCTTTTTTTATTTCGCGCTGTGGTATTTGTTTAATCTGCTGCGTTTTTTCTGTAACCTGCGATGCCATTTCAATAGTGCCCGGAACACTTGTGTCTTTCTTTTTTATCAGCCTCACTTTGGCGCTTCTAAACAGACCGCCGCCTTCATCAATAATTTCGATATCCACCTCGTCAATAGACAAATCCATTTTTAACAAACCGCTAAATACAGCTTCATCAACCGTCTTGCCTTTAGTTTCGATATATTCCATCAAGAAGCCTCCTCAATGATGCCCTGTTTTGCCTTTTCGTCCCGTTTCTTATAAATATAGTTGAGTATCAGTAGCTGCACCAGAGCATAGATGTTTGCAAACAGCCAGTAGACGGAAAACGCTGCGTTTGCCGTTGTGCAGATATATACCGAAAACAACGGGAAAAACCACAACATAAACTTGCCTTGAGATGCCATCTGTGGATTCTGACCCATTGAAATCTTCTGCTGGAGAAACAGCGATCCGCCTGCGAGAACGGGAAGAATAAACCATCCGTTGTTATATCCTGTCAATCCGTTAACATGCAGAATATTGCCGACTAGCGTATCGTACGCGGGTATGGCGCTTACCACTTCTCCTGCGGTGTTGGTTACATTGCTCAAAAGCACCCCGTTTGTGAAGTCAAAATTAAGCAGCCCTGCATTTGAGAGCATATGCAAAGACTGCGGGTTAATATACGTTGCATTAGTCTGAACAAAGCTAACAAACTCGTTGGCAGTGGGCAGTATCGCCGCTGTGCCCGCGTCTGGCTGCCAGAAGTTATGAACCCAAAGCCAGCTTGGCAGATTATATGCCGATTCGCCGAAATGCTGTGCGTTTAGTACAAACGATACGGTCTGTTCAGCTGCGAGAACACGCATAGCGCCAAAGAAAGCAAAAAATATCGGCAGAGTAATCAGCATAGGAAGACATCCCGCAAGCGGTTTAATGCCTTCTTTCCGATACAGCTCCTGTTGTTTCTTCTGAAGCTGCTGAGGGTTATTCGCATAGCGTTTTTTTAATGATTCAATCTTAGGTTGTATCAGAGCCATCTTGCGAGTACTGTTTTTCTGCCGCAAATCAAGCGGAAGCGTCAGCAATCTGATTGCGATCGTTACAACAATAATTGCAATGGAATAGTTCTGAACGAGATTGAATACCCCTTTCAGCACGATCACAAAAAAATCAGAAATAAAGTTGTTGCTTAAAAAATCCAAGCTCGTTATCCTCCATTTTTAAGGCACCCCCATTAGGGGACAGGATCATACCCACCTTTGCAAAAAGGATTACACCTTAGAACACGCAATAATGAAAGTCCAAGACCTTTGAATGCACCGTATTTGTTGAGTGCTTCCATAGCATACTCCGAGCATGTCGGCGTAAATCGGCACGATCGCCTCGTGTAAGGAGATACCGCGTTTCTATAAAACCACACGAAAGCCAGCAAAATACGCTTCATATTATTTCTTCATCAGTCCCGCTTTTCTTAAAAGCTTGTCCATCGATAAAAGTATATCCCGAAATTCCAGCCCTGTTGCATTGTCTCTGGGCACCATCACAATCAGACTCTTCTGCGATACATTATCCAACATTGAAAAGAAAGCTTCTTTCATCCTTCGTTTGATCCTGTTTCGCTCCACACTGTTTCCCAGCTTTTTTGATACCGAAAAACCCACCTTCAAATGAGGTGTTTTTGTCCTGACATATATGAGTATAAGGTTTCTGTCCGAGACAGTTTGACCTTTTCTGTATACATACCTGAACTCTTTATTACGCCTAAGCGAATATTCACGCCTCAATATACCTTCCATCCAAACGGTCAGTGACCGTCAGTCCAAACTATGCGGACAATTTTTTCCTTCCTTTTGCACGTCTGCGTTTTAAAATGTTTCTGCCGGCTTTTGTGCTCATTCTCTTTCGAAAGCCGTGCTCCACCTTGCGCTGCCTTCTCTTAGGCTGAAAAGTCATCTTCATTAGCTCTTACCTCTTACATATTTGCCAACCACAATATCCTATGGTCAGACGAATATATTATATTGAAGTGACCTGATAATGTCAACAACAATGATGCCCCACCTTTTATAACTATAAATAAAAACCCAAATGCGATTAACGGTATTTGGGTTCATTTAAATCAATGAAAATTTAAATCATTCGGTTTTTAGCTAACAGCTTTATGTACAGCTTAGATTATACCATCGTTAAATAACTTTGTCAATGTTAATTAGATTCAATGATTCTACGTTGTCAAATGATCCGTTACACATTGATTGTAGAACAACAATATTATATTTACTATGGAATATTGAAACCGTTGCATGTATAATGAATTTTGGATACATTTTTTTGAAGGAGATACGGTAATTGATACCGCAATAAATCAAAATGGAATTTTCTTATTTGATGAAACGGCTTGAATCGGGCATATTTACCGAACTGGCAAAAGAAAAGGCATCATTAATCAATATAGGGATTGATGTGATCGATCTCAGTGTGGGTACTCCCAATATCCCCCCCGCTCAGTCGGTCAAACAAACGATCGCACGCGAAGCCGAAAAAAATGAAAATTATGTATATGCGATCGAAGATCTTGATGAATTAAAATCTGCCGCATCGGTTTGGTACAAACAACGATACGGCGTGGATATCAATTCAGATTCAGAGGTCTGCGCGGTGCTCGGTTCACAGGAGGGGCTCGCGCATTGTTGCCTGCCTGTGATCAATCCGGGTGATACTGTAATCCTTCAGGATCCGTGTTATCCCGCATTTTATACTGGCGCAGCTTTAGCCCATGCAGATATATATTGGGTACCTCAAAGACCCGAAAATGGTTTTATTATTGATTTTGACGATATTCCAAAAGATATCGCGCAAAAAGCAAAGCTGATGATCGTTTCATACCCAAACAACCCCACGACAGCGGTTGCTCCTGCCTCGTTTTACCAGGACCTGATAGCTTTCGCCCGTCAAAACGAAATATTTATTATTCACGACAATGCATATAGTGAGCTAACGTTTGATGGCCTTAAGGGAGGAAGCTTTCTCGCATTTGAAGGTGCCAAACAAATCGGCGCAGAATTTAATTCTCTATCTAAATCGTTTGGTTTCGCAGGCGCCCGGCTTGGTTTCTGTCTCGGCAACAGCGAATATATCCGCATGCTAAAGCGGCTCAAATCGAACACGGATTACGGAATATTCATTCCTGTGCAAAAAGCTGGCATATGCGCGCTTAATATTAACCCCATTATTGTGGCCAATACCGCAAAAGAATATGAAAAGCGCAGAGACGTACTTATAAAAGCGTTTCAGCAAGTAGGGTGGGATATCGAGCGCCCGAAAGCCACTATGTTCGTATGGGCCCAAATCCCCGTCGGATTTGACAGCGATGTTAGTTTTTGCAAAAAACTTGCGCAAAGCACAGGTGTAATAGTCGTACCGGGCAGCGCTTTTGGCAGCGGTGGCAAGGGGTATGTGAGAATGGCACTGGTACAGTCTGAGGACAGAATACGAACTGCGGCCCAGAGGATCGGCCGGTTTTTATCTCAGAATAAATAATACATTAGAAACGCAAAATATATCACACAGAGCCTTTTTGCCTTTGGTTTATACTGCTTGTTTCCTCAGCAATTTCATAATGGATAATCCGGCGTTACATTTGGATTTAGCTTTGTTTTATTTTGGTCTATATACAACATGACAAATATTGTATATATAATTTTGTTTTAAATTAGACAAAATATTAACGTAAAGAAATGGTCGTCATAGCCAAGGTAATGCAATAAATTGATTGTACCTTAAAAGAATTTTTTAAAATCGGTACAACAGTATTAAAATTAAATAAGCAAGGCAATTTTTAAATGTAAAATGTTTGAGGCCATAAGGATAAGGCTCGTAAAAGATGCCAATCCTTAATAAGGAAACATTAATGGCGGCGACAAATCTTTACTGCTGAAGGCAGCGGCACGGTACTTATAATACTGTGTCGCTGTTATAAAATTAAACATTTTATTAATATAATAAAATGAGAGTATTTATGGTATTGGTATAAATCTTGGCTGCCGTTTATCAAACGCGCAAACATACTTAAACCCGATCTTTTTAAGCGTTTTCAATGTTTCTTTTATGGAATATCCCACTACCGTTTCGTAGTGAGCGTCTGATCCGATTGTAATTAACTCTCCTCCAAGCTCGAAAAACCGTCTAATGATAGGCGTTTCAGGCATTGTAGATGGCGTCATATAAAGGCCGTTTGTATTTACTTCAAGACCCTTGCCCTTTTGTATAAGTATTTTTAAAATGGTATCGATGGCATCTTGATAATCGCAATAGCGCAAGAGTTTATCGGAATGGGGGCAAAACTTTGAAATATAACCGAGATGACCGAATACATCATAAAAATCGCATGCTTTTGCACATTCCACCGATACGCGCAAATACGCTGAGTATATCTGCTGCTGGTCATACTTTTCCCAGATCTCTTTTTCATAAGGATCATGCCCAAGCACGATGTGAACCGAACCGATAACGTAGTCTAAAAAAAGCCCGGGCAATAATTGAGATAGTTTTTCTTTTGTTTGCATATCGAGTCCTACCTCGATCCCTTTGCGTATGTTAAGATCCGGATAATCCTGCTTGATTTCATTAAGCTTTCTGTCATACTTATCAAAATCGATGCTAAAATCAATATCTCCCGGAAATTCAAGGTCAAGATGCTCAGTAAAGCAGATCTCTTTTAAACCCATCCGGAGTGCCGCTTCAGCCATATTTCTCATATCGGTCAGGCAGTCTGCCGAGATGTTAGTATGTATATGATAGTCTATCATTGATATCTCCTTATCCCCTAAAACTAGGTAATGTCATTATTTTAATTTAACAAAAGCCTTTGTTAACAGCTTGATGATTTCACTGACGGGTACAATAGCAAATGCCGCAATGCATACATAAATCCATTGCTCTCCCGTCAGCGGTGTTGCCTTAAACAATACGCCAATGGGCGTAACCAAAACAACAATGACCTGCAGCAGCGCAGATAATATAAAAGCCAGATGCATCCATTTGTTGTTGAAAAAACCTTCTAGAATGTTATTATTCGACGACCTTACATTATAGGCATGAAAAAGTTGAGTTAAGCCGAGTGTAAGAAATGCCATTGTCGTTGCCACAGCGGGGGTACCGTATAGCGATAACGATATAAAGAATATTCCTAGTGTCAAAGCGCTCATAACGAATCCAAAAAATACAAGGTTAGATACCATAACGTTTGAAAAAAAGCTCTGATTGGCATCTCTCGGTTTACGATTCATGATATCTGCCGGCGTACCTTCCATGCCCAGTGCGAGTGCAGGAAATGTATCCGTAATAAGATTGATCCATAATATCTGAACCGGCTGCAGCACCGCGACGCCCAGCATCGTGCCAATAAACAGCGTCAGCACTTCAGAAAGGTTTGTGGAAAGCAAGAACTGTACTGCTTTCTTGATATTACGATATATCCTGCGCCCTTCTTTCACGGCCTTCACGATCGTCGCAAAGTTATCATCCGTTAAAACCATGTCCGATGCATTTTTAGAAACTTCCGTGCCCGTGATGCCCATACCAACGCCGATATCCGCAGTCTTGAGTGCGGGCGCATCATTGACGCCATCGCCCGTCATCGCAACGATATTGCCTTTTTTGCGCAGTGCGTTGACAATGCGGACCTTATGCTCCGGCGCGACCCTTGCATACACGCTTATATTGTCAACGTCATGGGCAAAACCATCTTCATCGATTGCATCAAGCTCCTTGCCCGTCAGCGCCCTTGCGCCTTCTTCCAAAATTCCCAGCTCTTTTGCAACCGCAATAGCTGTGGTTTTGTGGTCTCCCGTAATCATGACCGGCTTGATACCGGCATTTTTGCAAATTCGAATGGCTTCTTTGGCTTCCTCCCTAGGAGGGTCCATCATTCCGGCTAGGCCGAGAAAGATAAGATCGTTTTCTATTCCTTCAAGTGACTCTGGCAAGGTTTTTAGTGGTTTATACGCAGCGGCAAGCACTCTTAAAGCTTTATTTGCAAACCGTTCGTTAGCAGCGTAAAGGCTGTTTTTTCGTTCTTCTGAAAGCAAAATAACTTTTCCGTTCACCGAGATCCTCGTGCACCTGTCTATCAGCGCATCCGGTGCGCCTTTGACAAATAAAAAAAGATCCTTTCTGCCATTAATCGTACTCATCAGCTTGCGCTCTGAATCAAACGGAATTTCACGTATGCGCTCAAGCTCTTTGCCGATCTTGTCCGCATCCAGCCGGTTCGCTGAAAAAGCATACAGCGCTATTTCCGTTGGGTCCCCTATCATTTTAACTTCGCCGTCCTCAAAATAAACCTTTGTGTCGCTGCATAGTATAAATGTCTTATCCAGCAGGGAAAGCTCATCACTCCGGCTAAGATTCTCCGCATCAAATTCATTGTCGCAATAATAAACATTGAGCACACGCATTTTATTTTGCGTTAGTGTACCCGTCTTGTCGGAACATATGACATTGGTACACCCAAGGGTCTCGACAGCAGGAAGCTTGCGTATGATAGCACCGCTGCATGACATTTTTTGTACCCCCATTGTCATCTGAAGCGTTACAACAGTTGCAAGCCCTTCGGGTATCGCAGCAACTGCTATGCTGACTGCAACCAGAAACATATCTGCGGCAGGCCTGCCTGTCATTAAGCCAATGACAAAAATAATAGCCGCGATGATAATAACCGCTATGGATAATAGCTTCGAGAGCGCATTCATGCGTTTTTGCAATGGCGTTTCATTCTCTTTAGCCGCTTTTAACGCACCTGCTATTTTGCCGATTTCGGTGTGCATCCCAGTTTCGCATACGACGCCCAGTCCCCTGCCATAAGTCACGCTAGTTCCGGAATAAGCCATATTAATTCTCTCTGCAATCGGCGTATCTTCAGGCAATACGGCATCCGCATTTTTTTCCACCGGTACCGACTCGCCGGTAAGCGCAGCTTCCTCAATTTTCAGCGAAGCTACGGAAACAAGCCGCAGGTCAGCCGGAACGTAATCTCCCGCCGCCAGAACGACAGCATCTCCTGGGACCAGACTCGACGCTTTAACGATGATTGTCTTTTCATCCCTAATCACATTGACATTCGGTGCAGACATCTTTTTTAAGGCAACAAGTGCAGCTTCCGCTTTGCTCTCCTGAACGGTTCCCATTATAGCGTTTAAAAGTACGACCGCAAAAATAATAGCTGAATCGGATACCTGACCTAGAAACACGCTGATCAAAGCAGCAGCCAGTAGTACGATGATCATCAGGTTTTTGAATTGGCCGAGCATAATAGACACAATTGTTTTTTTGTGTCCCTCCTCTAAAACATTCTCTCCATACGTTTTAAGCCTTTGTGCTGCTGTCAGTACCGATAGACCCAAATGGCTTGTTGAAAATGTTTGATATATCTCTCCTTTTTTCATTGTATGGGGAACGATCGGTTTTTGCATACGGTTCTCCAATTCCCAAACAGTAATATCTAACTTTTATTTGATATTATGCTCATTTTAATTGTATTTTTTGTTTATTGTCAAGCTCTGAAGCGCCGGGTCAAATCTAACAATAGATGTACCCTTTGCCATTATTATTTGCAATAAGTTTTTGGCATATTGATAGTTGTTATGATATACTAATAATAGAAGGATTTCAGCTAATCAAGCTGCTTTTTGGAGGGGGAATATGGTCGGATTATTTGAAACGATCAGCACCGTTTCAATCGTACTGTTTTCTGTTGGAATGGTTCTTTTGTTGATAGAACTGTTTATTCCCGGATTTGGAATCTTTGGCGGCCTTGGCCTTCTGGCGCTTATTCTATGCATTATATTCCAGGCCAAAACACTAACCGAAGCCCTTATCCTCGTATTGATTATCGGAGCGATCATCGCGCTGCTCGCCATCATTGCGGGACGTAGTTTGCGCAAAGGGATTTTATATCGTTCTTCTTTGGTCCTTAAAGCGGCCGCCGAAAAAAACGAAGGTTATGTATCAAATGATGATTATTCGCGCTTCATTGGTAAAAAAGGGGTCAGCCTTACACCGCTTAGGCCGGCCGGTATCGCTGAAATCGATGGCGAGAAAGCGGATGTCGTAACGGATGGGGAATACATACAAAGTGGTTCTAAAATTGAAGTTTCAAAAGTCAGCGGACGACGTATAATAGTAAAAAAGGCGGAGGCGTAGATGAAATACTGCCCGGTATGTAGAATAGAATATTCGGATAAAGCGGAGTTTTGTAAAAAATGCGAAGCGAAGTTGTTAGAAAAAACGGATTCGAAAAAATCCGTCAAGTCTGATTATAAAAAGCTTGTTACGATGTGCGCCTGCACAGCCGGTTTTATTGTTTTTATCATGCTTCTTTATTATGTGTATTACCTCATCGCCAATTAGCCCAGTATATGGACCGTGTGCGTAAAATATAATAATTTTAAAGGAGAATGAGTTATGGAACCATGGCTACTTGTTATCATTATTGCGGCAGCTTTTATCGTTGTTGTTTTCTTCTTTAGTTTTGTCCCTGTCCGGCTTTGGATAGCGGCAAGAGCTTCGGGTGTAAAACTTAAAATCATTTCACTGGTTGGTATGAGGCTAAGGAAGATACCCCCAGCAAAGATTGCCAATCCGCTTATCAAATCAATCAAAGCTGGCATCAATTTGTCAACCGATATGCTTGAACAGCATTATCTCGCGGGTGGCAATGTAGACAGGGTCGTCGACTCGTTGATTGCTGCCCAAAAAGCGGATATCCCGCTTGATTTTAAGCGCTCAACCGCGATTGATCTTGCAGGGCGAGACGTTCTGACAGCGGTCAAGATGAGCGTAAATCCCAAGGTCATTGAAACACCTGTTGTCGCTGCCATCGCGAAGGACGGTATTGAACTTCGTGCCAAGGCGAGAGTCACAGTACGGGCAAATATCGACAGGTTGGTAGGCGGCGCTGGCGAGGAAACAATTATTGCGCGCGTCGGGGAGGGTATCGTCACGACGGTCGGTTCGGCCTTGACACATAAACAGGTGCTCGAAACCCCGGATCTGATTTCAAAGACTGTTCTTGCCAAAGGACTCGATGCCGGGACCGCATTTGAGATCCTTTCCATCGATATCGCCGATGTCGACGTCGGAAGAAATATCGGTGCTCAGCTTCAGATCGACCAGGCTCTGGCGGATAAGAGAATCGCTCAGGCAAAAGCCGAAGAAAGAAGAGCGATGGCTGTCGCCAGAGAACAGGAAATGAAGGCCGCCGTGCAGGAAATGCGCGCCAAAGTCGTAGAAGCCGAAGCGGAAATTCCAAGAGCAATGGCGACCGCTTTCAGAGAAGGCAATCTTGGGATCATGGATTATTACAATATGAAAAATGTCATGGCTGATACCAGTATGCGGGATGCCATTTCAAACGCGGCAGATCCCAAAGACGATAAAAGCATTGTGCAGGAATAGGCGATAGATTATGGAAGGCATTGGTCTTATCATTATTATTATCGTGATTATTGGCATAATCATATCTCTAACCAAAAAGAAAGCGCCTGAGAAACCATACGGCGAAGACGGTTCAGAATATCCGCGTTCCGCGGCGCTTAGCGATATCCAAAAAGCGTTTATGCTGGTGAACGATTTTGATGAATCGGAACAAACATGGTCAAATCAGGGTCCCGATTCCGGCAACCCAAGTTTTGAAGATACTTCTTCAGCTAGGAGAATAGACCATTATAATACAGATACACACTTGCAAAGTTCTCCCGTTAACATTGATGAAAGCTACTCATCTTTTGAACGCGTCGGCTACCAAACAGAACCGATCATGCGCACCGACTCAGAGAGCGATACATATGACAGCCGACCGGCAGCTAGAGCCGACGGCATCAAATTTCTTGAAAATCAAAACGAATATGTCAAAGCGATCATCTATTCCGAAATATTAGCGAACAAAACGAGAAAAAGGACTTAAGTTTTTTCGCAAACGCCGGATTTCCCGAGAAAAGTAAAGGTTGCATAGTATAAAAGCAATGCAGCCTTTCTCGTTTATTCATATAGCTCTAAATCAATGAAGTCTGAATAATGCGTATTGCCATAACAGTCAATAAACATAAACCCGTATTGGTAAAAACCATTCGGTAGCGAGATAAGCCCGAGATATAGCCCGTTTTCGTCAACATAAAACGTATTGCCCTCATAATATCCATCAAAGCCGTCCTGAGAGTAAAGCGTGGTATATATCGGCGTGATTGCATCCCCTATCTGAAGGTCTATCGATAGTTTCGTATTAGGTATGGAATATTCGTTAGTCGAATAAAATATGCCGTTATACGTAAAATATCCGCCTTCTTCATAAGTACTGTCCCATATCCATGCCCCTTTGACAACCGCCTTCTCTCCATTATACAGCACAGGTATATTGTAAATCACATACTCATCCGTTTCCCCCATAACATAAACAGCGACAGGCTGATCGTTAAGCCCCGTCCACCATCCACCGAAATTATCGTGTATCGTATTGTCGCTGTAGTCTATTGTAAGGTCGCTGTCATACCCAAGATCGATCAGCGTACCGTCATCGAGGTATATTCCAAGCACACAATAAACGTAGGACATATATTCCATCTCTTCATCAGTCAGCTTTACATAATAGGAACCTATTTCGCTGTAATCTTCTTCCGGATCATTCAGTTCCATACTTTCCTCAATTAACGTATCCGGATATTCGGGTACAGCATTTAAATACGACTGGTCCGTAAGCCTAGATGCAAAGTCAAAAGCAAACTCCTTATATTTAGGACAAAAATCTATATCATTATAAATACCAAAGCTGTAATCAAAATATTCTTTTGCTGCAAACGGAAAATATATTGATAGTCCGTAAGAATACAACCTCTGAGCGCCGCTCACCTCGTAGACGACCGTACCCCGTATTGCATCTAGCAGGCTTTGCAAAAGCATCTGGTCGGCGCCTTTTTGAAGAGAGATAAAACCATATAGATCAATCATATCGAAGGAAACGGTACCCGGTTCTTCTCCATAGCTTTCTACATTTTGCCTCACTTTTGCAAGCATCGACATCGATTCGCGCTGTACAATGCTTCCGCTTAAACTGGCCGAGAATGTCCCTAGCATTTCTTCAAGTGCTGGTATTTTAGACAGGTCTATTACAGAGCATGTAATGATATCTTCCGTAGTGGTCCCGGCATATTTATTATAATATCCATCTGTTATTGCAATACCCAGTTCTCGTCCGGACATCCCGGGGTTTTCCGCGAGCTGACCGAAAAAATACTCATAGCCCCAGCCGCCCCCCGGCTCGACCTCTTCCGAAGCCACCATATACTTTGCATATGGTTCGAGTACGCTCGCCGTCTCAATGCTTGCCATTAGGCAAGCGTCAAAACCGATCAATTCAAATGCATGCCCATCAAAGCTCTCGCCCAGAGCCTGAGATAATTCTGACAGCCAAAGCCCGTCATATTCAAAAAGCTCATCGGCCCCAAACCCATGTATGCTTCCCGCGCCATGGTCCCAAAAGAGAAGCGCTTTTTTATCTGCGGGGTAGTTCGTCTGAGCATAATCAATAAATTCAATCAGCGTGCCGCTCTCGCCCATGTTCTTCGATTTTAGATTCTCAAGCAGCACGAGCGATCCCTCTTTTACGCTCCATATCTGATTATTGCTCGGATCAATCAGATCGTTCTGCCAGCTGATGGTACCGCCTGTGTATAGTATAATCCGGACACTTTCAGGCAAAGCCACACTTAAGATGCTCTCAAGGTTAGCAGTTGCTTCGCCGCCTTTACTCTCAAGATCTGACCCTATCATGTAGATCATAATTGTCCAATTCTCAGATTCCTGAGAGCCGGATTCGGATGGCTGAGGTGTGTTTTTTTCCCATGCCCAGCCTTGATAATCCGTTTCAAAAAAATGTGCGCCGCTGTTCTGCGCCAGATCCTGACTACAGCCGAAAAGAGGCATCGCCATCACAAAAGAAATAATCACCACCAAAAAAAGTTTACCGGCTCTCATCATTTTCTCCTTTTTTGTTTTATTATACTAAAGATGTTCCGAAATAGATATTCAAATATTTTGAAATAATATTGACAACATAGCACCTAGATGTTATCTTAATAATAATGATTCCTAATAGGCTTGCGGTGTAAAAATGAAAAGACCACAAAGAAATACAAAACAGAGAAAATATATGCTGGAATTGCTTAAAGGGACAACATCCCATCCAAATGCTATTTGGCTATACGAAAAGATGAAGCCGCAATTTCCTAACCTCAGCATAAGTACGGTATATAGGAATCTTGGAATTCTTGAAGAGCAGGGGCTCTTACAGCGGCTCTCTTGCAGCACTTTTGACAGATATGATGCGAATACAACTATGCATACGCATTTTTATTGCAGCAATTGTGAGCGGGTTTATGACATGGATGCAGACGATCTTGAATACAACCTAAACGGCTGTGCAAGAAACACCCCTCATCAGATTGAAGGGTGTTCGGTTACTTTTTACGGTATTTGCGAAAATTGCAAATCAATAAATAAAAAATAAGGAGTATACGACCATGACAAATTATAATGATTATTATCACTGCGAAGTATGCGGGCATGTCGTCAGCGTTGCGAATCCCGGCACACCTACTTTGGTCTGCTGTGGGCAAAGGATGATTCTTCTCAAAGCAAAAACACAAGATACAGGCAAAGAAAAACATGTCCCTGTTATCGTATCTAACGGTGATACAACCACGATAACGCTTGGTAGCGTGCCACACCCTATGACTGAGGAGCATCATATCGCGTTTATCGAGATCGTAAAAAAAGACGGAAAATACGGAAGAGCCAGACTATGTGCAACGTGTGCGCCCGAGGCAACATTTAACTTAAAAGCGCACGATATCGAAGCTGTTTTTGCGTACTGCAACCTTCACGGGCTTTGGAAGGCATAATCATATTGGTATTATTATAAAAAAGGAGGATATTGAAGATGAAGGATTTAAAAGGAACAAAAACGGAAAAGAATTTGATGGAAGCCTTTGCCGGCGAGTCTCAGGCTCGAAACAAATACACATTTTTTGCATCACAGGCAAAGAAGGACGGGTATGTTCAGATCTCAAATTTTTTTACAGAAACGGCAGCTAATGAAAAAGAACATGCAAAATTGTGGTATAAGCTTTTAGCGGATATCAGTTCAACAGAGGAGAATCTGGCCGATGCCGCATCAGGGGAAAATGGCGAATGGACCCAGATGTACCCGCGCATGGCTAAAGAAGCGCGAGAAGAAGGCTTTGATGAAATCGCCTATATGTTTGAAGGCGTCGCAAAAATAGAAAAAGAACACGAGCAGCGGTACCAGGCACTGCTCAAAAATATCCAAAGAAAATCGGTTTTCTCTAAAGACGCCGAAGCAGAATGGATATGTTCCAACTGCGGGCACAGGCTGGTTGCCAAAGACGCACCCGAGAAATGCCCCGTGTGTTCGCATCCGCGCGACTACTTTGAGCTATATGTAAAAACCTATTAACGAACATTTGTAGCTTGGAACCGTTAATACGGTTCCTTTTTTTATTATTCATTAACCACATTATCCACTGTTTCCAATAATTAAACATGAATAATGCGTATAACAGCGTATTCCTCTTTAAAATGTAATATTAAATTAATATAACCGTAATATATACAGGCGTTGATATTTAAACGGTGATAACATACAATAGCGTGTTTTGTGCCTTTCATGTATGCCCAGTTATAATACAGTGAAAGGAGGGGAAACATAACATGAAGAAAAACAAAGCATTAAGGCACGCCGTCATCATAACCATCTGTATTGTTGCAGTACTTATCATGATGATGCCAACAGCATTTGCTGCTGATTTAACATCTGGCACTTTGCTTAAAATAGGCAGCACAGGAGACAGTGTGTCGTCTCTTCAAAACAGATTGCATAATCTTGGATACCTTGATTACAAGGGTTCAACAGGATATTACGGAGCGCTGACCAAGACCGCTGTTGTTCGCTTCCAGAATAACCATGGGCTTGCAGCGGACGGTATTGCCGGAGCGGCGACACAAGCAAAGCTCTATTCATCCTTTGCAAAAAGCCTGATACTGAATATCGGCAATAGGGGAGAAGCAGTAACTACGCTACAGGCAAAGCTTAAAGAACTCGGGTTCTATACGTACGGCAGCATCACAGGATATTACGGCAGTATCACAAAATCCGCGGTTCTAGGCTTTCAAAAAGCATACGGACTGGCTGCCGATGGGATTGCAGGGCCGGTGACAAGAAACAAGCTGTTTTCCGGAACCGTTTCTCCAACGGCGGCCATGCCAAATACATCAGCAAGCAAGATTGCATATATCGCCGCCGCACAGGTCGGAAAGCCATATGTGCTGGGTGGATCTGGACCTTCGTCTTATGACTGTTCCGGGCTTGCATATTATGCGCTGAATAATGCGGGCTACAGTGTATCGCGGCTGAGCGCAGCAGCTTACAGTGAGTATTCAGCCTGGACGAAGATTACGGGCACGGCTTTGCTGTCAAAAGGTGATCTTATATTCTTCCGCTCAGATAGTTCGAGTTATATCAGCCACATGGGCATATACATTGGCAACGGACAGTTTGTACACGCATCTTCCGGTCAGGCAAAAGTCATGATCAGTGATCTTGGGAACGTCTACTGGGCAAGAAATTACGTTTTTGCACGTCATGTCGGTTAATACAACAAAAATGAGCGCTTCGGTAAGGAGCGCTTTTTTTGTATTAAAATAGAGCAATATAAGAGATTTCATAATATTAATAATATTGAAAATACTGGTTGTGTTATAATAAAGTAAGCGCTTTTGCTAAATTTTGAAAGGTATTAAAAAATGTTTAATCACCATAAAAAAGCCTCGGATTTTAACCAGCCAAACGCCGTAACCATGAAACGCAATGGTGGTAAAAAAAAGCCGCCTGAAGAACGTCTTTTCCATAAGCCTATTACAACAGTCAAAATCATCAAATACTGTCTGCTAGTAGGGGTTTTGGTAGCAGTCGTTATCTTAGTGCGTTTCTTATATGTCACCGTTGTCAACGGACGCGCAGCTTTTCCCGATCCCACTCCAAGGCCGGTGCAGACAGCTTCCCAGCCAACCGCCGCAATAACGCTTAGCCACTTACCCGTTCCGACACAGACCTATTCGCCCGAAGAGCTCCTTAAAATGCAGGCGGATATGGATTTTATGAAAGATAGGGTTAACGTTCTAATCACAGGGATCGATTACTCCGAGGAAAGAGAAGGCCGTAATGATTTTAGAACGGACACGATACTTCTTGTCTCCGTTAACTTCGCCACCGGAAAGGCCGATATGCTTTCCATCCCGAGGGATAGCTATGCCGATATAGCGTTTACCAATCAAAAATGGAAGATCAACGGAGCTTTTATGTCGGCCGGGGGTGCCCAAGGGGATGGCTTTAAATGTCTGATGGAAACAATCAGTACTACGATCGGCGGCATACCCATCAACTATTATATCGGTGTAGAGATGCAAGCGGTCAAGGATATCGTCAATATCATCGGCGGAGTTTGGTATGACGTTGATTACGAAATATATATGAACGGGCGCTATCTTAGCAAGGGCTATCAGCTGCTTGACGGCCAAGCAGTGCTTGATTACTGCCGTGCACGTAAGGGTATTACTTCGGGTACGGATATCGATAGAATCGATAGGCAGCAGCGGCTCTTGATGAGTGTATTTAATCAGATGAAAGACGCATCGATTTTAAAAGATATCCCCAAAATCTATCAGAAGGCACAGTCAGATATATACACAAACCTTAATTTTGAGCAGATCGTCGCACTTACATTGTTTGCGCTTGATCTCAATCTAGATACCGAATGCAATCGGTATACGCTTCAAGGACAATATATGCAGGTCTATAACGCGACATACTATGTGCTTGACCATACGTACACACAGGAGATTATCAAGGCAATTTTCGGTGTTGAGCCGGATATCGATTGGAATTACAGTATCGGCTACGTCAAAAATGATGCGGCAAAATCTAGCCTTAACAAAGCGATTAACAGGCTCAGCAATCTTTTATCGGATCATCCGAGCATATTAACCAGCGAGCAAATACATAATGCAAAAGCACTTCTAAAGAGTGCCAAATCTTCTTTATCCAGCAGCGATATCAGCAAAATGAGCCATGCAACAAACGATCTTAACAGACTATACGCATCGCTATACGTCTATATTTCAAATCCGCCTGCGCCAACACCTACGCCAAGTCCGACAGCAGAACCAACGGTAGAACCAACGGCAGAACCAACGGTAGAGCCGACTGCAGAACCGACTGCAGAACCGACTGCAGAACCGACTGCAGAACCAACGGCAGAGCCGACTGCAGAACCAACGGCAGAACCGACAACTGAACCAACAAAAGAAGCAACGAAAGAGCCGATGCCGATACCCGAAACAACCTAAATTTCTGGATATAACAATCATCTACCCGTTACGATGGAGGTATTGAAACCCTAAAAGGTTCTTTACAAGGTACGACAAAAGTAACTGGCGGTTTAGCAAGCTGCTCAGACTGTTACCGCACCTTTAAAGGGTCAGTGTTTTATTCTTGTTTAACCCGGCCAATAACCTCTATACAAACGCAGAGCATTTATTTTACGATAAAAAAAAGAGCTATGCCAATTAAGCTCTTTTTATATTTTATTACCTAGAACAATTGTGTGCTAAGGTATTTTTCTCCCCTGTCCGGGAATATGCAGACAATAACGCCTTTGTCAATCATCTCGGCAACTTTGAGCGATGCTAGCATTGCAGCACCAGATGACATGCCGCAGAATATCCCTTCCTCCCTGACGATCCGCCTTACCATCTTGAACGCCTCTTCGGAATCGATCATAATGGAAATATCGATCTTTGAAGGGTCGTATATCTCAGGCACAATTGCCTCGCTCATATTTTTAAGCCCCTGGATGTAGTGCCCTTTCACAGGCTGGGCTTCGACAATCTTGATATCCGGATTTAACTCTTTTAACCTTTTTGCGGTGCCCATCAACGTCCCCGATGTGCCCAGCGCTGATACAAAGTGGGTAATACGTCCGACAGTATCCCTGATCATCTCTTCAGCCGTTGTCGAATAGTGCGCTAGATTATTGTACCGGTTTGTAAACTGGTCCGGCATAAAATATTTTTCCGGATTCTCTGCAACCATCCTACGTGCTTTTCGGATTGCGCCATCGGTGCCCTCGTCCGCAGCGGTTAATATTACTTTACCACCAAAAGCAGTAATCATCTTCTGGCGCTCGATGGATACTGCAGCACTCATCACGATCTCTACATCATACCCTTTAACGGCACCGATCATCGCAAGAGCAATACCCGTATTGCCCGAGGTTGGCTCGATAATTGTTTTGCCGGGCCTTAGCATTCCCTCCGCTTCTGCCTGTTCTACCATCTTTAAAGCGATCCTGTCTTTTATGCTGCCGCCCGGGTTAGTGCCTTCTATCTTTGCATATATATCAACAGTTTCCTTTGTGCATAGCCTGTTAATTTTTACCAAAGGTGAATTACCTATCGTATCTAAAATATTTTTGTAGGGTCCCATCTGTCTTCCTCTTTTCTAGATTCAATTCCAATACAAACTGCATTATGTCCATTATAATACTTAAGTACAATAATTCAAGCATTACATCCACTCGGGTCGCATGAAAATATTGATCTCAATCATGCAGCCGTTATATTCGGGGCAGTATCTTTTAAAAACATTAAGAGATTCTTTTGTTCCGCTGACATAAGAAAGTGGCACGCCAGTGAGCTGTACCAGCGATTTTATTATTTTATACCCCTCGCCAAGCTCTTCCCCAGTTGTTTCTTTGCCGAGATTGGCATTGAAAATAAATCCGTCCGCCAAAAGTCTGGCGTTGTTTTGTATCAGCTCTAGACTTTGCAAAATCCGCGCTGCGCTATCCTGAAACGGACGCTTCGTATTTATAACATAAAGCGCTTCTGTCTTCTCGCGCATACCGTCGAAGTGCTGCTTAAGCCCGCCGAGCGCCGCCGCACCAACCGGGTCCCCACCACAATCGAAAACAGCATATCCGCCCTTAAATGCCGAAAATACGTCGGGTGGAATTGCCGGGAGGTCAACCATCGTATTAGCGTAAACGGGCGCGATAACACGAATACCTTGGCGTTCAAGCATATCCTTATGCTCGGAAGACCGGAAATATGGGTTGACAATATCAAAATCGATAAGCGACACGTCGGTATGCATACGGCGCAGCTGAAGCGCAATATTCAGTGCTAATTCCGTTTTGCCGCTGCCGTAATTTCCATAAAGTACAGTAATTTTTTTCATTGATTCTCCTTGGGCCACAGCGCCGCTGCGTATTTGACCCCATCGTTCGAAACAGAGATACCGTAAAGCCGGTTCTCCTGGTGTTATTTTGCTCTAAAAAAGGAGCAGGTTATACCGGCCCCTTTTTTATTACTTACACCAAACAGCAATAAACTCCTTTGGATGACGTTATACCTATAAATTATTTTCTCTTAACCGTTACGGTTACCGTTGCCGGGGTGGAAGAAAAATTCTCTGCGGTAAACCCGTCCGGGATTTCAAAAAGCACATCCAGACTGTATACTCCGGGCTTCAATCCTTCAAGATCAACGTAAGGAACGATATCTGCTCTGCTTAGTCTGGAAACCTCTGAGATGCCTGAAAGAACAGTTACATCAATAGTGCTTTGATCAATAACCGCTTCTTGCCTGGCCGATAGATTTTTCTGCCTGATACCAACGCTACTGTATTTTTTAACATCGGTCTTCTCGCGTATGCTGATATATACCTCGGCCTTGTCTGTGTCAAGTACGGTGACGCCTTCTGGTGGGGCATACTCTAAAAGCACTACGATATCTCCGCTGGCGCTGCTGACGCTGTATGGAACCAGCGGCAATGCGGTAATGCCATCAAGTACAGACTTTTCACCTACGATGCTGACCCTTGCGGGATTGCATGAAATACCGGTAATCTCATAACCCGGCGCAAGGCTATCCTGGCCAAGAATAGCACCCGCCGCATCAACGGATACTGTCTTTTTAGGAAGCACGCTAAGGTTAACAATAACAGATTGAAGGTTTCCCGAAAAGAGGCTAGCGTCAATAATTTCGCCCCGACTATCAAGAAGCGTAACCTCCATACTTTTATTATAGCCTTGGGTCAGCCCGTTAAGATCGATTGTACAGACCGCACTCTCCACCTTTTCCACATCAACCCTCGCTCCCGAAATGCCTATTACATTCGGTGTAATCACGGGGATACTTGCATAGTATCCGCTTGGAACATTCCCGATAATATCAATGTTGACAGGCACGGTCCTTGTCACGTAAGCATCTGTATAAAGCGTAACTTCAGACGGGTATACTTTTAAAACCTGGACACGTCTGGGTGTCGTTTTAATCCGCAGCGTACGCTCTCCAGTACTGTTAATCATTGAGAGGTCAACATACGCTTCGATATTCTCGTCGCTTAAATACTTAATATCGCTTTGATTCACTTCAACCAATATATCAACGCTTTCGGGCATATCAGATAGGCTGCCGGATATTGCAAGATTCTTTGCGGTGAGATCTTCCATATTCTGGTATCTGACCGGAATATCTTGCAAAATACGTTCTCTCGGGGGATTGATTTCCGCCAGCACATAACTCCATAATATTACCGCAAAAAGCAACGCCATGATTTTCAGCAAAAAATTGCTCCGAAGGATATTCCAAAATATTTTTAAATATTTTATCACTCCGTCTCACGCCCCTTTCGCTTAATTCGAAGGCTCATGAACTTTGTAGATTGCTTTATCATATATAAATCTTCTAAAAGGTCTTTTATCGATTTTGAATCAAGATAACGAATAAGGCCTCCATCCTGTGCCAAAGATATCACACCCGTCTCTTCGGATATCACTAGCGTCACGCTGTCAGAAACCTCAGATATACCCAGCGCAGCCCTGTGACGCGTACCCAGCTCCTGCCCGATCTGCTTGTTATCACTAAGGGGAAGAAAACACCCTGCTGCTTCAATCCGATCCTCCCTTATGATGACCGCACCGTCATGAAGAGGAGAATTGGTAAAAAACAAATTTTCAAGTAATTCGGATGATATTTCCGCACCAATATGTGTCCCGCTTTCAATCACATCTCTCAATCCCGTTTTTCTTTCAAAGACGATCAGTGCGCCCACGCGTTTTTTGGACAAGCTTAAAACCGCCCGCAATATCCTATCCACGTTCTCCTGCGCATATGTAGACTGCGATGGGCTTAAATCTATCCTGCCCCGTCCCAGCCTAGCCAGCGCGCGCCGAATTTCAGGCTGAAAAATAATGACGATAACCAAGGCGCCTGCGGTCAGAACGTAGTTTAATAGCCATGTCGTGCCCACAAGGCCTAAAAAGTCTGTTACCCAGGCCGCAAGCAGTATAACTCCAAGTCCTTTTAATACCTGCATCGCACGTGTTCTGGAGGTAAGCTTTAATAGCCAATAAATAACGATTGACAAAAGCAGTATATCGATTATATCGATAACGCTAAAATCCGCAACGCTATTCATTATCGCATTAATGATTTGTTCCAAAACGAAAAGCACCCTTTACTTTTATATAACCACCAATAACAATGATATATATGTATTATATTTGTATAATCATTATTATGAACGATATTCATTATTATAAACGATATTCAATAAAAATCATACCTGAAAATTTGAAAGAATTATGAAATTTGGGTTTTCACATTTAACCGGTTATTAAAAGTCAATTGTTTTATTGAGAACGGCCAGATATTACGGTATAATAAATATATGTATACAAGCTTTCAAAAACTACATCACGACATTATAAACTGTCAAAAATGCGCTTTGCATGAAACCCGGAAAAACATCGTTTTGGGCGAAGGCAATCTGGGAGCCCGCATTATGTTTATCGGTGAAGGCCCGGGGCACGACGAGGATGAGCTTGGCCGTCCTTTTGTGGGCAAAGCCGGGCAGCTTTTGGATAAGATGCTCTCTTCTATCGGATTTAGCAGAAGCGATGTGTATATTGCCAATATTCTTAAATGCAGACCGCCGGGCAATAGAGACCCATTGCCCCATGAGGCAATGGCATGCATCGGATATCTTCGGTCACAGGTTGCAATGATCAAACCAAAAATTCTCGTCTGCCTCGGCAGAGTCTCTGCTAATTATATCCTCGGTCAGGAAATCAGAATTACAAGAGACAGGGGTATATGGCACAAGGTTAAGGATTTTTATATCATTCCCACATACCATCCCGCCGCGCTTCTTCGTAACGAGCTGTGGAAAAAGGATACATATACCGATCTTTTGGCAATAAAAGCAAAATACGATGAGATATACAGCCCATGAAAAAGTTAAGCCTTAAAACGATTTTCAGCAATATGCTTGAGGCTGCAACAGCCTATCAGAAATCCGAGAACGATATGGTTTTCGGGGAAGGCAACACCAATGCGCGCATTATGCTTATAGGTGAAGCGCCGGGCGCAGAAGAAACGCGGCTGTCCCAACCCTTTGTCGGCCAGGCTGGTAAAAACCTAGATGTTTTTTTATATGAACTGGGTCAGGCAAGAAGAGATATCTATATTACAAACGTCGTCAAGTTTCGCCCGTATAAAATTAGTGCAAAGGGTACCGTGTCAAACCGTCCGCCCACAAGCGGCGAAATTGCGTGCATGCTTCCCCATCTGCTGCGCGAAATCGAAGCCGTGTCCCCAGAAATTGTTGTCACACTGGGCAATGTCCCTTTAAGATGTATTCTTCAAAACCGAAAAGCAACGATCGGAACTTATCATGCGGTGCCCACCGCCGCATCGGCGCTATCCCATACGTTTATACTGTTTCCGCTATATCATCCGGCCAGCGTGATTTATAATCCATCGTTAAAATCGGTGTATATGCAGGATATCATTCACTTAAAACAATATATTGAAGCCATTAAAACAATAAAATCACCATAAATGGTTGTTTTGTTACAATTTAATTATGTATTTGTAATATATGCGTAACATTTTAACCTGCCTTTCGATTGCGCTGATTATCTTTCAATTATCCGCTTAAAAGGCGTTTGAATTCATCAAAGATTTCTGTTATGCTTTTTAACATAACCATACACATATCGATATGACTTATATGAAAACTCAGAGGTACGAAAGATTGAAAAGGGTTTTATTGGTCTTTGTATGCGCGGTGATTATCGTAACGTTATTCCCTATCACTGCGGCTCATGCAAGCGAAAGCTATTTTGAAGAAGCTACAGTCATCGCCGAGGATGTTAATTTGCGCCTTCGCCCAACAACCGATTCACCTGTCGTAACGGTTCTGAAGAATGGTGCACGGATTGGTGTATACTGTGAAGAGCAGCCCGGCTGGTACCGTGTGATATTCGGCAACTATAGAGGATATGTCAGCAGTGAGTATATTTTTCTTTCTTCTATAGATACTGTAATCGGGCACGTAGTCGAGGACGGCCTGCACGTCAGGCTCTATGCCAATGAATACAGCGATATCGTCTGCGATCTCGATGTGGGTGAGGGCGTCACAATAACAGATATCATCGGTGATTGGTATTATGCCAAATCAAATAACAATGAAGGGTACGTTTACAAAGATTTTATTAAATTGAGTACGACGAAATCAACGTCCGCATTGTTAAAGCCCGGTATGGAAGGTGTCGCGATTGCCGATATGCAGCGGGAACTACGTTCACGGGGATTCTTTTCGGGACCGATAACCGGATACTACGGAGATCTTACGCTGTTAGCAATCCAAGCATTCCAAAAAGAGGCCAGGATATCCCAGGATGGCATTGTCGGCGAAGCGACGCTTGAGCTCTTATACGGCGATAATGATATCAAGACGAATGCCGCAAAAATGGCGGGCATTGAAGGGCAGGTTCAGTTATCCTCATGGGACGAAATCGGCAGGAAATGGAAAAAGGGGACAAATGCGCTTGTTACGGATGTAAAAACCGGATTGCAGTATACAGCATACCGGTTTGGCGGATGGTATCACGCGGACTGCGAACCCTTGACGGCAAAAGATACAGCCACAATGAAAAAGATCTTCGGCGGCGGATGGACATGGAACAGACGCCCGATCTGGGTCACGATTAACGGCGTAACATACGCAGCTTCTCAGCATGGCATGCCACATATGGTGGATGTTATCAAAGGCAACGATTTCCCCGGACACTTTTGTATCCACTTCTATCACTCCAAAGTGCACGAAACAAGCAAGGAATGTCCACGGCATCAACCGTGCGTAATGAAAGCATATAAAGCCGCTCAATAGAATATTAATGCATAAAAAAGGCTGCTGGTGCAGCCTTTTTTATTATCTAACAAGTAAAACTTATTTTTATTGCTGAGCAGATAAGGCCTTTGTCTTTTCTTCCATGACAAGCGCGTTAATCATCTCATCCATATCACCATCCAGAAACTGATCGAGCTTATATAATGTCAGCGATATGCGGTGGTCAGTCACGCGTCCTTGAGGATAATTATATGTCCGGATACGTTCGCTTCGATCCCCCGAGCCGACCTGTGTTTTCCGGCTCTGAGAAAGTTCCTTTTCCTGCGCCTGCTTTGCCATATCATAAAGCCGTGTTTTTAAAACTTTCATCGCTTTTTCTTTGTTTTTAAGCTGGGACTTTTCATCTTGGCACGTAACGACAAGCCCGCTAGGCACATGTGTAAGCCGTACGGCCGAATCGGTCGTGTTAACGCTTTGTCCACCGTTTCCCGAAGACCGGTATACGTCTATCCTAAGATCACTCTGATTGATTTCGATATCCACATCCTCCGCCTCTGGTAAAACGGCAACCGTCGCCGCAGATGTGTGTATCCTGCCCGAAGACTCCGTCTCAGGTACGCGCTGTACCCGATGTACACCGCTTTCATATTTCAACCGCGAATACGCTCCCTTTCCGGAAATCAGCAATGTGATTTCCTTGACGCCTCCAAGTTCGGTCATATTGGAGGCGAGCCTTTCCATAGCAAACCCCGCACGTTCTGCATACCTTGTATACATCCGCAACAAACTTCCCCCAAACAGCGCGGCTTCGTCCCCGCCTGTTCCGGCGCGGATCTCCAAAACAACGTTTTTATCGTCATTGGGATCTTTGGGAAGCAACAATATCCTTAAGTCTTCAACAAGTGATTTTTCCTTTTGCTGCAGTGCAAAAAGCTCATCCCTCGCCATCGCAGCAATATCTGCATCATCATCTTCAATCATCGGCATAAGGTCGTTTATCTGCCGGTTATTATCCAGATACTCATCATATCTTGCAACGATCTCTGCCAGCATAGAATGTTCTTTTGTGAGTTTTTTATAAATCTCCTGGTTATGGATAACTTCATTCTTTGCCAGCTCAACCTCAAGATCCGTATATTTCTTTTTTATTTCTTCCAATTTTTCAAACATATTGTACTCCATGTCAATCTTTTCGGCCACTAATAATCCTGTCACGCCCCTGATAATCTTTCTGACACTCGATTCCTGAAAACCCATATTGCCCGAGCAATTCCATTACGCTCGCTGCTTGTGAGCAGCCGATTTCCAAAACGAGTGAACCGCCAGATCGAATATACCGCAAACCGTCCTTTACAATACGGCGGTAAAACGAAAGTCCGTCTCCGGCTGCTAGTGCGAGCTTTGGTTCATATAGCCTGATACCGTCATCAAGCGCCATATATTCGCTTTCGCTAACATATGGCGGATTACATACCATTATATCATATGTATCCGTTAAGCATTTAAACATATCGCTTAAAAGAAAGCTTATTTTTTGGTCCACACCATTGATCACAGCGTTATGCTGAGCAATTTTCAGCGCTTTTTCACTGATATCTACCGCGCAAATCAAAGCCTGTGTTTCCGTCGCCAACGATATCGCGATGCACCCGCTTCCGGTTCCGATATCTGCCGCAGTATGGTAACCGTTGTTTTGAATCAGGTCGATTGCCCGCTGCACAACAAGTTCCGTTTCTTTTCGGGGTATCAATACATCGGGCGACACATTAAGCGTGATATATCTGAAATAGGCTTTACCCGTTATGTACTCAACCGGCTCACCCTTGATGCACCGACGGACCATATTGTCAATGGTTTTTAGCGGCCTTTCGGGTACAACTTTATTGGAATAGAGGTCTGCGAAGCTAATGCCGAGTGCATGTGCCACAATCACCTTTGCGTTGGCTTCCGGCTCGGCTATCCCCGAATGCTTTAAGATACTTTTAACCGATAAAAAAACCTCTCTTGCCGTCATGATTCGCCTATCCTTGCGCCTGCTGCGGCTCACTTTTCTGGTTTTCTTTTGTATTGTCTTTATTTGTTGTTGGCCTTAGAAAACTCTTTGCCAAATCGCAAAGCGCAGCTTCATCCAGTTCATCCATGGCAGCGACAAACGCAACGATCGCCACTTCCACCATGCTGTCTTCCGGCTCCGCTGTCGTTAGCTTTTGCAGCATCATTCCGGGCCAGCGGATTATCCGAAAAAACATCGACTCTCCTCTTGCCGCGAACTTCAAGAATTCGTACGCAACGCCGGCAACAACAGGCAGCATCAGTAGCCTTAAGCCAATTCGCGCATACCATGATGGACTCCATCCAAGCAGTGAAAATAAAAGTATCGAAATAACCATTACCAGCAGCAAATAGCTTGTACCGCATCTCGGATGCAATGTCTTGAATTTTTGCACGTTTTCTACCGTTAGTTCTTCTTCATGCTCGTAGCAATTAATCGTCTTGTGTTCTGCGCCATGATACATAAACACACGCTTGATCTCTTTTAAAAAAGTGATCAGCATCACGTATATAAAAAATATCAACATCCTTACGCCCCCCTCAACCAGATTCATAATAATAGGAGACGCAATATAAGGCCGTAGTATGTTAACCAGTATGGAAGGCAGGATAAAAAATATCCCGATAGCAAGCGCTACAGATAAAACAACTGCAAAAACTATAGCCACATCCATGATTTCTTTACCCGTTTTTTTTGCAATAAACGACTCAAATTTAGAAGGCTTATAATCCTGCGCCGTATCATCGAAAAGCTTTGCAGATTTTGTAATCGTTTTGACACCATAGGCCATCATATCGATAAAAGAGACAACGCCTCTGACAACCGGAAATCCATAGAATTTATTCTTTTTTGTAGCGGAAGTAACACATTCCTTTTCGTAAACGATCTCCCCCGTTGTCCTTCTTACAGCAAGACCACATACAGAAGGCGCACGCATCATCACGCCTTCCAATACCCCCTGCCCGCCTATATTTGATTTCTTCATCTTTATATCAGCCTCTCTCGTTACTGGGTATACAACTATAATAAGTATAATATAATATCAGTATAAAGTAAAACAGACCGAGAATCCGGTCTGAAATAATTCCATTACGTTCTATTTTATACCGTACCGTTTATTAAAACGGTCTACGCGTCCGCCGGTATCAACAAGCTTCTGCTTGCCTGTAAAGAACGGATGGCACTTTGAGCAAATCTCAACTTTCATCTCTTTTTTAACCGAGCCAGTGGTGAACGTTTCGCCGCAGGCGCACTTTACCGTACACTGGTGATACTCGGGATGGATTCCTTCTTTCATTAACATTCACCTCTATTCGTAAAAACCCATTTCAGTAACAGGGCTATAAAGTCGCAAAAAACATTATAACATATCATTTTCAAAAATCAAGCTTTGTTTTTTCGTTTCAACAGAAACAAATCACGATTTATCGTTCGGGGCATTTTTTATTTGTGTTGCCAATATATATATTACGAAGATGACCGCATTACACGGAGGAAACAATGGAAAGTATCAAAAGATCAATAATGCTGCTAAAACCGGGGGACAGCCATACCGTAGACCCGGGAAAAAACGGCGGCACACTGAAGCTTCAATCGGCCAAAGAAGGCGTTATCTTGACACTTCTTACGGATTGTATTAATGACAGCGGCTATAGCCTTTATCTCTTTCTCAAAGACGACAAAGAATGCTTTGCAGGAGATATTGTAGACGGTCAGTTAAATACGGTATTAAACGATATCAATCTTGAGAATATCAAAGGAGCGGCTATTGTGTACAAAGGAAACGATCATTTTTCTTTTTGCCTTCGGTCGACAGGAATAGACTGGACAAGAATCATTGAGCGCTTTAAATTAACCCGAACGAAAAGTCTCATAAAAGGTGTGCCCTTACAATCGGATACATTAAATATTGCATCTCTCAAAAATGAAATCGAAGAAGATACCTTATATGCTGAGCAATCTATTGAAAATAATGCCGGCTATGACATTAAGCAAGATAATTTTATATGTGATACATGTCCTCATGTCGTTAAGCAGGATAAGATAAACCCGTTTCCGTCCGTATTCCCGAACAGTGAATGGATAAAAATATCTTATCCCGGCCCTACTGGATGGTGGCATTATATATCCGGAAAGATATACAAAGGTAGCACCGTTGTTGCGAAAGCGCTCGGCGTCCCGGGCGAATACGGAATGGCACCGCCGATCTGGCTTGAGGGTTTTGGCTCATATTTGCGCTGTGTAACAGGCGATGCAAGAGGCTATTGGCTCATGTTTCAGGATGCAGAGACAGGAGAGGTTCTGGACATGGATCTATCTCCACGTGGCGGGTAAGCACCTCTGAGTAGGAAAAGCAGTATCGTCTTTTATACCCGCTTTCTTTAACAAGCACAGTAAATACTTCGGGATACAATCCATCAATCACGCCGCTACGCTCATAACCCCCTCTTCGTCCACTACGTGCCCGAAGCGTTATATGCTCACCTTTTTTATTCCGCATTTGTCTTTTAATTTCATCGAGAGTATCGTTCATCTTATCTTCCGCCTCAAATAAAATATTCTATTACTATCATTCCCAAATAATATAAACATTATCCTTAAATAGATGGATGCGATTGTATTTTTATTAATATGCTATGTATATAAATTGTTTTATTTTGACTTATAAAAATTGAAACCGGACGAAGAAATATTACATAAATGTATATTTTACGACAAATAACTGTATAAAGTTATCCCAGTTATCCACATGTTTGTCCACAGCATGTGTATTTAAGAGCTTAAGGGACTATTCAGAAGATTTTAAAACTCCTGCTAAATGCCAAAATTGTATAAAAAAATAGTAGCT
>JBMNOU010000127.1:0-3025 GCA_050943215.1 Christensenellales bacterium | reverse complement strand
CTATACCTTACTGAATATATTAACGAAAATAATTTTATATTCCCCAAAACAATATGGGATGATTTCCCTTTTAATCTAAGTGTGATACGAGATGTAGAGCGAGTTGTTGTTTCTTCTAAACGCTACTATCACTTCATACGTGCCCGTGCAGAATCTGAAACAACCAAACACGTAAGCGCGATGTACCAAAAAAGAGAAGAAGAGCACCAATGGCTGATTACCCTATACGAATATTGGGGAATCGATGATGAAAATAGCCGCGAATTTCTTGCAAGAAGGTATGTTGAACGCATAATTGGTTGCGTGGAGAATGTTACCAATAAGAATTGTACGCTTACAAATAAAGAGAAAAAGCAAAAAATAAGGCAAATGATTTTTGATCAAAAAGTTAAAGAAAGCCTGCAAACAGCACGGCCGAATTCTCTGATGATGAAAATCATGTTATTACCAATAAAATGGAGGAATGTAAATCTAACCTATTTAGAGGGTAAACTTATCTCTCTTGCAAAGTCCAATATAAAACTTTTTTCAACACTAAAAGCAAAAAGATAAATATTTAATTGATGCTTTAATCTGCCTTATAAACGATCTTACCATTAATTATTGTATATAGACAATTGGTAAATGTCTCCATTGGATTTCCATTAAATATTGCAATATCAGCATCTTTTCCTACTTCTAAACTGCCTACTCTTGATGACACATTGCAAATTTCGGCCGCATTGATTGTGATGGCTTTTAAGCCTTCTTCAATACCTAAACCCTCTTTTGCAGCTAGGCCTGCACAAAGGGGCAGGCACTGAATCAGCGAAACGGGATGGTCTGTCATAATTGCAATCTTTATCCCAGATTTGCTTAGTATGCCAGCTGTTTTAAAATCCATGTACTGCACTTCGATTTTGTTTCGTGAAGCTAAGCTCGGACCTAAAATGACAGGGAAACCGCTTTCTTTGATTTCTTCCACAATTAAGTGTCCTTCTGTGCAGTGATCAAGTGTCAATTGCAAATCAAAAGTTTTAGCTACCCGAATAGCGGTTAAAATATCATCTGCGCGGTGTGCATGGGCTTTTATAGGTATTTGATTGTTGACAACAGGCAACCAGCATTCTAATCGTATTTCTTCTTTAAACCTTTCGACGGCTTCTTGCTTTCTTTTTGCGTATTGTTTTGCTTCAAATATTTCTTCCCGGAGCATAGAGCCAATAGACATACGTGTTGAGGGCATCATATTGTTATCCCCGTAATTTTTCTTAGGATTTTCACCTAATGCCACCTTCATTGCAGCAGGTTCCAAAACAATCATATCGTCAATTTTTCTGCCATGCGTTTTGATAAAAGTAAACTGTCCACCCACAACATTGGCACTTCCCGGTCCAACCATAACGGATGTAATCCCCGTCTTTATGGCATTATGAAAAGCCGCATCCATAGGGTTTATAGAATCTATTGCTTTGAGGTACGGGGTTATCGGCTTTGTCACCTCATTGCAATCGTTACCTTCTATTCCGGATTTTTCTTCCTGAATTCCAATATGGCAATGGGCATCAATAAGGCCTGGCATTACCCAGTTACCTTTTGCATCAATGATCACATCATCATTGTTTTCATGTTCATTAATTTTCTCCGATATTTTTTTAATTATATTATTTTCTACAAGAATACACCCTGATGTATAACTTTTTTCTGTCATTGTAAGAATTTTAGCATTTTTAATCAACATGTTTGATTATACTCCATTGCGCTATTTCGAAAATCAATAAATATATTTTTGAATATTTTTTCCCCAATCCTCAAATAATAATCATATATAAAAAAGGAGGAAAAATATAAATGGAAAACAGTAACCAGAGAAACCGACAAAATTCACAAAACAATCGGGATCTGGAAAAGAATCAGCAAAACAAACGCAATAATCAAAACAACCGGAACCAGAATAACCGGCAGAATAATCAAAATAACAACGATAGAAACCAAAACAGGTAGGGGTTGTAAAATTAGAAACTATATGAGAAAGTCGCGCCAGTACTATATACCTTAGGGAGCCTTAATGGCTCCTTATTTATTATTATATTTTTCTGCATGTGTCGCCAATAACGAGGTTTACCGGAACAATATGCCGCTTGGAATGTAAAGATTTGCTTGCCACTTCTTCAATGAGCGTATGTGATATTGTTTCGATATCCTGTTTGATTGAAGTCAGTTTTGGATATATAAATTGGTTAGGGACACCATCAAAACCAATAATAGACAGATCATTTGGGACATTTATTCCCAAAGTTTGAGCACGATATATCATACCCCTTGCAATCACATCGTTTGAGCAAATTACGGCAGTTGGCTTATCTTTTGATAAAAAAAATTGATCTAATGCCTGACTGCCTGTCTCTATACTATAACTACCGTAATATATATATTCTTTCGGCAATTCATATCCCTTTTTCTTCATTATTGAAACAAAGCTATTTAATCGGTCATATGAAGAGAATTCATTTTGATCTCCGGCAACAAAAGCAATTTTTTTGTGGTTTAAATTATTTAAATAGTCTATAGCTTTTTGAATACCTCCGTAATTATCCGAACTGACAGAAGGATAACTGCAATTTTCAACCATTCTGTCAAGCAAAACGATTTTCATGGTAGAAGCGGCTTTATCACAAGTTTCCCATGAAGTTCCTTCTGTTATGATAAGCCCGAAGACGCGTGTGCTTTGACAGTATCTTAAGTATTCCAATTCGCGTTCTTTATTATTTTCAGTATTACAGATAATTAATGTATATTTATTGTCAAAAGCAAGATGATTTAAAGTTTTAATGAGGTACAAAAAGAAAGGATTCTCCATTTCATATACAAATAAGGCAATCGTGTTTGATTGTTTTGAAAAAATATTCTTGGCTAGAAGGTTTGGCACATAGTTATTTTCTTCGATAACTTTCATAACCAAATTGCGTGTTTTGGGAGAGGTCAATTCCGGATTGTTTATGACTCGAGAGACTGTTGCGATTGATACACCGCATAATTGGGCAAT
>JBMNOU010000126.1:0-3034 GCA_050943215.1 Christensenellales bacterium | reverse complement strand
ATATAATATAGAACTTTATAGTAATAATCATTTTTATTCATTTTTAATATTGACAATATTAATATTTTAGTTTACACTTATATCCGATACCGGTACCGGTTTCGGTAGTCAAATCAAAAAACTAAAAGGTGGCTGCGATTGTACTGGAACATATTAAAAATTGAATAATGAATCCAACAATAATAATGAAACATTATCAGATCTCACACGAAGATATATCGAGAAAATGGCACATTGATATCCCTTTGAAAGATGGAGTCAAAATCAGTATCGCTCCACCTATCATCGGTAGATAAGACCCCTAATAGTTTTTACTAAAAAATATTATCATAATATTATATTTTATTATGCAATTAATGAGGTGTTATCATGAAAAAATCAAAGCTTATAAGCATAAGTGATGCAATTAAACAAATTCCAAATGGCTCGAAAGTTGCAATTTGTGGTTCCTTTACCCGAAGACATCCTATGGCATTGGTCCACGAATTAATCCGGCAAGATAAAAGAGATTTAATAATTTATGGTTGGAACAACAGTATTGATTTTGACCTACTTATTGGAGCTGGTTGTGTTAAAGAGGCAAATTCTTCATATGTAGGCATGGGTAATTTAGGTTCTGCATTGAATTTTAGACGTTCTTGTCAGGAAGGTACGATATGTTATATCGATCATACTGAAACAACAGCTTTAGATCGGTTTTTTGCAGGTTATCAAGGTCATTCTTTTGCAATATCTAAAACACCATTAAATACTAGTCTTCAAATCCAACCAGAATATCAGACTGAAATTTTATGCCCGTTTACAAAAGAAAGATATGTTGCAATGGAAGCATGGAAACCTGACTATGCTTTAATGCATGCGTCACGGGCTGATGAATATGGTAACGTACAGCTTGATCGTATACGCATGATGGAAAACGAACCAGATATTATAATATGCAAAGCATCAAAACATATTATTGTCTCAGTTGAAGAAATAGTATCAGATGATGAAATTATAAAAAATAAAGAAGATACCGTATTGCCAAAACTTTTCTTGGATAATGTATGTCTTGCCCCCTACGGTGCGCATCCAAATTCATGTGACGCACGTTATGATTATGATATTGAACATGGGCGTATTTATCAAAGCTATAGCTCTAGCGCCGAGGGAATAAAAAAATATATTAAGGAGTTTATAATCGATACAGGTAATTGGGATGGGTACCTGAAAAAGGCATGTAATATTTTTAAATAAATATTTAATTGAAAGTGCAGGTAGAAAATATGGAAACAAATTATACTTTGGAAGAACTATTAGCCGTAGAAATATCACGTAGAATTGCAAGTGATGATATATGTGGTTTTGTCGGTGTTGGCACTGGTGGAAAAGCTTATATTAGAGCAGTTGGTCTGCCAGCTGTGGCAACAAGGATTGCCCAATTACGACATGCACCAGATTTTACGCTTTGTTTTGGTTCTATAATAGATACGAAATTAGATAGCGAAGATATTCCTGAAACAAATTTCGAACCTGATCTTTTAGCTTGGCCTTCAAGATCTCAAATTTCTTCGTTTGATTGTTTGAGTATTTTTAAATGTGGAAGAATGGATATTGGTTTTATAAGTGCCCCTCAAATTGATAAATACGGTAATACAAATGTAGTTTGTATTGGTGATTATAAAAAACCTTCCGTAAGATTTCCTGGTTCGTTGGCCCAACCAGATCACTGTGCATTTGCAAAAAAAACATATGGTGTATTTCGTCATGATCGTAGAACTTTTGTTGAAAAAGTTGATTTTATTTCAGGTGCAGGCCATAATAACCGACAAGGACTTTCCGGAGGGGGATTAACTTATGTTTTTACTGAATTGGGTGTTATGGATTTTGACCCTAAAAATGGTTTGATGCGAGTGAAAAGCATACATCCTATTTCATCTGTCGAAGAAATAAAAGATAATACGGGTTTTGACATTCAAATTCCTGAAAATGTGCCCTTTACAATGGCTCCGACTGAAGAAGATTTAAAATTAATCCGTGAAAGAATCGACCCCAAACGCAAATGGCTTAATGCTGCAATTACGCAACAACCAGCAACTTTATAAATTTATTCTTTATTTTGGAGGTAATATGAGCAACTCAGGAGCACTTAATGGTGTTTTGGTAATTGATTTGACACGTTTTGTTTCAGGACCAACTTGTAGTATGCTTCTTGGAGATATGGGTGCAGAAGTAATCAAAGTTGAAACTATAGGATCTGGAGAAATTTCAAGAAGTTTTTGGCCATTCTATAAAAAAAAGAGTTTATATTTTACTACTTATAATAAAAATAAAAAGGGTGTTTCTATCAATTTAAGAACACCCGAAGGGAAAAATATTTTACTTGATTTAATAAAGATAGCTGATGTTCTTGTTGAAAACTATAAACCTGGAACACTGGAAAAAATAGGTTTAACAGATGAAGTTTTAGATACAATCAATCCAAACTTAATTGTCACATCTATTTCGGGTTTCGGACAGGACGGCCCATACCGCAACAGAGCTGCTTTTGACCAGATCATTCAGGCTATGTCGGGTTTAATGAGTATTACCGGTAAAGAAAAAATGGAACCTATTTTATCTGGTGCTTATATTGCAGATTCTTTAACTGGTATTTTCGCAGCTTTTGGCACAATGGTTGCTTTATTTAACAGGCAAAAAAATGGCGAAGGACAAAAAATTGACTTATCTATGCTTGATTGTTTATATTCTGTTTTAGGTGCCATACCTGCGCTATGTGATGCAACAGGTGAAATACCCCCCAAAACAGGTAATAGAGATAAAGTTGCTTGCCCTGTTAATACTTTCCGGACTAAAGACGGCTATGTTTTTATTCATGCCGGAAATGATTCACATTTTGAAGCTTTATGTAAGACTATTAACCGAGAAGATATACTACGAGATAGCAGATTTAAAAACAACCAAAGCCGTATTCAAAACATTAAAAAATGTGAATCTATTGTTCATAAATGGACAATTAAAAGAACAATGGATGAGGTTGAAAAAATATTATGTG
>JBMNOU010000041.1:0-16573 GCA_050943215.1 Christensenellales bacterium | reverse complement strand
ATTTTTGTAATAAAGACCCTGAAACGGGTGAGCTGGTGTTTGCAAAAACACTTAAAGAACAGAATGCCAACAAACAAGCGTTTAATCAATTGACTCAGAGCGATGCGTATGAGACAAATTGAACTTCTTGCACCGGCCGGCAGCAGAGAAAGCCTTGAGGCTGCGGTATATTTTGGTGCGGATGCCGTATACGCTTCGGGAAAAGCGTATGGGCTTCGCGCATTTGCGGATAATTTTTCTCTAGAAGAAATCAAATCGGCAGCTCAATATATCCATCGCCACGGCAAACGCATATATATTACTTTAAATGCGGTGTTTCATCAGCGCGATTTTGACGGCTTTAAAGAATATATAGCGGGACTCCAAGACGCGGGCGTTGACGCGTTTATCATTTCCGATCCCGGTGTTTTGAGCGTCGTCCGTCGCGTTGCACCAGAGGTTTGCATTCATTTGAGCACGCAGGCCAATACCACCAACTCTCATAGTGCATTGTTTTGGCATACCCAAGGTGTATCGCGTATTGTTTTGTCGCGTGAATTATCGCTGCAAGAGATTGCCGATATCCGGAAAAATACTCCCGAAACGCTCGAATTCGAAGCGTTTGTCCATGGCGCGATGTGCATATCGTATTCGGGGCGGTGTCTTTTAAGCAATTATTTTACAGGAAGAGGTAGCAACCAGGGTGCCTGCGCGCAGCCGTGCAGATGGGAATATTATATCAGTGAAAAAGGGTACGATGGAGAATATTTCCCCGTATTTTCGGATGATCGCGGTACATATATCTTTAATTCTAAGGATCTTAATATGCTTTCCCATCTTCGCGATCTGACCGATGTGGGGGTGGTATCGTTGAAGATAGAAGGACGGATGAAGTCTGCGTATTATGTAGCGTGCGTGACCCACGCTTACCGGCGTGCGCTCGACAATCTTGCCGCAGATAAAGAATTTGACCGAGCGCTTTTAGATGAGGTGAACAAAGCGGGTAGCCGTGCCTTTACGACAGGGTTCTATTACGGCGACCCAAGAGATCAAGGACAGGATATATTGCATAGCAAACCCAGGCGTATATACGATTTTGTAGGTGTTGTCAGAGAAAAGAGAGACACGCATGGGCGTATACTGATTGAACAAAGAGGCAAATTCTTGGTTGGTGATCAGCTTGACGTACTGTCACCTACAATCAATGGTATATTTACCGTTAATGAAATATTGACAAAGGACCAAGAACGCCGTGATAGCGCTCCGCATCCAAAGGAGGCACTTTTTATCAATTGCCCTTTTGATTTGCAGCCAGGAGATATGCTGAGAACAAAACGGGAAACCGTTGATGTTCCAAATAATATATAAGGGGTTCTGAAAATGATAGACAATAACAACAAGGAGATTGAAGCGCTTAATCATTGTCTCGCCGGAGACAAAGACAAAGGGATGCGGCTACAGCACGAATTTTTAAAAGAGGTGGATGAGACTGTAGCAGATCATTGCCCGTGTACAGAGGCGTGTACTCTTCATGGCGAGTGCCGCTCGTGCGTGATTGTACACAGAGGCCATGGGGATCATCTGCCGGTATGTTTTCACAATATGGTCAACGACCGTATAAAAAAAATAGCTGATTTAACCGAACATAGGCTTGAAAAAAAGTTTTGAGAGAACCAAAAGTTTTGGGTTGTTAAAAGACATAAATTTTTCTATCTGTTAGGATGTTTAGCAGAGGGCAGCTAGATAGCCTTTTGATATGGGAGCCGGGTTAGCCTAATAGACCTTACGAACTTGAACATGAAAGCATGCACATAAGCGTGTACCAAAATACGGTTCTAGTAAAAAGTTTATATTTGGCTGATTAGGCGCTTTTTTTTTTCATAAACATAGAAAGAACCATTAATATGGAGGCTTTCTATGTTCGAATTTATCAGTATCATAAAAGACCTGCTTATTTTTGCGGGATATCTCTCTTCTGGTAAAACGTTCCCCAAACCATTGACCAAAGAGGAAGAAACGGAATGCCTGTTAAAATGCGCAAAGGGTGATGAACAAGCGAAAAACAAGCTGGTCGAGCATAATTTAAGGCTTGTTGCCCATATCGTAAAAAAGTACCAAAACACTTCGCTTTCAGGCGACGATCTGATTTCTATCGGCACAATTGGACTGATTAAAGCCGTCAACTCGTTTCTGCCCAAAAAAGGCACACAGCTTGCTACGTATGCGGCAAAATGTATTGAGAATGAAGTACTGATGGCGCTAAGGTCAAGTAAAAAAATGAAATGCGAAGTATCCTTAAGTGATCCGATAGGTATAGACAAAGAAGGCAATGAGATTTCCCTGATCGATATACTGGGTACGCGGGAAGACCTTGTCTCTGAGCAGGCGGAGCTTCGCATACAGACGAAAAAGCTATATGGACTACTTGGAAAATGCCTGACAAAAAGAGAAAAGGCCGTGATCGAGATGCGTTATGGCTTAAACGGAATGCGACCGCAGACACAGCGTGAAATTGCCAAAAAGACAGGTATATCCCGGTCATATGTGTCGCGTATCGAAAGCAAAGCTATTGCAAAGCTCGCGGATGAGCTGGCAAAAAACACTGGACTTTAAGCAAAACAAGGTTTAATATTGGCCTGAAGGAGTTAAGACATATATGATACATTTTGGGCCTGCTGGCAACTCAGATAGTTTTTATAAGAAGGGGTACAAGCATACCTATGAGGCTTTTGCCTGGATTGCAGATATGGGTCTTGACGCATATGAGTATTCATTTGGCCGAGGTGTGCGTCTCTCCCACACTACCGCCGAGCTGATCGGAAAAAAAGCGGCGGAAAATGGCGTGATACTTAGCGTGCATGCGCCGTATTACATCAATCTGGCTACGGAAGAGCCGGACAAGGCAAAAGCCAACTTGCGTTATCTAGCCGAGTCGGCTGCTGCGGCTAAATGGATGGGGGCACGGCGCGTGGTGTTCCATCCCGGATCTTTAGGTAAGGCAGAGCGCGATATCGCTTTTGCTCAGGTAAAAAAGGCTCTTTTGACTGCAGTTGATCATCTGAAAGAACAAGGTCTTTGGGAAACAGAAATATGTCCTGAAACGATGGGTAGAATAAAACAGATCGGCGACTTGGATGAGGTGATCTCTCTTTGCAGCCTTGACGAGCGGATTGTTCCGGCCATAGATTTCGGACATCTGCACGCACGGGGCAGGGGTGCCATCAGAACTGAAGAAGACTACGCATATATTCTGGACAAGCTTGCCGATACCCTTGGAGAGTACCGGGCAAAACGATTTCATGCCCATTTTTCTCGGATCGAATTTACAGCAGCGGGAGAAAGGATGCACAGGACATTTGCAGATACCGAATTTGGGCCGGATTTTACGCCTCTTGCAAAGTTGATTGTTAAACGCGGCCTTGAGCCTGTGCTGATATGCGAATCTAAAGGAACAATGGCGGAAGACGCTGCAGAGATGAGAAGGGTATATTTGGAGGAATTAAATAAACTATGAGGTTACAAAAGCTCAGAGAAGCGATGCAGCGGCATGGGGTCGACGCGGCGTTGATTACCACAGCAGAGAATGTTAAGTACTATTCGCGTTTTACCGGTACGAGCAGCCAGGTATTGATTACGCAGCACGGCGAAATATTTTTTACAGACTTTCGTTACACAGAACAGGCTGAGGATGAAACTGATTTTAACATTGTTGAAACAAAGGATACAGCGCGAATACAAACGATATTTGAATATGTAAAGAAAGAAAACGTAAAACGGCTGGGCATCGATTTGGCTGGAGTTTCATATATGGCGTATAAAGCCTATAGCGAGCATATTGACGAATCCCACATTATCGATATTTCTTCCGAAATATCATTACAGCGAAGCGTCAAGGAAGAGGATGAACTAGCCGCAATTGCCAAAGGTGCTGAGCACAACGACAAGCTGTTTGCGCATATCTGTCAGTTGATCCGCCCGGGTGTCAGCGAAAACGACATCAAAGCGGAGATTATCTACTATATGAACACGCACGGTGCGGACAGCGCTTTTGCGCCCATTGTGGCTTCGGGGCCTCATTCAAGCCTGCCGCATGCGACACCAACGGATAGAAAGTTGAGTCACGGTGATTTTGTGACGCTCGATTATGGTTGCAAATTTGACGGGTACTGCTCGGATTTTACCAGGACTATCGCGATTTCGCATATGGACAAAGCTGGGCAAACAGTATATGATATAGTGAAACGCGCAGGGGACAAGTCATTACTTTTGCTGACATCCGGTATCGAGGCAAGACGCGTCGATGCTGTCGCGAGGAACTATATCACCGAGATGGGGTATGGGAATGCGTTCGGTCACGGGCTTGGGCATGGCGTAGGGCTTTTTATCCATGAAGCGCCGTCCATGAATCATACGTCGGAAGCCGTGCTGACTTCCGGTATGGTTATAACCGTTGAGCCGGGCATATACATTAAGGGCGAATATGGTGTGCGCATAGAAGATTTGTGTGTAATAAAGGACGGCGGGTATATCAATTTGACGACCGCGCCGCGTGATATAATCATATTATAGTATGGAGGTATAAGATGGTATCAGCCGGAGATTTCAGAAAAGGCCTCACAATAGAGATTGACGGTCAGGTATGGGTAATTGTAGATTTTCAGCATGTCAAGCCTGGAAAAGGCGCTGCATTTGTGCGTACAAAAATGAAAAATGTCATGCAGGGCAACGTGCTTGAAAAAAGCTTTAACCCCGCTGAGAAGTTTCCAAAAGCGCATGTGGAAACAAAGGAAATGCAATATCTTTACAGCGATGGTGAGCTGTATTATTTTATGGATAACGAGACGTTCGAGCAGCTTCCGCTTAATAAGTCTCAGGTAGAAGACGCATTGAATTTTATTAAAGAAAATATGACAGCAACGATCAAATTCTTTAAAGGCGAAGCTTTCTCTGTGGATCCGCCAAATTTTGTCGAATTGCAGGTTGCCGAGACGGAGCCAGGGTTTAGGGGTGATACCGCGACGGCAGGCAACAAACCTGCGGTTCTTGAAACTGGAGCGAAAGTTATGGTGCCGTTGTTTGTGAATCAGGGGGATATTATCCGTGTCGATACGCGTACCGGTGATTATATGGAAAGAGCATAACAAATAAAAAGGGCTGCAGCAGGCCCTTTTTATTTGCCGTTTTATTTACAAAGTGGCTTTATATATTCCGGAAATAAGATATAATGGATTCAGTTTAAAATTGTTTTAGAATGCAGGAGCTATTAATTGAGATGGCAAGTATGCAAAAAGACGAAGGTGTGAAAACAATTACTTTTTGCCTGGTTGGCAATTTGTTTTTACTGCTACTCAAAGGAACTGTAGGGCTGATTGTGGGCAGTTCCGCTCTGAAGGCGGATGCGGTTAATTCAGCGGGGGATGTGATGAGTTCCTTCGTTGTGCTGCTAGGACTGCGCTATGCAATAAAACCGCGCGATGAAGACCATCATTACGGCCACGGCAAGATGGAAGCCCTTGTATCACTGGTTGTGGGTATTATGATATTGATCAGCATCGGGTTTTTGCTGCGGGATATTGTTTTGGCTATTATCAATAAAAGTCCGGTGCCGCCAAGCCTATTTGCGCTAGTAGCAGCATTACTTTCGGTTATCGTCAAAATTATCATGTTCAAAAAAACCAACGCCGCCGGAAAACGGCTGGCTTCCATTGCGATCGTGACGAATGCAAAAGATCATAAAAATGATATCTTCGCAACGTCGGGCGCAATTCTCTCTATTGCACTGGCGTTAGTCGGACAACATTTTCGCATTTCTTTTCTGTTATTATATTCTGAACCAGTGATTGCAGCGGTAATCAGCATTTTTATTGTTAAAACTGCTGCGGAAATCATAACTGAGGCAAGCAAGATGTTGCTTGACGCTGCGCCAGAAAAAGAGGTTGTAAGCAGCATTAGGGAAATAACGGTAAGAACCGCGGGTGTGAGCAAGCTTGACTGGGTAAAATGCAGAAAGATGGGCCGGGGGCTGCTGACGGATGTCGCAATTGAGGTAAATGGGCACATTTCAGTAGAAGAAGGCCATGCAATCGGCGACGAAGTTAAATCAGCGATTATGTTTGAGTTTCCTGATGTGATTGATGTTTTGGTGCACATCAATCCAAACGAGAAATAAACCTACCACTTTATGTTGCTGCTTAAGGCGATATTTGTTATGTCATTCTCTCTTTATCCATGCAAGAGTATACATTCGATGCAGTAATTACAAATTAATTGAGACATAATCATATGCGAATAACACCCCTAATATATTTATAAAAAGAGAATAGGGGAGGAATAGCTATGCTTAAAAAAATGATCGCGGTGATTATGATCGCAGGCATATTGTTATTATGTTTCGCTGGTTGTGGCGGTAAGAAGGAGGAAGAGCCTTACGAAGAGATCCCGGCAATCAACGTTGCGGATAAAAATATGAGACAGACAGTATTATATCTTGAAAACGATTATGGATACATTGTGCCTGTGATGAAAGAGATAAAATGGGTTGAGGGTATCGGCGCCGCGGCGGTATCCGAGCTTAAGGCAAATGTTGATACGGATGCCGAGATGGAATATATGGGGCTCAATCCGATATTGGCCGAAGATACCGAGCTTTCTTTAAACATCAAGGAAGGCGTTGCAACTATCAAACTTAGCAAAGGTGCCATTGCGGCAAATGACGCCATTGGCGAGATGAACAAGGTGATTGCACTGGTCAATACGCTGACCGAATTCCCGACGATCGATACCGTATTTATTCATCAGGAGGGCGTTGACGGAGTGCTTCCGAACGGAACTGATATCAGCCAGGGGTTCGGTACGTTTGATCTTAATGTGATGAGCAATCTTTCATCCGAGAATCTTGCAAATGCATCAAAAATCCTGCTTTATTTTGAGGACGCTTCTGGAAGTGCGATTGTCCCAGTTACAAAATATGTCGGTGGCGAGGCGAATGCTTTCGTTGCAATGAATGAGCTACTAAAAGGGCCCGGAAGTGGTGGGCTGAAGAATCTTTTCCCTGAAGGGACCCAGTTGCTGAATGTTAATGTAGATCAAAACGGTGTTGCCACGATAGAATTTTCAGAGGCATTCTCAAAAATCAGCGAATATCCAGAAAAAGAACAAAAACTGCTTAAATGCATTATGCTGACACTCACGCAGTTTGACAATATCGATGAGGTGCGTATACTGGTAAATGGAAAGGAATATTCGTCAACTTCTGAGACGACGATGGCATATCCGGATTTTGTAAACACCTTGAAATAAAGGTATTAATAGGTAATAAGAACGGACGGTTGAAAAGAGAGTTTAGGGATATACTTTAAATCGTTTATGATAAACATTGGCGCTGTGCTGATGAATGGAGAATGCAAGGGCGCTGTGCACCGTGATGTTTTCCGCCGGTGTACGGCCCTTTTTGGAAGAGATATATAAAGGGTGGCAGATACGCTGTTGGAATACGCAACAGATAGAATCGAATCCATCCGGAAATTTATTAATAAGTTTTGGGACAAGTATTATGAGCAAACTAATTATTGCAACAAACAATGCAGATAAGGTCAATGAAATCAGGGCGATTTTTGGGGGGTTCTACGACGAAATATTGTCGCTGAAGGATGCGGGGGTTTGCGTTGACGTTGCTGAGGACGGCCAGAGTTTTGAAGAGAATGCCATCAAGAAGGCGACTGAGGCCGCAAAGATCACCGGCTGCGATACGCTCGCTGACGATTCCGGGCTGTGTGTTTATGCGCTAGGCGGTGCGCCGGGTATTTTTTCCGCACGATATTCTGGGGAGTGCGCTACGGACAAGGATAATAACGAAAAGCTACTTAAGGAATTGGCGGGCATAAAGGATCGCGGCGCAAAGTTTGTGTGCTCGGTCGCGCTTGTTACGGGCGGTGAGGTCTTAACAGCGTGCGGATCGGTTGACGGAACGATTACAGAGAGTGAAAGAGGCCAAGGAGGATTCGGATATGACCCGCTGTTTTATGTTAGTGCGCTCGGACAGACATTCGGTGAGCTTCCTGCAGAAATAAAAAACAGCTTGAGCCACAGGTCACGGGCGCTTCAATTGCTTAAGCTAAAACTGATAGAGCGGCGGCAATTATGAAAAAGATCCTTGTTATGAGCGATACCCATGGTAATAAAGGAAATATTGCAAAAGCACTGGCTAAATTCGGCGATGTTGATTATATTATCCATCTTGGAGATTATGTTAGGGATGCGGAGTATATAAAAAAGCTTACCGCTATCAAGGTGTTTGCCGTTAAAGGCAACTGTGATATATCCACAACGGCCAAAACAGAAATTACAATTAACGTTGAGGATAAAAAGATTCTGGCTGTGCATGGGCATCAGCAGAGCGTTAAGATGTCGATTTTACGGCTGGGGCTTTACGGACTGGAAAAAGGTGCGGACATTGTGCTTTTCGGCCATACGCACGAAACCACTGAACATTTTTTTGAAAATATCATGCTATATAACCCAGGCAGCCTCGGTGAACCGAGAGGAAGAAAGCCTTCTGTTGGTATTATAAAAATAGACAACGGCGCTTTTAAAATATCAACATGCAAGCTCTGACGGATATTTACTATTAAAACAGCGGTGAAGATGCTCAAACTCGCAGGCTTTGTGCCAGCGGCTAAACCTTTGGGGTCACATCGTTATGACGTTTTTTATGTTAAGACCCGCAAAACTGATAACATTACTTTATCCATATTAATTTTTATGTAGTCCAAAAGAAATCAGCAACCTCAGAAATAAAACTGCAAAAAACGCCAAGGAGGTTCTATTATCATCCATTAATAGAGCGGTTATTAACACACTATAGCGCCGTCTGTTTTTATAAAGCGGTTTTTTGCTATTTTGATTAATAAAGCGTTAATAACTGCCTGATGTTCGCCACAGTATTTATTAATTATTCGCTGTTCATTCGCCATATTTTTTTTTAGGTAAAACGCAGTTCTACAATATATCGATATGCAGTAGTTATATAATATGTACATTAAAAGAGAAGGTGTTTGATGAGGTTGCAAAAAGTATATATTGAACTTATATTTATTGATAATTTTATTATCAATTTACTGATTATTCATTGTACATCGGTGTTGACTAAAGTAAAAAAACAGTGGGGCCGATACGTCTGTTCCGCAGCCGTTGGCGGCGTATACGCATCTGCAGTTTTTGGTACAAGCGGTTTTGCCGTTTCGGTGATCGCCAAAGTTGCCGTCAGTTTTGCGATGTGTTGCATTGCTTTTTATATAAAAAAAGAAAGGAGTTTTTTAAAAAATATTTGCACGTTTTATGTTACGACTTTTGTCTTTGCCGGTTCAATATACGCGTGCATGTTTTGTTTCGGTGATCCGGTAACATATGGGACGTCAATTGTCGTTAGGCCTTTTCTAAGGTACATATTATTAGGTTGTGTTGTAGGTGCCGTGCTGATAGGTGTTTTTGGCAGAATACGAAAGCGCCTATCTGAAAGAGAGCGTATCAGCACAGATGTCGTTCTGATATACGGATCAAGGAAGGTTTATGTCCGGGCCTATATCGACACGGGTAATATGTTGACAGAACCGTTAACCGGATATGGTGTTGTGTTGATCACTAAAGGCATCGCAAAAGCGTTGTTTGACAACGATACGATCGATCTAATGCTTTGCCGGGGAATAACTCAAACTGACCGCCTCCGAATTATTGCGTGCACGACCGCAATTGGTGAAAGCGTTTTATATGGCATAGAGATAGACAGGATAGAGCTGAGAGGTGCCAATACAGCAACAAAAGCGGTGGTGTGTGTTGCAAAAGGTACCCTCGCCGGAGGGTATGGTGCAATTGTCGGTAATATCATAATGGATGATCTATTGAAAGGAGCACAAAATGAAAAGGTTTCTGGCACACAGGATAATCACATGGATTTTAGTCCGGCTGGGAATGACGACAAACGCCGATTATATCAACGGAAGCGAAGCACTTCCACCACCGCTGACACAACAGGAAGAGATGATGCTGTTGCAATTGCTGGGGAAAGGAGACAAGTCGGTTAGACGCGTGCTAATTGAACGTAATTTGCGGCTTGTTGTATATATTGCGCGCAAATTCGAGAATACCGGTATCGGCATCGAAGATCTTGTATCAATCGGTGCTATAGGACTCATTAAAGCCGTGAATACGTTTGATGTGAATAAAAATATCAAGCTCGCGACATATGCCTCACGATGCATTGAAAACGAGATATTAATGTACCTGAGGCGAAATGCGAAATTAAAATATGAGGTTTCTTTTGATGAACCGTTAAATGTCGACTGGGATGGAAACGAGCTATTGCTCTCTGACATACTCGGCACCGAACCGGATGTGGTTTACACCGAGATTGAAGGAGGCGTTGAAAAGGATCTTATGAATGAATGCATAGCGCAACTTTGTGAACGGGAAAAGATGATCATGGAAATGCGCTTTGGGCTAAATGGGCAAAAAGAGAAGACACAAAAACAGGTTGCAGACTATCTCGGCATTTCGCAATCGTATATATCCCGACTCGAGAAACGAATCATCAAGCAGCTACGGACAGAAATCAGTAAAATCGTTTAGATATATGCCCTTTTTCATTTGCTATGAATAATTACAAACATTTTGTACATGATACTAACATAAAAATACAGACGCGGCATATAATAATTAGCACTCTAGGGGCCAGAGTGCTAACAAAGCAGTATATATATACTAAATAGATAAGGCAAAGGAGTGATGTTGATGGCCAATTTAGTACCATTTAACTGGAGAAACAAAGGTTTGACGAACACCGATGACTTCTATGGCTTTTTTGACAGCTTTTTTAATGATCCATGGTTTGCGGGGCGCCGGTTTGCAAGGGATACTTTTAATGTTGACGTCCAGGAAACAGAAAAAGAATACTTGGTAGAGGCCGAACTGCCTGGCGTTAACAAAGAACAGATTACCGTTGAATTAATGGATGGCAATTTAAGCATCGCCATTAATAGGGAAGATAACATCAATCAGGAAAATAAGAACTATATCCATCGCGAGAGACGATACAGTTCTATGCGGCGCAATATTTACCTTGGTGATGCAACCTCAGAAGGGATTCATGCAAAGCTTGACAACGGTGTGCTCAAGATCTCTGTACCAAGGCAAAAGAGGATCGATGATTCAAAGCGAATTAAGATTGAATAATTGATCACAATGTTTAATAGAATCAAAACACACCGAACGCCCCATCGGTGTATTTTTTTCCAGAATATTTATCGGCAGATAACAAAAAATAATCTTGACAAAATTACTATGATATAATAACATAATTCTGATCAAACAACTCGGAATTAATGGTCTGGTTTAAGGAATGAGGTGGCAAGTTGATTATTTCAACGAAAGGACGATACGGTTTAAGAGCGATGTTCGAGCTGGCAAAAGCGTACGGCGAAGGGCCGCTGAGCATTAAGCAGATCTCCGGCGCGCAGAGCCTAAGTGAACAGTATCTTGAACAGATTTTCTCAAAGCTGAAAGGCGCCGGGCTTGTCGAGAGTACGCGTGGTGCAGGCGGAGGATATAACCTTGGGGCAAAGCCTCATGATATTTCCGTCGGCAGGGTATTGACGGTGCTGGAGGGCGAGCTGGTTCCAGCGGAATGCGTGGGCGATGACGTGGTTGACTGCCAGAACATTGGGCATTGCACAACGCACATTATTTGGCAGCGGATTTACGACGGGTTTGCTAATGTTGTTAATTCGATATCGCTTCAGGATATGGTAGATGACTATAATCGGCTAACAAGCGTTAAGCCGCAAGCAAAAAATGTAAGGTGTTAGGGTAAAAATATGGATATATATTTGGATCATGCAGCAACAACGCATACGGATAAACGTGTAATGGAAAAGATGGTGCCTTTTTTTACAGATGTATTCGGGAATGCTTCAACTCCATATGGGTATGGCAGAGAAGCGGAAAAGGCCATTAGTATCGCTCGCGGACAGGTTGCGCAGGCGATAGGTGCAAACCGGGATGGAATTTACTTTACTTCGGGTGGAACAGAGAGTGATAACTGGGCTATAAAAGGCATAGCTCAGACAGCAAAAAAAGGCCATATCATTACGTCTACCGTCGAGCATCACGCTGTGCTTGATACATGTGAATATCTAAAGACCAAGGGGTTTGATATCACTTTTCTGCCTGTTGATGATAAAGCTATGGTCAGTGCAAAAAGCGTAGAGGACGCAATACGAGAAGACACAATACTCATCAGCATTATGTTTGCGAACAATGAGGTGGGTACTGTTATGCCTATAGGCGAAATTGGAATGATTGCTAAAGACCGTGGAATCGTTTTTCATACAGATGCTGTACAGGCTGTTGGACATCTTAATATCGATGTTGAGTCTCTTGGCATTGATATGCTGTCAATGAGTGCGCATAAGTTTTACGGGCCCAAAGGAGTTGGGGCTCTTTATATCAAAAAAGGAATTAAGATCGGCAAATTTATGCATGGCGGTGCGCAAGAGAGGGATTTACGTTCCGGGACGATAAATACCCCGGGGATCGTGGGGCTTGGTGCAGCCGCAGAGCTGGCGGCTGAGACAATGGAGAAAGAAAATGCGCATGAGAGGGCTCTTTCGCAGCGGCTTCGCGGTGGGCTTCTTCAGATACCACAGACATGGTTTAACGGACATGAAACGCAGCGGCTGCCTGGCAACGTGAATATTACTTTCGGCGGTATTGAAGGCGAGGCGCTGATGACACATCTCGACCTTAATGGTATTGCGGTTTCTACAGGCTCTGCATGCACTTCAGGGTCGCCGCACCCGTCCCACGTACTGTTAGCGATGGGGGTCAGCACTGTAAACGCGAGGGGAGCTGTTCGCTTTACGATTGGACGGGATAATACTGAGGAGCAGATTGATGCGGTGATTGAAAAAACGAAAAGCGCGGTTATCAGCATACGGGAGATATCGCCACTTTTTGCACAATATAAAGGAGATAAAAAACATGTATAATGAAAAGGTGCTGGAGCATTTTAAAAACCCTCATAATGTTGGAGAGATGGAAGACCCGGACGGTTTTGCAGAGGTTGGCAGCAGCGAATGCGGGGATACGATGAAAATGTATATCAAGGTTGATAATAACAGGATAACGGACATAAAATACAAAACATATGGGTGCTGCGCGGCGATCGCATCTTCCAGCATTGCAACCGAAATGGCAAAGGGAAGAACAATTGAAGAGGCACAGGCCATGACCAAGGCGGATATCATTAAGGAACTTGGTGGTTTACCCGAAAAGAAAATTCACTGCTCACTATTGGTCGAAGATGCAATTAAAGCTGCAATCGAAAATTACAAATCAAGGGAATAGGACTTAAATACCAATATTGGATACATATGTTTGAGTTATATGGCATTTTTTTGAGCAAACTACTAATAGCAACTGCTTGAAAGGAGTGTTGAAATGAAAGGGAATTGGGTATTTGGCATGATTGCCGGCAGCGTTCTTGGCGCCGCTGCAGCGATGATAGCGATGCCATATTTTCAGCCACAGATAAAAAGGGCTATCAGCAAAGGTAGAAGGGCAATTAATGCTCATATGGATAATATGGAATCAGGCAGTTAACCCCCTAGATGAGCCGGCTGTTTTGCCGGCTTTGCTATTTATTAGTAAACTAACAAATCGCAAATATTTACTAAAAACATACAAAAACGTAACTAATTCGTTTGAAATATCCGGATATATGGTATATAATAAAATGAAGTATATAGGGGGTGTTCTTGTGGCGAGATTTGACGAGACTATGAAGTTTTCTTTAGAAAAAGAGCTTGAAAATCCGGCAAGAGAGGTGATATGGCTTGTCTACGACGCGCTTAAAGACAAGGGATATGATCCCGTCAACCAGCTTGTTGGATATATTATTTCCGGCGACCCTACATACATTACAAGCTATAAAAATGCCCGGTCTATTGTTAAACGTGTGGAAAGGGATGAGCTTTTAGAAGAGTTTGTCAAGGTTTATATCGATAATATGGTAAAGGCAGATTATTAATTGGAATACGCAATGCTTGGCCATACCGGGCTGCGTGTCTCGAAGCTTTGTTTTGGCACATTAACAATCAGTCCTCTGCAAAGAAGTTTTGATGTGGAAAAGGGTGCAGAGCTTTTAAAGTCAGCTTATGATATGGGCGTGACTTTTTTTGATACAGCAGAGATCTATGGTACATATGCTCATTTAAAAAGAGCATTTGCGGGGAATAACAGCGTTGTCATTTCTACTAAATCGTATTCTTATAATACGGACACGGCAAAGCAAAGCCTTGATCGGGCGCTTTTAGAACTTGGAAGAGATTATGTTGATATTTTTATGTTGCATGAGCAGGAAAGCGAACATACTCTGCGCGGTCATGGCGAGGCAATAGAATATTTTTTAAAAAAGAAGCAGCAAGGCATTATACGTGCTTTCGGAGTGTCTACACATTTTGTGGCTTGCGTACGGGCAGCGGCCCGGCTTAAAGAAATTGATATTATTCATCCAATTTATAACTTAAGAGGCATTGGTGTTGTTGACGGTACCCGCGAGGACATGGAAAATGCAGTAAGAGCTGCGTTTAAAGCCGGAAAAGGGATATTTGCAATGAAACCTCTTGGCGGTGGCCATCTTTATGGCCAAGTTCGAGAAGCGTTTACATACGCGGTGGATAGCCCATATGTTCATTCGGTGGCGGTTGGTATGCAAAGCAAACAGGAAATCGCACAAAATTGCGCGTTTTTCAACGGACAGCGGGATGTTATGTTTTCGAGTCTGGGAATAAAAAGGGAGCTTATGATACACGACTGGTGTGTTGGATGCGGATGCTGCGTAGATGCTTGTCAGAACAACGCGCTGAGGCTTTACGAGAAAAGGATAAAGATCGATCAGGCACGCTGCGTGTTCTGCGGTTATTGCGGCGCAGCCTGCCCAAATTTTGCGATAAAGGTGATTTAATATGCGAAGAATAATGGGTATCGATATTGGGGAAAAGCGGATCGGCATAGCGGTTTCGGATATGCTCGGAATGACTGCCCAGGGTGTGGAAACATACGAAAGAAAAGGGCAGGGGGATGTGGTGTATATCGCGGATAAAGCCAAAATGCTTGGCGCGGAATTGATTGTCGCAGGATTGCCACTAAATATGAACGGCAGCGAGGGGCCATCCGCAGAAAAAGTGCGTCAATTCATGGACGAGGTTGAACAGCTTGGTATGCTTATTGCTTTTCAGGATGAGCGGCTCACTACAGTCAGTGCAGAAAGAACGCTTCTTGAGGCGGATATGTCAAGGAAGAAGCGCAGACAGGTGGTGGATAAGTTGGCGGCTGTGTATATTTTGAGCACTTATCTTGATACACATGCGAATACAAAATAGAAAATCTGCATGTGAGTGATGTATAAATATATATGAAATTAGACAATAATATAAATGCAAAACAGTCAAATATTTTAGGGAGAAAGAAGATATGAGCGAAGATAATGTTGTTATATTAAAGGACGAGGATGGGCGGGACGTCAAATTTTTTCATCTCATGACATTTGATTTTGAGGATAGCTTTTATGTAGCGCTTACACCCGAGGTCGAGGTTGACGGTATCAAGAACGGTGAAGTGCTTTTGCTTGAAATAATGGAAGATGAAGACGGGAGCGATTGCTATATACCCATTCAGGATGACGATCAACTAGATAGGGTCTGGGAAGAGTTTGAAAAGCTATATAATGAAGACGAGGAAGAGTAAAATCTTTTTGTGCAATATGAATATCTTGGTCTTATGTGTATAGCGTATACATGTGTAATGATGGGATTTTGTCATGGGGGAGACATACAGTTTGTTTTTCCTAGCCTCAAAAACATTTTGTTTTTGATTTTAAAACTGCTGGTTTTTAATCATATGGGACTGACCTTGTATGTTGTCACTTGTTTTTATAGTTGCAGCTATCTTGCCTAAATCCTATCCCTAAAAACCATAAATCAGGTATTGTATATTATGAAATATTAATTGTATCTTGTGAGATCATAGAGAGTCAATTTAAATAAAGCTTAGCAGAAAGAGTATTTGTTCCTTCTGATATTGACAACACGTAATGTATATATTAAAATAGGGAAGCGTTTAAAAGAAGGTTTTTAATGTGCCCGTAGCTCAGCTGGATAGAGTGTTTGACTACGAATCAAAAGGTCGCGGGTTCGAATCCCTCCGGGCACGCCAGAAAACCTCGATAGAAGCTGGACTATCGGGGTTTTTATATTTTACCACCTAAATATATATGCGTGTATATTGCGGATATGTTTTAAAGTGTCTCAATAGCTCTGCGGATCTGTTCAATATCAAGCCGTACATATGTTTTATCTGTAAAATCTGGATCCGTGTGGCTACCAATAAGCGCAATCGCTTTGCGATCTTTACACTTATCAATCATTTGGAATATGCCGTTAGCGAAGCATTGGGAAGTAGACTTGCAAACGCAGGCCAGACTTGTTGTTCTAGCAAGCGTCTACTGATTGACAACAAAATCAAAGTTAAGTTTATTGAGATG
>JBMNOU010000125.1:0-3088 GCA_050943215.1 Christensenellales bacterium | reverse complement strand
TATAAATATCGTATGCAATCTGGGCCTTAAGCTCATCTATGTTATTAAACTTTTTTTCATCTCTAATGCGCTTGTTAAAATATACGCTTACCTTTTCACCATATATATCCTCGTATAACGAAACAACGTATACCTCAATGGTCTCGGTAATACCGCTCGATACAGTTGGCTTGACACCGATGTTGCAGACACCTTTATACATATGTTGACCTACAGCAACATCAACAGCATATACGCCCCTTAGGGGAATAATCTTTTCCTTCGCCACGATAATATTAGCTGTCGGGAAACCAAGCTTGCTGCCAAGGCCCTTCCCCTTGCCAACCGTACCCGTGATACTATATGAATAACCGAGGAGCTGATTGGCTTTTTCAACGCTACCTGCCGCAATGCATTCGCGTATCCGCGTAGCGCTGATTGGTTCACCGTCAAATATGACCGGAGAAATAATATCAACATTGCATCCGTGTTCTTTTCCATATTTCTCAAGGGTATCGGCATTGCCAAGTGCGTGCCTCCCATACGTATAATTATAGCCTGCTACAATATTTTTCGGAGAAAAAACATTCAGTATCATCGCAGAGAATACGTCTTTATCCATACAGGCAAACTTTTTATCAAAGCTTGTAATGCACAGATAATCAATTCCGGTTTTATGAAAAGCATCAATCTTTTCTTCTAGCGTAAAAAGCCGCATCGGCTTATGATCTGCGCAAAACAAATCAAGAGGAAGAGAATTAAATGTAAAAACAGCACTTGTTCCACTAAAATTTTTAACAGCGTTTATCAGTGTCATATGCCCTAAGTGCAGTCCGTCAAATGTACCAAGCGCAATAGACACATCGCTGAACCGTATTTTTTTTGCCTGTTCTAAAGATATAATTTTCATATTACCTATCCGCTAAAAGTGTTGTTATTTTTAATTGGCTGTTTTTTACGCAACCGATTCCGATAAACTCATTTTCAGCATATACCCGAATGGCATCGCTATCCTGCCCGTGATAAACGACCCTGCCGCCGTTAAATAGAACGGATCTATATGATTTATTGACATCAGCCTGCGGGATGCTGTCTAAAAACATATCCATCGGCAAAACGGCCTTGATAATATCGTCTTTGCTACAAGCAAGCTCGTTCGCCGTATAAGCATCGGCTATATTGAGCCCGGCACACCTTGTTCTAACGAGAAAAGACATATACGCAAGGCTGCCAAGACTTTTGCCGATATCTTCGCACAGCGTCCTAATATACGTGCCCTTTCCGCACACCACACGGATAAGATGTGCATTAGGCTTTGTCCTTGTTAGGTATTTGATATCACGTATAAAAACTTCCCTGTCTTTTCGTGGTATTTCAATTCCTTTTCTTGCAAGCTCGTACATCTTTTTTCCCTCGTGTTTTGCAGCCGAATAGGCTGGCGTCTGTTGGAAAATGCGGCCGCAAAATTGGCTGAGTGCTTGCATGATATCATCGACATCAGGAAAATCCGCATCAATCATACCTGTTATTCGTCCGTAACTGTCCCCTGTGTCCGTAGTTTTACCAAAAGTTATTTCGGCAATATACTCCTTTTCTCCACCCATGAGATATGCAGATATCTTAGTTGCTTTTCCGACACAGAGAGGAAGCACTCCGCAGGCGCCAGGATCTAGTGTCCCCGCGTGGCCCGTCTTTACTCCGCCCAGCAGTTTTCTAAAAAACATAACCGCACCGTTTGACGACATTCCGGGCGGTTTTAGAAAGTTAACGATTCCGTTCATCCTTTTATACTAACTCCATAAGCTGCGTAAGCACAGCTTTTTTTACCTCATCGAGTTTGCCTTTAGTACAGCATCCCGAAGCGTTAATATGCCCTCCGCCGCCAAACATTGCCGCTAGCGCACAAACATCGACATCATCTTTCGAGCGGAAACTGATCTTTACACCAGACTTTATCTCTCTGAAAAAAACCGCCACCTTTGTTTCTTCAATCTCTCTTGCAAAATCAACAATATTCTCGCAATCCGAACCGTCTGCACCCAACTCTTGCATATCACTGCTAAGCAGTGTTACAAACGCAATTTTTCCATCATGAAAAGTTTCAAGCCTTGAAATCGCCCTTGCGATAAGCTGCGTCAATATGCGGGACCGCCTTCGAAACAACGCGTCTGCTGTACTACGCAAATCAAAAAGCTCAACAAGCTCCGAAACATATGAAAGACATTTTCTGCCGGTATTGGAATATGTAAAGTTGCCAGTGTCAGTAGACATTGCGATATACAAATACTGTGCGGTTTTTTCGTCCTGCTCAATACCAATGATGCCCATCAGTTCAAAAATGATCTCTCCAACAGATGATGCTTCGGCAACATAGTTTATTTGAGCAAATTTCTCATTTGTGATATGGTGATCAATGTTAATTGTACACAAAGAACGTTTGAAAATTTTCTGAGCTTTGCCAAGCCTTGATTTATCTGCACAGTCGATGGCAATAGCGAGGTCATAGCATTTGTCAACCATTGCCGGCCGTAATATAATTTCTTTTGGCAATAATTCGGCATATCTGCGCGGTATTTCGTCTTCGCTGAATACATCCGCTTCTTTGCCCATTTTTTCAATTACCCGCTGCAAAGCAAAACAGGAGCCGAGCGTATCCCCGTCCGGCTGTATATGCGCAATTATCAAAATATTCTTCGCTTTTTCAATAGCAATTTTTATCTCATACAAACGACTCATCATGGCTCAAACTTTCTTGAGTATTTCTGAAATTTTATTGCTGTATTCAATAGAGCTATCCAGTATAAACGTAATTTCAGGCAACCTTCTAATGCGTATTCGCGCACCGATTTCATTCTTAATATAATGCTCCGCATGAGTCAGCGTTTCTATTGTCGTCTTTTTTTTCTTTTCGGTATCAAACACACTGATATAGGCTTTTGCATATTTTAAATCTCGTGAAAGCTCTATACGGGTGACGCTTGCCATCTCGGACATACGCGGATCTTTTAAATCGTTTCTGATTATTTCACTCAGCGCCCTTTTAAATTCGGATTCTATACCCGCTAACCGATTTTTTGCCACTATCTTTCAATCTCCTGCATCTCAAACG
>JBMNOU010000040.1:0-17028 GCA_050943215.1 Christensenellales bacterium | reverse complement strand
CATATGTAAAAAAGACATAACAGGCGATAAAAAAACAAGGCCGTGTCTTAATTATGAGATGGGCCAATGTCTTGCTCCATGTGCGGGAAAGGTCAGCGAGTATGAATATAAACGCATGGTGGGAGAGGTTGCGGATTTTCTATCCGGACGGTATAAAGGACTTGAAAAACAGTTAGAAGCTGAGATGAACCAAGCGTCTGATAATATGGAGTATGAAAAAGCGGCGGTTCTGCGGGATAGGCTAAGAGATCTTCGCCGGATTTTTGAAAAGCAAAAGGCCGGTTTCCCTGATCTTAACGATAAGGATGTATTTGCGGTTTTCTCACAGGATGACGAGGCCGTGGTGCAGGGGCTGTTTATACGTAAGGGAGAACTCAATCAAACGGAACGTTTTTTTATGACATGCGCGGGCGAGCCGGATATAAAGGTTCTTTCATATCTTTTAAAACAGTATTATTCTGAGGCCAGCGGTGTTGCAAAACAGATTTACGTTAATGTTGAACCTGACGAAAAAGAGCTAATCGCCCAGTGGCTTACGCAAAAGCGCGGGTCTAAGGTGATGCTGCATGTACCCGAAAAAGGTATGAATAAAAAACTTATTGATATGGCGCTGTCTAATGCAAGAGAAGCGTTGCTGCGGAGGCAGTCGCGTATCCGCAGGGAATATAATGCAACAAAGGGCGCGCTTTACGAGCTCAAAGAGGCATTAGGGCTTAAAAGCGATATTGATAGAATGGAATGTTACGACATATCCAACACGCAAGGAACAGATTCCGTGGCGTCGATGGTTGTATTTTGCGGCGGAAAGCCGGATAAAAAGGAATATAGGCGGTTCAAGATCAAAACGGTCGATGGCGTAGACGACTTTGCGTCGATGAACGAGGTTTTGACGCGGCGGCTCAAACGGGCGTTGCAGCACGCGGAGGGTTTTAGGCAGCTGCCGTCGCTAATCGTTGTAGACGGAGGAAAAGGCCAGCTTTCGTCCGCTTATGATGCGCTGCTTTCTCTTGGTCTCGAGGATGTGCCGCTAATTAGCCTCGCGAAGCGCGAGGAAGAAGTATTTACCGTTGGCAGGAGTGATCCTATTATTCTTAATAGAGACAGCAATGCGTTAAAACTGCTTATTCGAATCCGTAACGAAGCACACCGGTTTGCGATCACATACCATAGAGGGCTTAGGCTTAAAAAAGTGGAAGATTCCGTATTGCTTAAGATCCCTCACATCGGTCCGTCGAGAGCCAAGGCTCTTCTTAGGCATTTTGAAACAGTGGGTGATATTAAAGCAGCCGGTTTTGACGAAATTATCAGCGTGCCGGGTATGGATATACGCTCGGCCAGAGCAATTGTGGATTATTTTGAAGCGGAATAGCATAACGTAACGGACAGGGTGTAAAAACACTGCAACAAAAGTTGTGCAAACAGATGCTGTGATGTAAACTATGGTAATAGAAGCGGGGATAATATGAACATTAACGAGATATCAAAAAAGTTGTCCGAGAAAATAGATGACGTCAGAATCAAAGAGAATATGGCGTCCCATACATCGTTTAAGGTTGGCGGGTGCGCCGATGTAATGGCTATCCCAAAGAGCCAAAGCGAGATCAAACATGCGGTAGTGACCACGGCTGCCCTAAGGTGCCCCATATTTGTCATGGGCAGGGGAACTAACCTGATCGTCACCAGCAAGGGTTTTCGGGGTGTCATATTAAAACTCGCAGATCATTATTCGGGCGTAGAGTTTGACGGCGAGTACGCGACCGTTAAAAGTGGCACGCCTTTGGGTATATTTGTAAGGGATGCGATAAACCGCTCTCTTGGAGGCGTAGAGTTTTTAGGCGGTATACCGGGTACGGTGGGTGGCGCAGTCTATATGAACGCAGGGGCTTACGGCGGAGAGATCGGAGATTTGGTTGAGCAGGTTTATCTTGTATCCCGGGCCGGTGACTTAACGCTTAGCCGGGATGAGATGGGTTTTGGATACAGGAGAAGCATTTTAAATACTATGCCGCTTGTTATCACAGGCCTAAGGCTGAGGCTTAAAAAATGCCATGCGGAACAGTGCAGACAAAAGCTCGCGGAGCTAAGCGAGCAAAGACGCCAAAAGCAACCGCTTGAATATCCGAGTGCGGGTAGTACGTTTAAGCGTCCTCAGGGGTATTATGCAGGTGCGTTGATCGAACAGGCAGGCTTAAAAGGATTGCGAATTGGGGGCGCTGAGGTATCAGAAAAACATGCGGGTTTTATTGTAAACAAAGGCGGTGCGACACCCGAGGATATTTTGGCGCTGATCGAGGAAGTTCGCCTTCGTGTGATGGAAAATAGCGGCGTTATGCTAGAACCCGAAGTTAAGGTGATTGGCGAGAAATGAGACTGACTGCGGATTATCATACTCATACGTTACATAGCCACGGCAAGGGTAGCGTACAGGACAATGTAGAAGCTGCGATCAAACGCGGGCTTGTCACTGTCGGAATTGCCGATCATTCGATATCCCATTATGCATATGGTGTAAAAAAGGGACGGCTGGGGGAATATATTGCATATATAGAAAATGCGAAAAGAGTTTATTCAGACCGTATCCGCATACAAACGGGTATTGAGCTAAATTTAACCGGACTTGACGGCAGTATAGATTTGCCAAAAGGATATGATTTTGATACCATGATTTTAGGATATCACAAAACGGCTATCTGCAAGGATTTTAAAACCGCATGGACTTTTTTTACTGGTTCACGTTTTGGACGAGCCCTTGAAATCACTCGGGCATATATGCTGGCCATACAAAAATGGCATATCGATATTGTGGCGCATCCGGGGTATGGGGTACCGGTAGATTACCAATTGCTTGCAAAGGCGTGCGCGGATTACGGTACGCTTTTTGAAATTAACAATAAACATACAGATTTAACGGCAGAGGATTTGCAACTAGCCGCCTTAACCGGAGTAAAATTTGTAGTTTCAAGCGACGCTCACACCCCGCAGGAAGTGGGATTTGCGCCGCAAGCTATAGCGCTCGCTGAAAGGGCGGGTCTAACCAGCCGGCAAATCGTTAACGTTACGGAGGATTAGAATGAAGTATATTATCATTACCGGCTTATCCGGAGCGGGTAGATCTCAGGCTTTAAAGAGGCTTGAAGACATGGGATACTTTTGTGTGGACAATCTACCGCCCAAGTTGATTCCGGAGTTTGCAAAAATTTGTCTGAAGAAAAACGATAACATTAAAAAAGCAGCAAATGTTGTCGATATGCGTATGGGTGATATGTTTGATGATATCTACGAGGCGATCAAATGCTTAAAAGATATGAAGGAAATTGAACTGAGCATTTTATATCTTGATGCAAGCGACGAGGCGCTAGTCAAACGGTTTAAAGAAACCCGGCGCATGCACCCGCTCTCGGTCGATGGCCAAATTACAACAGGTATTACGCTAGAGCGCGGTAAACTCAGACGTATTAAAGACTTAGCCAACAATACGATAGACACTACAACGTATTCGCTAAAAAAGCTTGGCGAGGTTATGGATCGGCTTTTTAACGAGCCGGGTAGCAAAGGCATACTGATCACTGTTACGACTTTCGGATATAAGCGTGGCATACCTATCGATGCGGACATGGTTTTTGATATGCGGTTTTTACCCAATCCGTTTTATCAGGAAAATTTAAGAGAACATACCGGTAAGGAGCAGCACGTTAGGGAATATGTGTTATCTTTCCCAAGAGCACATATATTTATTGACAAAATCAACGAGCTCGTTAACTATGTTGCGCCTTATTATCTAGAACAGGATAAAAAACAACTAATCATTGCCATTGGGTGCACAGGTGGTATGCACAGGAGCGTTGTTGTAGCCGAAGAATTGTTCAGGATTTTTAAATCCCAAGGGCATCGTGTGAATATAGAGCATCGCGATATCGATAGAGATTTGCATTAGTGGAATAACATGCAATAATGGAGGAAGTATGTCTTTTTCCTTAACTGCAAAAGGAGAAATTTGCAGAACGGAATTTGCCGGTGAATGTTGTGAGTTGGCTGAGCTAAGCGCGCTGATTCATATGGCAGGTTCAATCAACATTTCAGGCAGGGCGTTCACACTTCGAATTAATACGGAGAATGCTGCTGTTGCCAGGCGAGCTTTTTTACTGATCAAAGGTTTATTCGGGGTGACTGCAAAAATGCAGATGCATTCGAATCCGCTTAAAAATAACCATATCTATTCTCTGCTTATCGACCAATCTAGCGCGAGAATGGTCGCGCTTGACACCCGGCTTATTGGAGAAGATGGTATTCTTTTTGCTCCAGACGCTTCTTTCCTTGCCAGTCGGTGTTGCAAGATTGCTTTTCTAAGAGGTGCATTTCTTGGCGGCGGATCGATCACAAATCCGGAAAAGCGGTATCACATGGAATTTGTTTGCAGTCGAAAGGAATTTGCCCAGGGGTTGTTGAATATAATAAAAGAACTCGGTGTTACGGCCAAAATGATTCAGCGCAACAAAAATTATGTGGTATATCTAAAAGAAGGCGACCCGATAATCACCCTTTTGACAATGATGGGGGCACATTCTTCTATTCTCAATATTGAGAATATACGTATTATTAAGAGTGTACGCAACACGGTGAATAGAAAGGTTAACTGTGAAACTGGTAACCTTTCAAAGACGGTCAATGCATCGATCAAACAACAAGAAAGCATAGAGTATATAAGAACGCATATGGGGCTTGAGAAGCTCTCCCCTGGTCTTCGCGAAGTTGCGGAAGCAAGGATAAACAATCCGGAAGCAACGCTTAGAGAGCTGGCGGCAGCCCTTGGGGCTGCTTCAAAATCAGGAGTAAATCATAAACTGAGAAAGATCAATAGCATTGCGGAACATCTGAAATTGACAAGGGGGTAATTTCTATGCAAGCAAAAGAACTCATTATCACAAATTCGGATGGGCTCAGGGCATCCAAAGCGGCGATGTTTGTACAGGTGGCGGGCAAATTTTCTTCACAGATCTTAGTGGAAAAAGGCAGTAAAAAAATTAACGCGAAAAGCATAATGGGCATTTTGTCGCTGGGTGTCAAGCAGGGAGAAACAATCTATGTTTTTGCGAACGGCAAAGATGAAGAGCAAGCGCTTGCCGCTATCGAGAAACTGGTCAATACTGCGTTTTAGCCCTAATAAGAAGGTGCCCTAGGCTATCAGGTTGGGTTTTATTTAATAACGGACAAATAAAAAAGCCGCAAGAGTATCGTTAATCTGCGGCTTTCATTTCTGTGTTATGCTAATGCTTGTTCCACTGCGACAGCGACAGCGACGGATGCGCCAACCATCGGGTTGTTGCCCATACCGATGAGTCCCATCATTTCAACGTGTGCCGGGACGGAGGATGAACCGGCAAACTGCGCATCGCCGTGCATCCGTCCCATTGTATCCGTTAAACCGTATGATGCAGGTCCTGCATGCATATTATCTGGATGCAGCGTTCTTCCTGTGCCACCGCCCGAAGCGACGGAAAAATACTTTTTGCCGTTTTCAATCGTCCATTTTTTATATGTACCCGCAACAGGATGCTGAAACCGCGTCGGGTTCGTTGAATTGCCTGTTATTGAAACATCAACTCCCTCATGGCGCATGATCGCAACGCCTTCGCTCACGTCATCCGCACCGTAGCATTTAACTGCAGCACGCTCTCCGCTCGAAAAGGCTTTCTCCCAAACAATATTTAATTGGCCTTTTATGTAATCGTATTTCGTTTCAACGTTTGTAAAACCGTTGATTCTTGAAATGATATAAGCAGCGTCTTTGCCAAGGCCGTTTAAAATCACGCGAAGCGGCGTTTTTCTAACTTGATTAGCCGTTCTTGCGATGCCTATTGCGCCTTCGGCTGCTGCAAAAGATTCGTGACCGGCTAGGAAACAGAAACATTTCGTTTCTTCGCGCAGCAGCATTGCGGCGAGATTTCCGTGACCGAGGCCGACCTGACGTTGATCCGCAACGCTGCCGGGGATGCAAAACGCCTGCAGTCCGATACCGATGGCTTCTGCGGCATTGGCTGCTACCTTGCAGCCTTTTTTAATAGCAATGGCTGCCCCAAGCGTATATGCCCAAACTGCGTTATCAAAAGCTATCGGCTGCACGCTTCTGACAATATTACCGACATCAAGGCCATACTCATTACAAAACGTCTCTACCGCCTCGAGGTTTTCAAAGCTGTATTCCTTCATGCATGCCTCAATACCTTTTATTCTTCTCTCGTATCCTTCAAACCGTATCATCGATCGCACCTCCTATTTGACGCGCGGATCGATGTATTTGACCGCGCTGTTGTATCGTCCATAAATTCCCGTATTCTTTTCGAGCGCCGTAGCTGCGTTTGTGCCTTTGCGGATGGCCTCCATCATCTTGCCAAGGTGAACAAATTTGTATCCGATGACCTCGTTGTCTTCATCAAGCCCAAGATCCATAATATAGCCTTCTGCCATTTCCAGATATCTGACGCCTTTTTCCTTTGTGCTAAACATTGTGCCCACCTGGGAACGAAGGCCTTTGCCAAGATCCTCTAGACCAGCGCCGATCGGCAATCCGCCCTCTGAGAACGCCGTTTGTGTCCTGCCATAGGCGATCTGCAAAAAAAGCTCTCTCATTGCGGTATTGATTGCATCGCATACGAGATCAGTATTCAGCGCTTCTAGTATTGTTTTTCCGCTTAAAATTTCTGCAGCCATTGCGGCACTATGCGTCATGCCACTGCAGCCAAGCGTTTCTATAAGTGCTTCTTCGATAATACCCTTTTTAACATTAAGCGTTAGCTTGCAGGCACCCTGCTGAGGCGCACACCAACCAACGCCATGAGTCAGTCCGGAGATATCTGTAATTTGCTTAGATTGTATCCATTTGCCTTCTTCGGGTATGGGTGCAGGACCATGTTTTGGGCCTTTTTTGACACACACCATTTCTTCCACTTCTTTGGAAAAATGCATTAAAACGTAACCTCCCTTAAAAAAAGTTTCTATAATGAGATAAAAAAATTATTTTCTATCATTATATCAACAAAAAGGTGCAAAGCAAATATTTTTAAAATTAGGGCATTCAATTCAAAAGAATTTAAACTATTATACTACGCAAAAAAAGCAAAAAATATACACACAAAACATTATTTTTTATAGGGTATCGGCAAATTATCTGCTGGCGTTTGGCGCCGTATGACAATGTTTACAAAAACGTTTGTTTATAATAGGTGATGCCACAAATGCAAGGGGAGGATTCGATATGTCTACCGACGCCGTACAGATTCGCAACCGCTATGAAGTCATTATTAGAAAGATACTTGTCATCGTATTGTTTATAGGGACAGGCTTTTTGCTTGCCCGGATTCAGCTTATCGCAAGGATCTGTCCTTTTGGACCAGCGTTTGTCGCCGCTTGCTTTATTGCAAAGAGGCACGAGGCTTTGTTCGTTGCGGCGGGTGTATGCCTTGGGGCGCTTCTTGTGCCTGATACGCTTTATGTTGTTTCAATCACGTTGATGATATGTGCCGGGCTTTTACTAATGATACAAAAAAGTTACAAAATATGGCTCGTGCTATTATGTGCCACATGCGCATATATGGTTGGTGCTATCATATTTAAAATGCAGGATTTATATACATTTATGATAGCTGTTTTAGAATGCCTCATTGCGCTTGTGATGATTTATGTATTGCTTACCGTACTGCATATACTGACCGCAAACAAAAAGCGAAGTATTTTTTCTACCGAAGAAACAGTATGCCTTGCCCTAAGTGCGCTTATCGTTATCTGCATGTTTGGATCTCTTAATGTCAGCGGGGTGTATATTGCCAATATTGTTGCATTGTTTCTAGTACTATCTATAGCGTATTCGGGGGGAGCCGCGCTGGGCGCAGGGGTAGGGCTTGCGCTTGGCATGGCTCTTTGTCTTAGTATTTCGGCTGATGTTATATTTATTGGTATGCTTGGGATATCGGGAATGATCGCAGGTACTATAAAAAGACTTAAGAAGGCAGGTACCGCTATAGGATATGTACTGACCAATCTATTGTTTATTATAGCATTTTTTAATATCGCTATGTGGTATCTTATACTTATAGAGGTAGTCATAGCGACGGCATCGTTTATCGCAATTCCAAAAAAGTTTTTTGCGTTCATCGGAAAATTCTTTGATGTACAGACAAGACGGGAGTACGAATATAAGCTACACTCCAAACGGTTTAAAGAGCTGACGGTGGGAAGGCTAAAAGAGGTCTCCGAAGTTTTTTTACAGACGGGTGAAATGTTTTCCAAAGAAGCGGTCAAAAAGATACAAAAAGGCGCAGATATATCCGATGTGCTGTCCATTGTAGCTGAAGGTACGTGTAAGGATTGTGTTTTTAGAAAAAGCTGCTGGGATAAGGATTTTCTCAATACATATAACGTATTTAATAGGCTGTTTATGGCATATGAAAAAAACGGTCACCTTGATGAAAGCCATATTGACGCTTCCTTTTCAAAAAAGTGTTTCAATGTTAAAGGAATCATCAATACGGCCGAGAGTGTATTTAGTGCGTATCTGCTTAATATAAGATGGAAGAAAAAAGTTGAAGAATCAAGATTGATCACAGGCAAACAGCTAAAAGGCGTTGCGCGTGTAGTTTCGGATATCGGCAGGGAGATGGATACCGGTTTTCAGTTTTTTGAAGCACTTGAGCAAAGGATTGCGTCGTCGCTTGACTCTGTGGGTATCCGTGTACGCGAAGTATGCGCGGAAAGCTCTGTAGGCGGCAGCATGGCTGTTGGTTTGAGGGTAAAGAACTGCGGCGGTGTATATAATTGCGCTCCTAATATGGAAAGGGCGCTTAGCAACGCTTGTGGAGTTGAAATGAAGAGGATCGCAGAAACAGAGTGCAGCAGCGAAAAGTTCTGTACGCTGCACTTTGAACAAGCTCGAAAATTTGGCGTAGTTACTGGTATTGCTACGACAGCAAAAAGCGGTATATCAGGAGACAGCTACTCTTTTCAGGGGCTAAAGGGCGGAAGGTATATGCTATTGATTTGCGACGGAATGGGCAGCGGCGAGAGCGCAAAACAGGAAAGCACAGCGGCTGTGTCGCTGATAGAGAATTTCTATCATGCGGGTTTTGATGATAGCATCATATTCGATACAATCAACAGGCTGTTGTTGCTAAAAGGGAATGAGGATATTTTCTCTACCGTTGATTTATGCATGATCGACCTTAAAACGGGAAACGCAAATTTTACCAAGATAGGCGCGGAGTACTCTTTTATACTAAGCGGTGAACGCATCACAACGGTTACGCCCGGGTCTTTACCGATCGGAATACTCGATGATTTAGCCCCGATCAGCACCCATAAGAACCTTGTGCCGGGAGATATGATCGTCATGATGAGCGATGGTGTTGCCGATATGATCAAACAGGAAGTGGTAGAATGGTTTGATGATATACCAAGAGGAGATGTTCAGGAAATGGCTGAGACTATAATTGCAAAAGCAAAAGGCGGCGGTACGCCGGCCGACGATATGACGGTTGTGGTCAGCCTGATCATTCCGGGATAACCAAAAAAATCCCCTGCGTTGGTCACAGGGGATTTAAAGCATGTATCCGAAAAAGGAGGAGTTGGTGTCAGCTTGATAATTTTATGACCCGGCCGTATATAATACATTCTTATTATAATAATAAACAATAACGTAACATGTTAAACAGTATTTTAGTAATAAATGTTTTGCCATAAATGAATTAAACCTTTTTTATTAACAGCCCCATTTTTATTTGTAAAATGCTTGTTATTTACCCATCAAACTATTGTAAAAAGACAAAATCTTTGTAATCTATTAATTAAAAGTCTTTTTTTGCAGGAAATTGCCGAATAACCGTTGAACTGATATAATATTATTATATTATTTTGGGGTAGTGCAATTTTTGCGCAAATATTGTGAGGTAAAAAACGGTGACCCAGTCAAAAAAAGTATTGGTCAGATTATTTGTGATATTGATTATTGTCGCTCTCATTACTGCGATCATTGCGACCTATGCGGGGCAATCTCATGCCACCGATAACTCTGTAGTTAGGGTTAAACTTTCTGTAGGCACACCATCACAGCTTGCATTTTCACTTTTTGGTAACTATCGGATCGGGAAGAACCAAAACATCGGCATTTCAACCGGCTCCTATATGATAAAGGTATCCGGCAGCACGCTGAATTTGTATTGCGGCAGCACGCTGCTTTGCACGGGAACCGATATTACAATCGAAGAATGCCCACCATTTGAAGGTAAGTATAATTACACAACGATCAAAACAACAACGTACGGCACAAACACGTATCTTGGCAACATACAGTTTAAACTGGATGAAAGTCATATTGATGTCATCAACCATGTGTATCTTGAGTATTATCTATACGGTGTTGTGCCCCATGAGATGAGTAATTCATGGCCGATAGAAGCGCTCAAAGCGCAGGCCGTAGCGGCAAGGACGTACGCAGTCAGATATATGAATGGTAGCGGAAGCTATGATCTTGTTGATACATCCTCGAATCAGGTTTATAAAGGATACAATGGGTCTAATACAAATGCGATAAAGGCTGTTAACGATACGGCTAAAATCGTTTTAAAATGCCAGGGGGCGCTGGTGCAGACGTTTTATTCCGCGTCTAATGGCGGCTATGTCGATATACCCCAGCATCTTTGGTCATTAAGCGCGCCCATTTTGCCGTATCATATCCTTCAGCAAGACCCATACGATACGCAAAACACATGGAGCCTTGAGGAGGTTTTGATCTTTCCAAAAACAGTAACAAAGTCAAACAAGATTGCGTATCAGTATTCAAGCAGCGGGTCTATGGTTGACGGAACGGGAAGCGAGAGAGCAAACGCAGAAAGATACCTTAAAATATCCGCATTACCTTCTTTAGCAGCAAAAGGGTATATTGCGTCTGTTTCGGGCGACATTGAGATTGTGGGCATTAACAGCATAGTGCCGCATTCTTATGAAGGACAGCATGGAAGTGTCTCGGATTATACCGGCACTAACAGTTGTGTATGTTTTCAGAAAGCGGACATCAACATGGCCGTTTTGGCATATCGGCCTTCAACACAGGAAGAACAGCAGTTAACAGGTCAAGCGTTGGTGCAAGAGCAGATTAGCGTAGGCTTTACGATTAATTTGCACGAGCTTGATAAATCGGGCGGTGTTTATCAGGCGTTCAATAATAAAAGCCTCAGATTATTTATTATTGTTGAAAAGGGCTCGGACTGGAGGATATATAACAGAAGATATGGTCACGGTGTCGGATTAAGCCAGAGGGGTGCACAGACAAGAGCCAAAGGCGGGCAAACGTTTGATCAGATTCTTTCCTTTTATTATCCGAACACGTATTTTGAAGCATTGAATATCTCACCACCGGATCTTGGTGAGGCGACGGATAGCACGGATCAGACGAATGCTGTTGTATATAATTGTGTTAGCAACGTAAATATCAGGAGCACACCCGATACCAGTTATCCCCGAATAGGCACGGCTTTTCTCGGAGACAGGATTACTGTTATCGAAGCTAATGCGGCACCTGATTGGCATAAGATTAGCTATGGCGGGATTGATGCGTATATTTATGCATACTATGTAATGCTTGATAGCGAAGCAGCGCCAACGCCCACCGTTCCTGCTAAGACCCCCTCAGCTACGGTTGAGCCATCGCCGCCTACCACCTCGGCGCTACCCACCGCAACACCTACCGCGACGCCGGCCCCAGATATTGTCCAGACGGGAACGGTTTCTGTCAATGTGCTTAACATTAGGAGCGGACCGGGAACGACATACAGTCAGATCGGGCGGTTTGCAAAGGGTGACAGGGTAGACGTTATTGAAACAAATAGTGCGCAAGGCTGGCATAAAATATTGAGCAACGGTATAGCTGGGTATGTATATGCAAGTTACATCACGCTTTCGGACACGGAAACGAACGTACAGACAACAGGTGTAATTACCGCGTCTATACTCAACATCAGAAGCGGGCCGGGCACGTCTTACAGCAAGCTTGGCAGCTTTGTCAAGGGCAATATAGTGGACGTTATCGAGGCTGACAGTGCACAAGGCTGGCATAAGATATTGTATAAAGGCAGCGCCGCTTATGTTTATGCCCAATATGTCAGATTATCAGGGCCGGAAACATCCATACAGACAACCGGCGTGATTACGGCATCCATACTCAATATCAGAAGCGGGCCAGGAACGTCTTACACCAAGCTTGGCAGTTTTGTAAAGGGTGCCAAAGTTGATATTACAAAGATAAATGAAACTGAAAACTGGCATCAGATACTATATAACGGCAGCGCGGCCTATGTTCATGCCGATTATGTGAGCATCAGTAATTCAGGCAGCGCCGGAAACGCATCAGAAGTGCAGGCAAACACAGTTTATGCCAGCGTCAATGCCAACGCATTGAACTTCCGGGAAGCAGCCAGTCTCAGCGCTCCGGTGATCAACACGTTATCCCGGGGAGATATCGTTCAGGTGCTCGAAAAAGGGACCACTTGGCATAAGGTTAAATACGCGGGCAAGAAAGGCTATATGTATGCGCAATACCTTAAAATCTCTTCCTCGACCTACGGGGTGGTATCGGCTGGTACGCTCAATATCAGGAACGGTGCGTCAACTTCTACTGCGGTACTCGGCAAGCTTTATAAAGGAAACGTTGTCGAGATCATAGAGAAGGGAAATACGTGGCATAAGATCAGATTCAAGTCATCTACGGCGTATGTTTATGCGGCTTATATAAAACTATCATAGCAGTTATTCGCGTTTTCTATTGGTATTTTAGCACGTAATCCTTATTGATTGTTGGTGAAACGGGTATGTTATCCACATCGGTGATAATCTTAAGGTATAATAAAGACAAATTCCAAAAAATAATTTCTTCATAAAAGTACAAAATATCCGTGGCTTTTTCTAGGACCAACTAAATATAGTTGGTCCACTCTTATAATTCAGCGAATAGTAACGGCCCAATTTAAGTTATCCACAAATATCCGCGGGTTATCCACCGACATTGGTGGATAACTTGCTACATTTGTGTTGATGTATAAGGATTGCATGATTATTATCTTCTATATTGCCATATTATTAAGAAATAATAAAAGCGGCGAACCCGCCGCTTTTATTAGCCTATATTTTAAAACTAGAAATTATTACGGTCTCTGTAGCTTCTTTGATTTTGCGGCCGTTTTCCGTAACCGTTTCGGTAAGGTACTTTTTTCTTTGTTCCCATTGCTTTTGCCGCAGAAACTTTGGAAGGTGATTTGCCTTTCTTCCAAAGAACAAGAAGCGCAACCCCGACGCCGATAATCAGCACAACAAGCACAATAGCAATAATGGCCCAGACACCAAGCGAACCTATCGAGCCTTTTGATGAATCAAGAGTCAGCATATCAGTTTCGGTTATATCCGCTGCTTCTTCAAAATCTGTAGTTGTCGATTCGGCACTGCTGATGGCTACTGTTATCGGATCAGCATTCACTGAGTATGATTGGCCGGTTTCATCTTTAGCAGTCAGAACGAATTGATATGTTGTTGTTCCATTGATGTCGGCCGACCAATCGATATTTTCTTTCGTACCCGGTGCCATGGATGATATCTCAAAAATAGTGCCGAGAGTACCTTCCGTTACCACGATATCGCTCAAAGAATATTCAGATGCATTGGAAACGTATCCGGAGAAGTTGATTGTCCCTGCGGAAGTCAGCTGTGGCCTATCCACGTTCATTACAAGCATCAGCTTTTGGGACAGTGCGTTCTGGTTAACAGGCAACTTAACACTGACCGAATTGGTACTAACCGACTTTGTCTGGCCCTTATGATCCTTCATCGTAATCTTAAATACGACCTCTGTAGAAGTCTGGAAAGACATCGTATACTCTTTGGTCAACTTATCTCCAGGGGTTAACTTTTTAAAAGGGAAATCTTTTTCTTCGCCGTTCATCGTGACAGATAAATTGGAATAAGGGACGTTCCCGTTATTTGCGACAGACAGCGTAAAGGTTACATTCTCACCCGCATTAGGTGAGCTATTGTCAACCAAAAGCAATGGCTCTACGTCTCTTGATTCAAGAGTGAGTCCGATTGGATCAAGCCCGTAAGGTTGCTGCGCTGTCCCGTTTGCAGAAAATGATATTCGTGGTTCAACAGTAACGGCTGTGGTTACCTTATGTTTGTATGTCACCGGTTTACTTTCGCCAGGCGCTAAAGAAAAGGCGTTGTTCAAAGGCTGGCCGTTATTGAACGCCGAGGCCGTGATAACGATATTGTCAAGAGTCGCTTCGCCTTGGTTTTCAATGTTGAATGTGAAAGTTACCGTATCGCCAGGGCTGACAAGCGTTTGGCTGGGTGCAACAGATGCGGCAATTTTAACAGACTGCGCCTTTTTATTGATCTTCACATTATCGGAAGCACCCGAAATGGCGTTCCCTCCAGAATCGTATAGCTGAAAAGTCAGCGTATTGCCCAGCATGTCATCAGACACATTCATAGAGAATGATGATGTGATTGGAGAACCGTCTCCAAGCACTGTCGCATCGTCTGCCGCGACTTTATTCCCATTGCAACCGATTGAATAGCCGGTTAGTGTAGTGCCGCTGCTATTGACAATTGTAAAGCTAAAATTGACGTTTCCGCCATGGGCCATCTCCGTGACTTCTGGCTGAACCGTAAGGCTGATATCTGCTGCAAATGCCACGCTGCTGATTCCTAAAAACACCGATATCATAAGCACTATTAAAAAAAATGATAAAGTTTTTTTCAAAACGTTTTTCCTCCTTGTTAAATGTATACAAATCCTAAAAAATACACGTTCATTTTATAGCAATTTTGCCGAAAAGTCAATTAAGCAAGATCTGCGCACAGCGTTTACTGACTGACTACATATTCATACAAATCATGGCGAAAAGAGACAAAAGCCGGCATAAAGCCGGCCTTTTAAACGGTTTTTTAAGACGATATTATGGCATGTAATAGAAACTATCGTCCGGAATGGGGCCTCCTAAAGATTTGGGGTTGCTGCTTATCATTACGTCAAAATAATCCGTGAGTATTGATTTGCAATTATCACCTGTGATAAACGATATGCCGCATCTCGGTATTGCCGATGCCGCGACTGCTTCCGACGCAACGATACCTGTGCCCGCGATATCTTTGGAAGCGCCGGAGGGATCCGAAACCACATAATCGACTGAAGCGCTGCAATCTGCAATCAGTTTATCCATTGCGGCTTTGTCTTTAGCAAACTCTTTGCTAACTACCATCACACCCATCGGTATCCCTGCATCCTCGCCAAAAATCTTTTTCCATTCCGCGTTGATATCTATTTTTACCTGAACGTCACTGTTACTGGCGAGTACTGTTGACACATACGGTTCGGGCAGAAGGGCCAGCGTAACTTCTCCGGCTGCCATCGCGTTTGCAAGATCCGCATGTGCTCCCATAAATTGTACTGTTACGTTTTCAAGACCGTTGGCTTCCAGAATCTTGTTGAGCACATATTCCGGGGTTGCGCCCTGTCCTGTTGCATAAATCGTTTTTCCTGCAAGGTCTTCGATGCTGTTTATCGTATTACCGTTTTCAAGTATATACAGCACGCCCATTGTATTGACGGCAACAACTTGGATGTTGCCCTTGGTTTTATTGTAGATCACCGCCGCCAGATTAGACGGGATGGCAGCGATATCTGTCTCGCCGTTGATGATCTTAGGACTGATCTGGTCAGGGTTTGTAAAAAGGCTGACATCGTAGGCTTTATTTTTGAACATTTGTATCATGCCCATTCCCGTCGGCCCAGCTAGTGTCGCGACAGACGCTGGAGTGCTTTCGCTGATGGAAGTCTCACTTTGACCACATGCAGCCACCATGGTAGCGATCATTATGATAACCAATACGACCAATAGAATCTTTTTCATTTTACGATCCTTTCTGAGCCAATGGCTCTAAAAAATTATTATTGCACAGATTCTGCCAAAACATACTGCGGCTTAGATATCTTTTTTGGATATTGATGTTTTAACCTGTATACCGGGTATCAGACCGATCTTGCCCGTTAAGCTGTTGATCTCGTTTAAATCCCCGACCAGCGTGATCACGATGACCGTAACGCAATATTCAGGCATCGGCAGACCCATCCGGCCTTTGATAAGGCCTTTGAAACTAGATATCAATGTGTTGAATTCAACTTGAGACCGCTCCGGATTTTCAAGTATTGCACTGATAACGGCTATCCGTCTCATAGAAAGTTACCTCCTAAATTTATCTTCGAAAGCTAAAATTTTTATAAATCAAAAAACCCGCCGAAAGGCAGGTTGTAAAAGCAAAATAATCAACATATCGTGCATTATCAACAACCGCCTTTCAAATAAGACTTGCTAATCATCTTTTTTGTCAGGTCATGTTTATGTTGCTAAGAACGGGCATAAGACGTATCTCATGTCCATTTGTGTGAACAATATCACAATGTATGCTAAATGGCAATACCCAAAATACAAACTGCTATATTTTTCTGCAATGCGGCTTCCTATATGAATAAAAAATACTGCGCAGAATGAGATTCTGTGCAGTATTGAAAATCCCACAAATAGTGGCTAGCCCTGTACCGGCTTTTTCTTATTGTTTGCGATAACCATCAAAATAATACCGACGATGAGAACAACGGCGCCGATAATGATCCAGACCAATCCGATATCACCGCCGCCAAAAGCGTTAATGAGCTGGCCGGCAAAACTGGTACTCTGAATAATTCCATAGATCAACAAACCGGCACCCACAACTGTTAGAATAATACCGATTACTAACATGCACTACCCTCCTTTCCCAAATTTAGGGTTAGTACTTTAAGGAAACCATATACATTATATACAAAAACAATATTATTTTGCAATATGATATTCTTATTATGAATAGAATATTACCGTATAAAATGTTTAATTAATTTATTTTTATGACGTTAGTTTTCCGCTTTAAGTTTTTAAAGAGTCGTATTGCCTTTACATA
>JBMNOU010000002.1:0-74726 GCA_050943215.1 Christensenellales bacterium | reverse complement strand
ACCATAGCATTGTCTCAGACAGTACTGAAAATTTTGGCAGCATCAATGAATTAGCCGACGAATACTATCACAGGTTAAAGGAAATCGATGGGATCAACAAAAAACGCCACTGGCTGCATAAGCGTGTCTCAAAGCAAATCGAAAAGCTGTCTTCTACGCTGCAAAAACAGATTGACGCAATAGAGAATGCCTCAAAAGCGGAACGATTCAAAAATATTGGAGATATCATTACCGCGAATATTTATCGTATCGGTAAAGGATCACAAACGCTTGTCGCCGAGGACTATTCAACCGGTGAGATGATCGCAATCAAACTGGATCCGCGGATTTCTCCTGCGGCCAATGCGCAAAAAAATTATAAAAAATACAACAAGCTCAAATCAGGACTTAGCATGACGGTTAAGCGCATGGTTGAGAATAAAAAGGAGATATTGTTTCTTGAAAGCGTGCAGGTTTCCCTTGATTCCTCAGAAACCATGAATGAACTTGATGAAATTGAATATGAGCTAATCAAGACGGGAGTCATTTCCACCGGCAAAAATGCTAGATCCATTGAAACGCCGTCCGTTCCGTACTGTTTTTTGTCATCCGACGGATACACGGTTCTGGCCGGGAAAAACAACCGGCAAAATGATTTGCTAACAATGAAAACGGCCGCTCCCGATGATATATGGGTTCATACAAAAGATATACCCGGTTCACATGTTGTGATTACCGGTGCTAAAGGAAGTGTGCCCGATAAGACGATATTTGAGGCCTCTGCGATTGCAGCGACATTGAGCAAAGCAAAAGGGTCATCAAAAGTCGCTGTCGATTATACACAGCGGAAAAATGTGCGTAAACCGAACGGTGCAAAGCCGGGGATGGTTGTTTACGAAAGATACAACACGGTTCTTGTTAATCCGGACAAATCGTTGTTTGAAAAACTTCTTGTAAAATAATGATACAAAAAAAGACCACGCGGGTCTTTTTCCTTCTTTATTTATCACTTTTTATCCATTGTATTTTCTTCAATGTCTGAATCCTCAACGGTTGCAACTGCGCCCTTTGCAAAAACCATACGGACTTTGTCGGGAAGCACCTCAATAGTGATCAGGTCTTCTTTTACGGCAACTATCTTACCATATATTCCACCGATCGTTTTAATCATCTTTCCCGGCTGCAAGCTGTCAAGCATTGCCTGCATCTGTTTCTTTCTCTTCCTCTGTGGAATGATCATGAGGAGTATAAAGACCACGAATATCCCAATCAGCGGCAACATACTCATTAAAGAACTACCGGTTTCTGCATTCATCCCAAATACCTTCCTTTTCAATATTTAATCCTTGAATATATATACTATATTAGCCTTAGAGAATTATCAACCTTTTTTTACGGCTAATCTCTGTAATTTGCAAAAAATTCTTTTTTAAATTGATTAAAGTAATCTTTTTCTATTGAATCCCTAATCTCTTTGACAAAATTGACCGTTGCCTGTACGTTGTGTATTGACAAAAGCGTTGCGCCCAGTATCTCGTTCGATTTAATAAGATGCCTAACGTACGCTCGTGTAAAGTTGCGGCACGTGTAACATGAACAATGATCGTCTATAGGCGTAAAATCCCTTGCGTATTCGGCATTGCGTATAACAAGCTTTCCGCGTTTGGTCAGCGCTGTACCGTTTCTCGCAACGCGCGTCTGCAGAACACAATCAAACATATCCACACCCCGCGCCACACCATCGACAATGCAATCAAAAGAGCCTACCCCCATTAAATATCTCGGCTTGTTCTCAGGCAAAAGAGGTACCGTGATATCGAGCATTGTGTTCATCATATCTTTTGGCTCGCCGACGCTAAGGCCGCCAATTGCGTTCCCCGGAAAATCCATATCCGCAATTGCTTTTGCGCTTTCTTTGCGCAGGTCTTTATAGACACCGCCTTGAACGATACCAAAAAGCGCCTGATCCTCCCTCGTCTTTGCTTTTTTGCAGCGCTCGGCCCATTGATGTGTTCTCTCCATTGCTACTGCGACCTGATTGTAATCCGCTGGGTATTCCGTGCATTCATCAAATGCCATAATAATATCCGCACCAAGTGCCTGTTCTATCTCCATGACTTTTTCCGGGGTCAGTATATGTTTGGAACCGTCAAGGTGAGACGAGAATTCAACCCCTTTCTCGGTAATCTTGCGAAGCGCACCAAGTGAAAATATTTGAAATCCGCCGCTGTCCGTCAGTATTGGCCTATCCCACGCCATAAACCGATGCAGCCCGCCCGCTTCTTTAACGAGATCGTGCCCTGGCCGCAGGTATAGGTGGTAGGTATTCGCAAGTATGATTTCAGCATCTGTGGACTCAATCTGCTGAGGCGTCAGTGCCTTGACAGTCGCCTGTGTGCCCACAGGCATGTACACAGGAGTTGTGATTTTTCCGTGCGGCGTTTTAATACAGCCCGTTCTCGCCATCGTATCTTTGCATTTCTTGTTGATCGTAAACTGTAACGGCATATTTCCTCCATTAAAGTATCAGCATTGCGTCGCCAAAACTAAAAAACCTGTATTTTTGTTCCATCGCCGATTCGTATAGGGACAACGTTTTCTCTCTGCCAGCAAACGCGCTGACAAGCATCAGCAAGGTGGATTCCGGCAGATGAAAGTTTGTGACCAGCATATCCACCGCTTTAAACGTATATCCCGGTGCGATAAAAATATCGGTAAAACCGCTTTTGGCAGCTACATAACCCATCTTATCCGCAACCGTCTCGAGTGTTCTCACGCTGGTGGTGCCCACGGCAATAATCCGCCCTCCCCGCTGTCTTGCGCTATTGATAACTGCGGCTGTTTTACCCGGAACGCAGTAATATTCTTCGTGCATAATATGATCTTCTATTTTCTCGGATTTGACAGGCCTAAAAGTACCTAGACCAACATGTAGCGTCAATTTCGCTATATGGATACCGGTTTCTTCAATTTTCTTCAGTAGCTCGGGCGTAAAATGAAGACCGGCTGTAGGTGCGGCGGCAGACCCATGCTCTTTTGCATAAACGGTCTGGTACCGCGTTTTATCTTCCAGCTTCTCATGGATATACGGCGGCAAAGGCATCTCACCTAGTTCATCCAAAACTTCTTCAAAAATGCCCTCAAAAAAAAATTCAACTTCCGTTATACCATCCAGCTTTTTTCTCGCTATCCTTGCAGAAAGCTTATCCGAAAACCGGACAGCATCGCCCACCTTAAGTTTTTTTCCTGGCTTTAATATCACTTCCCAAGCTGTCAATGAAAGCCTTTTAAGCAATAAAAATTCGCAAAGCCTTTCTGAAGTTTCTTTTACGCCGTAAAGCCTCGCTGGCAAAACCTTTGTTTCGTTTATCACAAGCACATCGCCGGGTGTTAGATATTCGGTAATGTCGGAAAAAACCCTATGCGCCACTTTATCCGATTGTCTGTTATATACGAGAAGCTTTGATGCATCGCGTTTTTCTGTTGGGGTTTGAGCAATCAGTCTCTCATCAAGTTCATAATAAAAATCGCTGGTCTTCACTGTTCCTCCGCAACGTCCAGTTTCATCTGACACCCATCGCTGCCACTATACGGATACCCCAAATGGGCATATGCTAGCCGTGTTGCTACGCGCCCTCTCGGCGTCTTGCTAAGAAACCCTAGCTGTATTAGGTATGGTTCGTATACGTCCTCGATTGTTACGCGCTCCTCGTTTGTTGCCGCGCATAGCGTATCGAGACCAACCGGGCCACCGTCAAATTTGGCTATAATCGTCTCTAAAATCGTTATATCCACGCCATCCAGGCCGATTTCATCCACCTCTAGCTTGTCAAGACCATATCTCGCCGCTTCCAGTGTGATTATCCCGCTGCCCTTGATTTGTGCAAAATCCCGTATGCGTTTAAGTAGGCGGTTTGCAACACGAGGCGTCCCACGTGAACGCGAAGCGATCTCAAGAGATGCGTCCTTATCGATACTGACACCGAGTATCCCAGCCGAGCGCGTCACAATATCCGAAAGCTCTTCGGGTGTATACATCTGCAGCCGGTGGATCACCCCGAATCTATCCCGAAGCGGCGAAGTCAACATACCTGCCCTGGTTGTGGCTCCAACAAGTGTAAACGGCGGCAAGTCCAGCCTAAGTGTTCTGGCGGACGGGCCTTTGCCGATTATAATATCAAGCGCATAATCCTCCATCGCGGGATATAGCACTTCTTCAACACTGCTGTTGAGCCTGTGTATTTCGTCCACGAAAAGAACATCTCCCCGATTAAGGTTGGTGAGTATCGATGCAAGATCTCCCGGCCGTTCTATCGCAGGCCCTGAAGTCACGCGGATATTAACGCCCATTTCGGACGCAATGATGTAGGCAAGAGTCGTTTTCCCGAGACCGGGCGGACCGTATAAAAGCACATGATCCAAAGGCTCGCCCCTTTTTCTTGCCGCAGCCATAAAAACCGTTAGGTTTTCTTTAGCCTTTTCCTGACCGACGTATTCTTCGAGCGTTTTTGGACGAAGCGAGTAATCGGTTACTGCATCCAAATCCTTATACTCAGCCGAAACGATCCTATTCTCTTCCATTTTGCCTGCCCCCTTATGCACCCAGGCGTTTTAAAGCCATTAGTATAATATCCTCTGCCGTATCGCCGAGTTTTTTCACAGAAGAAACCGCGCGGATCGCCTCCGACCGATTATAACCAAGCGACACAAGTGCGCTTATAGCCTCTGTTTCGATGCCTGCTGCTCCTGGTAAAATCGTATCACTACGATCAATCGTCTCGGCCGCAGTGATCTTTTCTGCAAGGTCTATGATAATACGTTGCGCTGTCTTTTTGCCAACGCCGGGAATTTTGCATAAAGCCTTTTCGTCAGACATGATAATCGCCGACGCAACATCGCTAACTTTCAAACCAGAAAGAACCGCAAGCGCTACTTTAGGGCCGATTCCTGAAACGCCCGTAAGGTGAATAAACATTTCTTTCTCTTCAGCAGAATAAAAACCGTATAGCATATGGGCATCTTCCCTGACAACGAAACGGCAATAAAGCTTGCATTTTTCGCCTGTTCTTATATGCAGCAGCGACTGAGCAGTGGTGTTAATATAATATCCAATACCCCCGGCTTCTATAACAGCAAAATCCCGTCCTATTTCAACAACCTCTCCCTTAATATATTCGTACATCGTATACCTCTATTTAATCCTGAATATACCCGGGAAACGGCTGCTGTGTGCATGGCAAATCGCACATGCCACTGCGTCCGCCGCATCATCCGGTTTGATGATCATATCAAGCCCAAGCAGCACACGCACCATCTCCTGCACTTGCTTTTTTTCCGCCCGTCCGTAGCCAACGACAGCCTGTTTGATCTGAATCGGCGTATATTCATAAAGACCCGCTCCAGTGCCAAAGGCAGCTGCCATGGCAGCCCCCCGGGCTTGCGCAACCTGAATAACCGTCTTGACGTTTTTTCCGGAGAACAGCTCCTCAAAAGCCACACAGTCCGGATCATATTTATGAAGCAGTTCCTTTACATTGGAGTGGATAAGCGCGAGACGCCTCGGAAAAGGCGTATCCGCTTTGGTTTCTATTGTGCCGCACTCTAGAAGGCTGACCCGATCGTTTTGCGATCTGACCACTCCGTAACCCATAATCGCAATCCCCGGATCAATACCAAGTATGATCATTTTTGGTATATATCCTTTCACCTTCAATAGATTAACTATAATTGCAAGCCGCAAAGATGTCAAACACAATAAGCCAATATCAAAGGTGCACTTTAATAAAACGAATCAAAAAAAACAAGAGCCTCCTACAAAGGAAGCTCAGGATTTATTGTATTTTTTAAGCATTCAGCTTTCCTTTTGCGACATCTACCATACCTTTAAACGCGTTCTTATCGTTTATAGCCATATCGGCTAGAATCTTTCTATTGACCTGTACGCCGGCCAGCTTTAATCCGCTTATCAGCCGAGAATAGCTGATGCCGTTCATCCTTGCCTCAGCATTAATCCTTGTTATCCAAAGGCTTCTGAAATCTCTTTTTTTGAGCTTTCTGCCCACATAGGCATATCGCATCGATTTCATCACAGCCTGATTTGCCGCTCTGAATTGCTTTGATTTAGCTCCGAAATATCCTTTTGCCAGTTTTAAAACTTTCTTGTGTTTTTTACGGGCGTTGACAGCCCCTTTTACTCTTGCCATTTTCCTTTCCTCCTGTTAAAGCTATTTGTAAGGAATGAGCTGCTTAATATTTTTTTCCTCTTGTGCTACGATATATGTCCCCTGTCTTAAGTTTCTTTTTCTTTTTGCGCTCTTTTTATTCAAAATATGACTCTTATAAGCCTTAGCTCTTTTTACCCTGCCGCTTTTTGTCAACGAAAATCTTTTTGCTGCGCCCCTATGCGTCTTAATTTTTGGCATCCTTTAGTATCCTCCTTGTTAGTTCTTTGGTGCTAATATCATAAACATATTTCTTCCTTCTATCTTGGCGCCCTTTTCGATAACGCCGCTGTCCTGCACCATTGCATAAAATCCGTCCATCACCTGACGTCCCTGTTCTGTATGCGTCATCTGTCTGCCTCTAAAGCGAATCGAAACCTTTACTTTATCGCCCGACTTTAAAAATTTGCTTACATTTTTCGCCTTGACTTCAAGGTCGTGTTTATCGATTGTAGCCGACAGCCGCATTTCTTTTAATACAATGATCTTCTGGTTCTTTTTTGCTTCTTTTTGTTTTTTTGCCTGCTCAAATCTGAATTTTCCGTAATCCATGATCTTGCATACAGGCGGCTTCGCATTGGGTGAAACTTTTACAAGATCCATACCCCTCTCATCAGCAATATTCATCGCCTCCCGGGCAGACATTACGCCCAACTGCTGGCCGTCATCCGAAATAACACGGATGCTTCTGTCCCGAATCTGCTCGTTAATCTGATGCTCGTTTGCTATGGTAAACACCTCCATTATTCTTTGCAAACATTTTACACAATAAAAAAACGGGCCACTACCCGTTTTATAACTCAATATATGCTTACCATACCTAGCAATGCCGGCAGGTGAGAAACGGGCAGTCTCTTCTTTTAAGCATAAGGATCATACCACATATTGTCGGCTTTGTCAACAGCTGATACCCGCAAGATATCCTGTAGAAAATGCAATCTGCAGATTGTATCCACCTGTCAGCGCGTCCACATCGATGACCTCGCCTGCAAAAAATAAACCTTTACATATCTTACTTTGCATTGTTGATGCATCAATCTCTTTGACATTCACCCCACCCCTAGTGATCACTGCCTCTTCGATTGGCCTTTTCCCCTTGATACTCAAACGAAGTGATTTCAGTGTTTTTACAAGCCCCTTTCTTTCCTGCTTTGTAATTGAATGCGCTTTTTTTTCGATGCTAATACCAGCATATCCGGCAATAAAATCAATCATATTCGAAGGAAGCAATCCGCTTAGCACATTGGAAAAGTGCTTATTTGATTTGTTTTCCATATCTCTTAGAAGTCGCGCGTCAAGCATCTGGAAATCGAGCGCAGGCTTTAAATCGATAACAACTTCATAGTGCTTACCGTCCTTTATATAAGCGCTGGCCGAGAGTACTAACGGCCCCGAAATACCCGTATGCGTAAATAGCATCTCTCCCTGGCTGCTGAATATAGCCTTGCCTTTATGCATCAATGAAAACCCGATGTTTTTAAGCGTCAGCCCTGCCAAAGCACTTAAATCTTCTATGGTGTCAACGGCAACAAGCGAAGCGCTTGGCTGTACGATTGTATGACCTGCGTGCTGAGCAAACGTATATCCGTCTCCGGTAGACCCTGTAGAAGGATAAGACAGTCCTCCTGTTGCAATAATCATGCTGTCAAATAATAGCGGTTTGCCGGCACAGGTAATGCCTGTAGCACATCCGTCTTTGACGAGGATATTCTGAACTGTTGCATTAAGGGAATATTCGGCACCTGACTTTTTCAAGGCCTTTTCAAGCGTTTTGATGACATCGCTTGACTTGTCAGATACTGGGAAGACCCTCCCGCCACGCTCGGTTTTTATTTTAAGCCCAAATTGCGACATCATATTTGTTAGATCCGTATTGCCAAATGTATAAAAAGAACTGTATAGAAAAGTATTGTTCGTTACTACTTTATCAAAGAAATCCTCTATGGGCGCGGCATTTGTTATGTTGCATCGGCCTTTTCCTGTAATATACAGTTTTTTTCCTAGCTTTCCGTTTTTTTCAAATAGTCTGACGCTATGTCCTTTCGCAGCGGCGGCATAGGCTGCCATCATGCCCGCAGGCCCGCCGCCCACAACGCATACGCTCTTCATTCAGTCTCTTCCTTAATCGTGTAAACCTCGTGCTTACGCCATAGATCTTCCAGCATCTCAAAATTATGCTTGAGTCCGTCCTTTTTTCTCATCCCTACCAGTAGAATTATCGTATTGATAACGCTAAGCGGAGCCACCAGAGAATCGACAAATAAGTTCATATCCGAGTTAACGAACAGGCAGCTGTCGGATATTTTTGCGAGCGGCGACTTATCGTTATCCGTAATCGCGATGATCTTTGCGCCGTTGTTCTTCGCGAATACCGCACCATCTACAGTTCTTGACGTATATCTCGGGAAACTAATACCGATAACAAGGTCTCCTTTTTTAGCATGCATCAGTTGTCCGAAAACATCGCCTATGCCCGAAACCACAAGGCTGGCGTTATCGATGATATAGTTTAAGTAATACCAGAAAAACTCTGCGAGTGGTGCGCTAGACCGAAGACCCATAATATAAACATTTTGTGCATCCAAAATGGTATCTGCAACTTTCTCAACCATTTGGTAGTCGAGAACCTCTCTGATATGACGCAGGCTAGTAATATCTGTGCGCAATGCGGAACGGATGAGATCCTCTTCGGCCATACCAGACCTAAGCCCCATCCTTTGAACATTAGTCAGCTTTGTTTTAATCAGTTCCTGCAGGTTTTTTTGCAGTTCGGGATATCCGTCAAACCCTACAGCACATGCAAAACGGACAACGGTTGACTCGCTAACGCCAACCTTGTCCCCAAGCTTCGAGGCTGTAATAAAAGCTGCTGTTTCGTAATGATCGATAATATATGAAGCAATTGCCTTATGGCCTTTGCTCATCGTGCTTTGTTGTTCTTTGATGATTTTAATAATATCGTTACCTTGCATACGGTTCCCCCCTATTTTTGCAATCCAACGATATAATTGTATCATATTTGTTTATGTGTGCAATTTTATTTTTTCTATCTTGCAATTTAAGTTCTTTATCCGATCCCTGTCGGTTAAATCGTATTTGATAGGTGTGATCGATGCATATCCGTTTTTGACAAAGCTAATATCCGTATCCTCTTCTATCTGGTCTTCAATAAGATCGCCCTTCATCCAGATATATTCGTTGCCTCTTGGGTCTTTTCTTACTTCCGCAGCATCTTTATAAGCTGTTCGCCCCTGGCAAGTTACCTTCAATCCTTTAATTTCTTTTAAAGGCAGATCTGGTACATTCAGATTGTATAATACACCGCACGCTTTTTCGTCAAACAAGCCGCCGTCGATTAATTCCGCTGCAATATCAGCCGCACAGTCAAGATTCTTAGGCCAATAAGATGCGATGGAAACGGCCAAAGCGCGGTATCCCATAATAACCGCGTCTAATGCTGCCGCAACAGTTCCTGAATAAATAATATCCGAGCCCATGTTAAACCCATGATTGATGCCCGAGACCACCAGATCGACTTCGGATTTCATAATATGCGAGATACCGATCTTTGTACAGTCAACGGGCAACCCGTCTATAACATAGCATGGAATCCCTTCGAGTCCGGAAGGCTCTGCTTTTGACACCCTTAGCGGCCTGTTTATGGTGATTGAGTGGGACGTCGCACTTTTTTCAGATTCGGGTGAAACAACCGTCACATCGTGATTCTGAGCCAACCGCGCCGCAATCGCCTTAATACCTTTTGCATGTATGCCATCATCGTTAACAACTAATATCCGCATATCTACCTCCCATTTTATTTTACAGGAGGTATCTATATCGTGTCAACGGCTTATGCGAAAAGCCACCAGGTTAATATACGTTTCAGCGAATTACTGAAATTAAGCACCTCTATCTTTTGCTTTACCACTGCATCCACTCGGCCGATCTCTTTTCCGTCAAATATAATGCGCAGATATCCAATCACAGCGCCTTCCTCAAGCGGCGCGGTAACATTTTCTAGCAGCACAAGCTCTTTCTCGAGAAAATTTTCTTTTCCTTTTTCAATCAAAGCTGAGAAACTCTTGCCCGCATATACGCTGACATACGACTTTGTACCCCCAATAACTTCAAGATTTTCAGCAAGCTGCTGCCCTTCCCGGACAATTGTCTTGGCGGTGAATCCGGCATAAGCATAATCAAACGCATTTCCCGCCTCGTCAAACCTTGCGCTGCTGTTTGGAGAACCCAATGATACGTAGATGAACCTCCCGCCGCTTCTGCTGACAGTGGCGGCTAAACAATACCCCGCAGTAGGCGAAGAACCCGTGCATATACCATCGCACCCATCATAGTACTTTACAAGACGGTTTGTGTTGACCATTTCGGTTTCTCTGCCATCCGGATGAACATAGTTATCCATCCAGATCCTACTCCAATTATATAGCTGGTCATACTTTACAAGCTCTCGACAAACGGTTGCCACGTCACGGGCGCTCATCGTCTGCCCCTCAGCACTCAGCCCCGTTGAGTTGACAAATTTCGCTCCGATACCAAGTACATTTGCTTTTTTATTCATCATTTCTACAAACGCTTCTTCGCTGCCCGCTATCTTCTCGGCCAAAGCGGCAGCCGCATCATTAGCACTACAAACGATAACAGCCTTTAGCAGATCCCCGATAGTATGCGTTGTATTGACGTCCAAAAACACCTGCGTACCACCCATCGATGCCGCATGCTGGCTAATTGTCACCGTATCTGTCAAAGAAACCCTTCCATTTTGTTCTGACTCAAAAAAGAGCAGCAGTGACATCACCTTAACCAAGCTGGCACAGTCACGCTGTTCATCGGCATTCTGTTCCTTAAGTACATTTCCCGACCCTGCATCGATAAGGATATAGCTTTTTGCCTGGCTTGCCTCCCCTTCTGCAAATGCGGCGTTTGGGAATACGAATATTATCAATAAAACCAACAAAACAATTATTTTTTTCATCACCGGTCCGCCCTTTATTGTTTTTGTTAGTTTCTCCCGTATAAAGATGATATATTCTGCAAAGAGAGAAAAGAAAAAGCCGTTGGACTCATTTTCTTATATCGTTTTTTTAATAAAACCGTCAATAATAGTTTTGATTTTGCCTGCAGCAATTTCACCCGTTTCCATGACCTCTTTGTGCGTTAATGGCTGATCAAGTATGCCCGCTGCCATATTTGTAATGCACGAGAGTGCAGCGGAGGATACACCCGCGTGAGCTGCGGCAATAATTTCGGGTACGGATGACATACCCACCGCGTCTGCGCCAAGCAGGCGGAGTGCTTTGATTTCGGCCGGCGTCTCAAACGAGGGCCCTTTCATCATAGCGTAAACACCCGTACGGACCTCTATATCGTCTTCTTTAGCCGCTTCTTTCAGCGCATCGATAAGCTTTTTTTCATACGCATAAGTCATATCGGGAAACCGTGGGCCAAATTCGCTCATATTCGGACCGGCAAGAGGATTTAAAAATGTGAAGTTGATATGATCTTTTATGATCATTATATCACCCGGCCTATACGTTGTATTGATGCCGCCTGCTGCGTTGGTGATCAGCAACGTTTTAACTCCGAGCTTAATGAGCGCGCGCAAAGGAATAACTGTCTCGTCCGGAGTATAACCCTCGTAGCAATGAAATCGGCCCTGCATGCAGACGATGTTCACTCCAAACTGCTGCCCGAAGATCAGCTGCCCCGCATGTCCTTTTACCGTCGATACTGGAAATCCGGGTATGTCCTTGTATGCGACCGATACCGGTTTTGAGATTGTATCGGCGTATCCGCCAAGTCCGCTGCCCAGTACGACGCAAATCTTTGGACTTTGACCGATTTTGCTGCTTAAAAATGCATAGGCCTGATTGATTCTGTCCATCGTCATAGCATTCACCTCTTAATAATTTGTTGATAAAACGACTCGCCAGTGTTCCAGTCGCTAATATTGAAAAACTCAGCTGCAGTTGCGGCGATATCTGAAAAAGACCTACGCGTGCCTATATCCACTCCGGCAATCACGTTTTGGCCGTAAACTAGTATGGGCACATATTCACGCGAATGATCCGTACTCTCCGTGGTCGGATCGCATCCATGGTCCGCAGTAAAAATTATAATATCGTTAGCAAATAGCGCATCGAGTATCTCCGGAATCCTTTGATCTAATGCTTCAAGGGCCTGTTTGTAACCAGGTGTGTTGTTTCTGTGCCCATAAAGCATATCAAAATCAACAAGATTCGAAAATACAAGCCCGTCAAAGTCCTGCCGGATATAATCAATCGTTGCCGATATGCCAGAATCGTTATCCGTGGTATGGTTGCTCTTTGTAAGCCCGACGTTTGCAAAAATATCCTCTATTTTGCCAACGCCTGCAACCTCGAGGCCAGAATCTTTAGCAGCGGTCAATATCGTCCTTCCAGGTGGATTAATCGAAAAGTCCTTTCGGTTTTTCGTCCTTGTATAGTTTCCTTTTTCGCCGGTGAACGGACGGCATATAACCCGCCCAACAGCCATGTCTCCCGTCAGCATGTCTCTTGCTTTTTGGCAGATAGCGTATTGTTCTTTAAGTGGCACAACCGTCTCGTGTGCGGCTATTTGAAACACGCTGTCCGCCGAAGTGTAAACGATCAAATCGCCCGTCTCTACATGATGCCTCCCCAGGCTTTGTATAATCTGCGTCCCCGACGCCGGATAATTGCCTATCGTTTTTCGGCCAACGGTCTGTTCAAACGCATTAATAAAACTTTTTGGAAAACCATACGGGAATGTCGGAAACGGTTTATCTAGCACAAGCCCCGCAATCTCAAAATGCCCTCCCGTCGTGTCTTTACCCGGAAATATTTCTGCACTTTTGCCGTATGCTCCGATGATGTCTCCGCTGCATGGCAGGTCTTTAAGTTTGCACATACCGAGGCGCGATAGATTCTTCAGTCGAATATCTTTATACTGCTGGATGATATGTCCTAGCGTGTCAGACCCAGCGTCTCCGTATTTGTCCGCATCAGGCAGAGCACCGATGCCCACACTATCCATCACTACGATTATAAACTTTGCCAAAATAACCCCTTTTGTCAAAAGGATTTAATATACTATACCGCACTTCATCCAAAAAAAGCCTTATACGACATAACCCGGATGTCTGCAGGCTATTTTTGTGTGATATATTCTATGTCTTCCTTTGACAGTATTGTTTTTGACAGCAAATCAGGGCGCTTCATAGCCGTTTCATACAGCGACATGCACCGCCTATAAGCTGCTACGTTCTCGTGGTGTCCGGATAACAGCACCTCGGGTATAGCGCTATCCTCAAAAACGGCTGGCCGGGTATATTGAGGGTGCTCAAGCAGTGCATCAGAAAACGATTCGTCAATTACTGATTCATTATTCCCGAGTACACCCTCGATATGGCGGATACATGCATCGATAAGTACCATTGCGGCAAGCTCTCCGCCTGTCAACACAAAATCGCCGATGGAAATTTCCATATCAACATGCCTATCCAATACGCGTGCATCTACGCCCTCGTAATGTCCGCAAAGTATGTTAAGGCTGGCGTATTCCATAAGGTCTAGAACAAGATGGTGTGTTAGCGGTTTACCTCCCGGGGACATGTAAATATTAAGATACGGCGCCGTGCAAACTGACACGATCCCTTCAAAACACGCATGTATCGGTTCGGGCTTTAGCACCATTCCTGACCCGCCCCCAAACGGATAATCGTCCGCACGCCGGTGCTTATCTTTTGAATAATCACGAATATCCACGGTGTTAACCGCCGCTTTATTTAACTCTATTGCTTTTCGCCATATGCTTGATTGGGATACCGATGAAAACATCTCGGGAAAAAGCGTCAGGACATTATACGTCATCATATACTGCCACCTCTGCGAGCGTTTCACTATTTACCAGGATAATACCTTGCCGGATATCCACTTTGTCTATCACACGCTTGAGTGCCGGAAACATAAAACCTCTCTCACCATCCACAACATAGACATCCGCCGCGCCATACTGCAAAACATCCTTTATCTGTCCAAGCTTTTCCCCTTTTTTGTCAACGACAGTCAGTCCTAAAAGATCGCATACATAGTATTCACCTTCGCCCAGTGCAGCAAAATCTTTCCTGTCTAGATACAGAAAAACGCCTTGCAATTCCTCGGCGTCGTTTCTGGTATTGATACCGTCTATGCGAAGATATACATACGGTGGCGCGGTTCTCACCGTTTCATAAGTGATCCGCTTATCTATGCCGCCCTGTCTTAAGTAGGCAAATCCTCTTTTGCTGAATTCTTCGTAGTTTTCAGAAAAAAGATGGGTCTTTAGTTCACCGCCTATACCCTGCGCTTTTACGATCTTTGCGATCTCAATCATGTTCGACAATCTCAACCACATATTTCTTCTTTGATCTAGAAGAAGCCGCTTTTACAACGGTACGGATAGCTTTTGCGATCCTGCCTTGCTTTCCGATCACCTTACCCATATCGTCAGGCATGACGGAAAGTTCAAGTATGAATGATTTTTCGTTTTCGATCTTAGTAACTTTAACCTCTTCCGGTTTATCCACAAGCGATTGCGCGATGTATTTTACAAGCTCTATCATATAAATCTCCAACTATTGCAATACGCCATTTTTCTTCAGAAGTGACCGAACTGTTTCTGTTGGCTGTGCTCCTTTTTTGATCCAATCTTGGGCCTTTTCTCCGTCTACAACGCATTTTTTTGACATCGGGTCATAATTACCAAGTTCCTCAATAAACCGCCCGTCTCTTGGGGATCTCGCGTCCGCAACCACGATCCTGTAAAATGGATCTTTTTTTGCACCAATTCTTTTTAATCTGATCTTTACTGCCATGTTTTCCTCCAAATTTATTATCAGAACGGCATGTTTATCATGCCGGCTCTTCCGCGTTTTGTCATGCTTTTAATCATCTTTGTCATCTGTTCAAATTGAGTCAAAAGCCTGTTAACATCCTGTACTTTAGTTCCGCTACCTTTGGCGATTCGCTTTTTCCGGCTGCCTCCGATTATCGACGGTTTTCTCCTTTCTTCGGGCGTCATTGACTGGATGATCGCCTCGGTCCTAGCCATTTGCCTATCGTCAAGCTGCACCCCGGATAGCTTGCTTCCGCCCGGCAGCATTTTTAGCATATCACCGAGATTTCCCATATTCTTGATCTGACCCATCTGATCTAAAAAATCTTCCAGCGTAAATTCCGCCTTGCGAAGCTTTTTCTCAAGCGCCGCTACTTTATCCGCTTCAAAAGACTGCTCGGCTTTTTCTATCAGCGATAGCACATCGCCCATGCCAAGTATACGCCCCGCCATACGATCCGGATGAAACACCTCGATATCGTCAAGCTTTTCGCCGACACCTGCAAATTTGATGGGTTTTCCGGTAACTGCCTTAACGGATATTGCTGCGCCGCCTCTGGTATCACCATCCAGCTTGGTTAAAACAACACCGTCAAGTTCAAGACTTTCGTTAAACTCAGCCGCCGCATTGACCGCATCCTGCCCGGTCATTGCGTCGATGACAAGCAGTTTTTCGTGCGGTTTAACAGCAGCGGCGATATTTTTAACCTCTTTCATCATCTCTTCGTCGATATGGAGCCGACCGGCTGTGTCGAGTATCAGTACGTCAACGAGCTTGCTCTGTGCGGCTGCAACAGCCTGTTTCGCGGATTTTACAGGGTCTTGCTGGCCTTTTTCAAAAAACAAAGCACCTGCCTTCCCCGCTACAATCTCAAGCTGTTTGATCGCCGCGGGCCTGTAGATATCCAGTGCCGCAAGCATTACGGATTTTCCGGTTTTTGTCCACATTTTGGCAAGCTTGCCACACATCGTTGTCTTACCGGATCCCTGCAGACCGCATACCATCATGATAGTAGGCGGCTCGGATGCAAACTGTACAGACACATGTTTTTCGCCAAGTACTTTGACCATCTCGTCTCGCACAATTTTAATCACCTGCTGCCCCGGCGTAAGGCTCTTTAGCACCTCTTCTCCGACCGCTCTGTCCGTCACATTCTGTATAAAGTTTTTGACCACTTTAAAGTTGACGTCTGCTTCAAGCAGAACAAGCTTGACCTCTCTCATCGCCGCTTTTACTTCAGCTTCGGTCAGCTTTCCTCTGTTGGTCAGTTTAGAAAAGACATGCTGCAGTCTTTCCGCAAGTCCTTCAAACGCCATTCGTGCCCCTCCAAATATCAGCTATCTCTTCTAATGCCTTTATTAAGCCTGGCTCTTGATGCCCAAATGCCTGCGCTCTTTTCAGTGCGTTTAATGTCTTTTTTCGCTTGCTACACAAACCAAGGCAGCTTTCGTATGCCATCAGTTTTTGCCGTGCCTTACCGATGCCATCTCTGGCTGCCTGCCTTGTCGTATGCTCGATATTAGCGATCTCGGATAACGAATAATCCTGATTATAATACATATCGCAGAGCCTGAGCTGTTTTTCTGTCAGCAGCCCCGCATATGTATCAAGCAACAATACCGTTTCAAAATCTATTCCCATATCTACATACAACCATAAAATACTGTAAAGTTAAATAACTTCACAGCCATAGTATACCGTAGACGTTATGTTGTCAACAATTTTATTCAATCAGGCTTTTTGCAAACGCTTTTGCGTCAAAAGGCTGCAGATCTTCAATACCTTCACCGACACCTACAAAAACGACAGGGAGTTTCAGTTCATTGCATATTGCACAAACGATGCCGCCCTTTGCTGTTCCATCAATCTTTGTCAGTATAAGCCCTGAAAGATCCGTTACCTGTTTAAATTCCCTCGCTTGCGCAACGGCGTTTTGCCCAGTCGTTGCGTCAACAACGAGGTATACCCTTTTCTCTGCCTCGCTGTATGACTTATCGATTACGCGGTTGATCTTGGAAAGCTCATTCATCAGGTTCTTTTTATTATGCAGACGCCCTGCCGTATCGCATATTAAAAGGTCGATGTTTCTATGCTTTGCAGAATCGATTGCATCATATACAACTGCAGCAGGATCCGCACCTTCTGCATATTTTACGACCCTTGCGCCTGACCTTTCCCCCCATTGACTCAGCTGTTCGGCAGCCGCGGCCCGGAAAGTATCCGCCGCCGCAAGGGATACGCTTTTGCCAACGGATTTATAATAATGCGCCATTTTTCCGATAGCGGTTGTCTTCCCGACACCGTTGACACCCACAATAAGCATCACGCACGGGTACTTAAGATCTGCTTCGTCGAAAGTCAGCATGTCTGTAATAATGTCTTTCAGCACTTCTTTGACATCCAAAGGCACTGTGATTTTGCGCTCTTTCACACGCTGCCTTAAATTTCCCATAATATGGCGAGATGCGTCTACGCCGATGTCGCACAGCAAAAGCGTCTCTTCCAGCTCGTCATAGAAATCATCATCGATCTTTTTAAAAGAAGCGATCGCATCTCCGATCATCGACGAAAAGTTATCCCTTGTCTTTTTTAATCCACCTCTTATTTTTTCAAATATATTCCTGTCCATATATTCACCGTTAATCCAGCCGTACTGACAACAGCTTTGATATTCCCTTCTCTTCCATTGCAAACCCATATAGGCTGTCACATACGACCATCGTGGCCTTTCTATGTGTTATCACAATAAACTGCATATTTTTCGCGTATTTTTGCAAATACTCAGAGAACCTATTGACGTTGGCTTCATCCAGCGCTGCGTCGATCTCATCGAGTATGCAGACAGGAGACGGGTTTAGTTTGAGCAGCGCAAAAAGCAGACAAATGGCGGTAAGCGCTTTTTCCCCGCCCGAAAGAAGTGATATCTTCTGCAGCTTTTTGCCGGGTGGCTCCGCGACAATTTCTATGCCGCATTCCATGATATCTTGATCGTTTTCCAGCAGCAGCTCTGCCCTGCCTCCGTCAAACAATTCCTGAAAAGTCTCCTGAAAATACCTGTTTATCTGCTCAAAACTGCTTTTAAAAACTTTCCTCATTTCGTCTAAAAGAGAAGAAATCAGTTCATGCAGATCCTGTTCCGCTTTATTGAGATCATCCTTTTGGGTTGTCAGAGTCTGCATTCGCTCTTTTAGTTCCGCGTAATCCTGTATTGCATTCGGGTTCACGCTTCCAAGACCACGCATCCTGTTTTTGATATTGTCCACCTCGGTCTGGGCAGATGATACATCGATCTCTTCCCGGTGCGGCAATGCGTTTGCGTAGGTCAGCTGATAACTATCCCAAAGCCTGTTTTGGGCGGTCTGTATCCCGGCTTCTACTTTTTCTATATTAAATTCTAAACGCATCGCTTTTTCGGTAAGCTCGCTGATCTCTTTCCGTATCTCCGTCAGGCTCTGGTTTCTTTCAATGAGTATTTTGTTGACCAAATCCCTTTTTGCATGCATGTCTTCCTGTTGTTTTATTATTTCATCCATCAAAGCCGTTCTTTGCTGTTGGAGCAACGTAAACTCTTTTTTTTGTATGAACAGGTTTTCAATGCTTTGCTCATTCAACCGCAGAGTCTCTTTCCTTGAAGCCCCGGCTTTTTCAATGTCCTGCTTCTCACGATTAAGCCTTTCGTTGTCTCTGACAAGAGCGGTTTTTTCTTTAAGCAACTCGGCGATGCTGATTTCAGCATCATGCAGCTTATTTTTCATTTCTTCGATAGCAGCCGCATTCTCTTTATATTCTTCCTCCAGCTGCTTATAATCATTATTTTTAGACTCGGTAGATTGCTCAATATCCTGCTTAAGCGCAGTTAATTCGCGGATTTCTTTTATGACAAAAGCTGCATTTGAATCAAATGTTTCTCGTTCCTGTATTAACTGGTCGGCCGCTTTTTTCATTTCGTAGATGGATATAGTTAATGCTTCTAGTTTCTCTTTACCGGTGGCTATCATTAACTCATTGTCGTGCAAATTCTTGCGTGCAGCCTCGATTTCAGCCATCAATGAATCATGCTCGAACAATTTTTTCTGCAATTTTTTTTCATTCTCTAATACCTCGTTACCGAGGTGCTCAAGGCGCTGTTTGAGTTCCTCTTCTCTTCTATCTCTCGAAACAATTCCGCCCCTGTTTTTACGGATGCTGCCGCCTGTAATCGTCCCACCGGGATGGTACACATCTCCTCCTAGCGTAACAGCCCGGAATGAATATTGATACGCACGCATGATACGAATCGCCGTATCGCTGTTTTCAACTACGACAGTGCGGCCCAGCAAAAAATCAGCCGCTTTTTTTATAGTCTTATCACATGAAATAATCTCGCTTGCCACTCCCAAAACGCCTCTCTCAAGCAGAACATCTCTCTCCTGGTCCGAAAGATGCCGTGGGGTTAGCGCTTTAAGCGGCAGAAAAGTCACCCTGCCTATATTATTCTTCCGAAGGAATGATATGATATGTTTTGCGTCATACTCATCTTCCACAACGATGTTTTGAAGCGCAGCACCAAGACAAGTTTCCATTGCCGTTTCGTATTTTTGCGGTACGCTGATCACATTGGCAAAGGGTCCAATAATACGCCTGCCGATATCGCTGTGTTCCCTTGCGGCAGCCATCAGCTTTTTGACACTGTCTATATAACCATCATAGCTATTTTTCATATCCTGAAGGATTTTAACTGAAGACGTACATGCCGCAAATTCCCTGCGCGCCGTATCAAGTGCGTTCCTTTCCTCTGAGATTTGCCGTATGATCCGATTCTTCAAAAACACTTTTTCATTATATGCATTAAGATGCTCAGTGCCCTGGCTCTCTGACAAAGCCAAGTCTTCTTTAAGTCTATCTAGAGCTGTCTCGTTTTTTTCCTGTTGTTTTTCGATCTGCTCAAGCCTTTTAATTGTCTCTTGCTTAAGCTGTAATATATTTTGTTCTTTTTCACGGAGTGCAAAGATAGTGCTTTTTACATCGGCCATTTTTTGTATTGTTTCAACTTTATCGCTCTGCACTGTTTCGATTATCTGCATTCTGTCTTTAAAAACACTGCTGAGCGACATAAGCTGCCCGTTTGTCTCTTTAGCAAATTGCCGGTGTTTCTCTACTTCTTGTTCGATTTGCCTCAATCTATCTGCATTTTTCGTTTGGCTTTCCAAAATTGCTGATGTCTTCGCCTGCGCTTCGGCCAACTCCTGAGAAACTCTTGCAGAATCTTTTTCCATGTTGGCCGTGCGCTCGCTGCATAGCCTTATCTCTCCTTCAATATGCTCAAGCTCTGCCATGCTGCCGCTCAATTTTTGCGACAGTGCGTCTCCGGCCTGCTCGAGCTGCTTTGCACTTTGCTGTTCGCTATTAAGCCGCTCTGCTATGTCTTTAAGCAAAAGCTCTTTTTGCTCACGTTCCTCTGCAAGCCCCTCTTTTGACTGGCGCAGCTTTACAATGCGTTCCTGCCCTTTATCGTAATTGTAAAAAAACAGGTTGAGTTCAAGATGCTTGAGCCTCTCGCTAAGTTCAAGATACTTTGCCGCATCATCGGCCTGTTTTTTCAGCGGAATTATCCGCAGCTGCTGTTCATTCAAAATATCCTCAATGCGTATCAGGTTATACCGCGTTCTCTCAAGTTTTCTTTCCGCTTCCTCCTTGCGTACCCTATATTTCATAATGCCCGAAGCTTCTTCAAAAATCAGCCTTCTTTCAGTGGATTTTTCGCTAAGTATATCGTCAATCTTGCCCTGCCCGATAATCGAATATCCCTCTTTACCGATACCGGTATCCCTAAACATACTAAGTATATCTTTTAAACGGCATCTGACATTGTTTAAATAATACTCACTCTCACCGGATCTATAAAGCTTACGCGTCACCTGAATTTCGGAATAAGCCGTGTTTATTTTGCTGCTACTGTTATCGAATATCAACGATACCTCGCAAAAGGAACGTGGGCTTCTTTTTTGCGTACCTGCAAAAATTACATCCTGCATAACGCTTCCCCTCAGCGTTTTTGCACTTTGCTCGCCAAGTACCCACCTGACGGCATCGGATACGTTACTTTTTCCGCTGCCGTTTGGCCCAACAACGCCCGTAATAGACCCATTGATATGCATAACAGTTTTTTCCGGAAAAGATTTAAATCCAGTCATTTCAATGCATTTTAAAAACAATATTAACGACCCGCTTTCATTATTTCAAAAAAAAATCGGCAATTGCCGAAAATACAAAGAATTAACGAATTTCGACAAGCAATTTAATTGAGGTTCTGAGTACCCCGTCAATCTCAACATTTGCAAATGCAGGTATCACGACCAAATCAATACCTCGAGGCGCCATAAAACCTCTGGTAATCGCTATCGCTTTAATCGCCTGATTGACAGCGCCCGCTCCAACAGCTAAAACCTCTGCTTTTTGATAATCGTTAATCATCGCCGCAATCGCCCCAGCGACAGACTTAGGTTGAGATTTGGTCGATACTCTTAATGGTTCCATGATAACCCCGAAATATATAATTTTGGATTATATCAAGTTTTCCTTATAAAAACCGAAAGGTTTTTATAACGCTGCGTCCAGCATACTGGAGATTTTATCCTTCCCAACAACGCCGACTGATTTTCCAGCAACCTTTCCGTCCTTAAAAAGCAGTAGCGTCGGTATACTCATAACGCCAAATTGCTGAGCCAGCTCTGTCTGTTCATCAATATTGACTTTGCCTATTACGGCTTTCCCTTCATACATTTGTGCAATTTCTTCAATAACCGGCGAAAGCATACGGCATGGCGCACACCATTCCGCCCAAAAATCAATTAATACCGGTTGATCAGAACTTGTAACTTTTTCATCAAAATTGACGTTTGTAATCTCTACTGTTTTTTCTGTCATCTTTTGTCTCCCTTACCCTTTGTTTTTTAAATTATACTTCATAATACCACATCTATTTACCATTCTGCACCATATATTTTGGCAAATAACGCATATTGCTAACTGTCTTTTTTTCTGACCATCGTATAAACATTCCTTACCGTCTTATTATATATCGGGGAAGCGATTTTTAACAGCAAAAAGGAAACTAAAACAAAAATAATTGCACATAAAGCCATTGTCACATCGGTATTAGAAAAAACGTTCCAAACGTCAGACAGCAGCCATCCAACAAATATGCCTACAACCAGCATAATAAGCGGAAAAACATAAGCGATGACAGACGCTTTTATCGCCTTTTGCATCTTGATGCTAACCGCTATATCGTCACCAACCCGAGCATTCAAATCGTTGGGCACTTGTACGACAATCTCGTTCTGGCTTGACAGCATGCCGCATGCTCCGCAGCGGCCACATGCCGATGAACGGCGGAATTTGACCATTGCCACATTTCCTTTGATTTCAACGACTTCTCCGTATTCAACCATTTTTCCACCCGATAATATCTCTGATAACCTCTCCGGCAATCGTTAGTCCGCATAGTCCCGGCATGTACGATATGCTGGGTATCGGTTCGTTTGCCGTTACCTCTTGTACTCCCGGCATATCGCTGCAGACCACTTTTAGACTCTCGATGCCACGTTTCCTTAATTCCCTGCGCATTACTCTGGCCAATGCATCATTCTTTGTATCAAAAACATCGGCTACATGAAAGATTCCTGCCAGCTTGTTGCCAGCGCCCATTGCCGAAATGATAGGTATATCTTTTTCCCTGCATGCCGTTATAATTGCAAGCTTTGCGCTTACGTTATCGACCGCATCAATGGCATAAGTGATATCCGTCAGCAACTCACCTGCGTTTTCGGCTGTGACAAAAACCATTTTTGTGGTTACGGCGCAATGCGGATTAATATCTTTGATGCGCGATTGCATCACTAAAACCTTAGGCTCTCCAACCGTGCTTTTCAGCGCGACGATCTGCCTGTTAATATTAGTTACCTCCACATTGTCGCTATCTATCAGCGTGATGCGCCCCACCGCTGCCCTCGAGAGCGCTTCCGCCGTATATCCGCCAACGCCGCCTATACCGAATATTGCGACATGGGCCTCTGAAAGCTTCTCCATACCCTCAGCACCAATTAGTTTTTCATGCCTCGAGAAATCGTTCAATTACTCCGTTACCTTTAAACTCAGTTCGTCAAGCTGTTTTGCCGATACCTTTGAGGGCGCTCCTGTCATTGGGCATGACGCATTCTGTACCTTTGGAAACGCAATCACATCCCTAATCGACGAACGCCTAAGAAGTAGCATAGCCAGCCTATCAAGGCCGTATGCGATACCGCCGTGCGGAGGTGCACCATATTTTAATGCTTCGAGCAAGAAACCAAAATTTTCCCATGCCTGCTCTTTTGAAAATCCGAGTGCCTTTAGCATCTTTTCCTGAACATGCGAGCTATGTATACGGATGCTTCCGCCGCCGATCTCGTTGCCATTTAATACGATATCGTATGCCTTTGCGTATGCGTTGGCCGGATTGCTTTCAAGTTTATCGACATCCTCATCCTTCGGAGACGTAAAAGGATGGTGCATGGCCGTATAACGCTTTTCCTCCTCACTATATTCAAACACAGGGAAATCGACCACCCATAACAAATCAAAAACGCTCTCGTCAATCAATTCGAGCTTTTCAGCGAGTTTTAAACGCAGGTTGCCGAGTGCGTCATAAACAACCTTGTCCTTGTCTCCCACAAAGAAAATAATATCCCCCGTTTTAGCTTCCGTTCTTTGAAGCAGCTTTAACAATTCTTCCTCATTAAAGAACTTTGTGATGGGCGACTGCATGCCATCCTGTTTCATCGATATCCATGCCATCCCCTTGGCTCCGAATATTTTGACAAAATCCACAAGCGCATCGATCTCTTTCCTTGCAAATTTATCGACTCCGCCTTTGACGTTGATTGCTCGTACGCTGCCCCCGTTTTTAACGACCGAAGAAAAAACCTTGAACCCAGTGTTTTCCACAACATCGCTGACGTTAATAAGTTCAAGCCCAAACCGTGTATCCGGCTTGTCCGACCCGTACCGGTCCATAGCCTCTTTATAAGTTAGCCTTTTCAGTGGCAGCGATATGTCGATTCCCATCGTTTGTTTAAAAATATGCGCAATCAGCCCCTCGTTAACTTCGATAATATCATCCACGTCCACGAAAGACATTTCAATGTCTATTTGCGTGAACTCAGGTTGTCTATCTGCACGCAGATCCTCATCTCTGAAACATTTAACGATCTGAAAATATCTGTCAAATCCAGATATCATCAATAACTGTTTTAATGTCTGCGGAGACTGCGGCAGCGCATAGAAACTGCCTTCATGGATTCTTGAAGGAACCAGATAATCCCGTGCGCCTTCCGGTGTGCTCTTTGTCAGCACCGGCGTCTCGATATCTATAAAACCGTTTTTTGTAAGGTAATCTCTCGCTGCTGCAGAGATCCGGCTTCTCATCAGCATGTTTTTTTGCATCACTGGTCTGCGTAGGTCAAGATACCTGTATTTTAAACGCACCTCTTCCCGAACGGCGGTGTCATCGGTAATCTCAAACGGCGGCGTCTGTGCTTTGCTTAATATTTTAAGTGACTTTACTTTAAGCTCAATCAATCCCGTGGGCAGTTTTTCGTTGATCGTCTCGGGATCGCGCCTCACAATAGTACCTTTTACCGCAATCACAAACTCGCTTCTTAAGCTCTCAGCTTTAGAAAAATCATCTTCCATAAGCGATTCGTCAAAAACCAGCTGCATGATACCCGTTCTGTCTCTCAAATCGACAAAAATCAATGCGCCCAGATCTCGGCGCGTCTGTACCCATCCCATCAACGTAACGTCTCGGCGGATATCATCCACCGAAAAACGGGTGCAATAATCTGTCCTCTTCCATCCTTGCAAAAACTCGCTCATTGTAGACCTGCCTTTATCAATTCATTCAGTTCCTTAAGAGGAACAATATTTTCCGTGCTGTTTTTCATATCCCTAACCACGGCGACACCTTTTTTTATTTCATCTTCTCCGATTATAATAACCCTTGAGGCGCCGGTTTTATTCGCATATTTAAGCTGTGCTTTTAAGCTTCTGCCCATATGGTCAACATCGGCCTTGATTCCCATCTTCCGAAGCTTTGCGGCAATACAAAAACCTTCAATATTCGCCGTTTCTCCAAGAGTGCAAACATAGATATCAGTTTTTTCTGTTGCCGGAAGATTTATCCCCAGCGATTCTAGTACGAGTAGCAGTCGCTCTATGCCAAGGCCAAAACCAATACCAGGCGTTGGCGGCCCCCCGATCTCTTCAACAAGCCCGTCATACCTTCCGCCGCCGCAGACGGTTCCTTGCGCGCCGATTCCCGTCGAAATGATCTCAAACACCGTTTTTGTGTAGTAGTCGAGGCCGCGAACGATAAACGGATTTACCGTATAATCGATCCCAGCGCTTTCAAGCCGTGTTTTTAGACCTTTAAAATGTGTATGGCAACCTTCACACAGATAATCTAGCATGACGGGTGCGCCATCAAGAACTTTATTGCACCCCTCTTCTTTGCAGTCCAGCGTTCGAAGCGGATTTGCGACCATCCTTTCACGGCATGTCTTGCATAAATCGCTGGCGTTTTGCCGTAAAAAGTCTCTAAGCGCAGCGTTATACTGAGGCCGGCATGCCTTGCAGCCAATGCTGTTGATGTTAAGCTTTAAATCTTTGATATGTAGTGTATCAAAAAGCGATAACGCAACCGAGATCACTTCAGCATCAATAGAAGGGCCCGCTGCTCCAAACACTTCGATACCAAACTGATGATGTTCCCTAAGGCGCCCTGCCTGAGGCCGTTCGTACCTGAAAACAGGTGTTGAAAGGTAATACATCTTTGTAGGCTGCGCTTCGGCAAAGAGCTTGTTTTCAATAAAGCTCCTGACAACACCTGCCGTACCCTCAGGTTTTAACGTGATGCTGCGCTGTCCCTTGTCCAAAAAAGTATACATCTCTTTTTGCACAATATCCGTCGTATCGCCGACGCCCCTTAGATAAAGCTCTGTATGTTCAAATACAGGCGTCCTAATCTCGCTGTATCCGAATTTAGCGCAAATATCCCTGATGACCGCCTCGATATATTGCCATTTTCCGCTTTGGGCAGGTAAAATATCTTTCGTACCTTTCGGCGCTTGTGTCAGCATTTTCCACCTCGATTATTTATATTGGCTATTACCCCGGGAAATAAAACGTCCCCGTCACAAGACAGGGACGAGAAAAACCCGCGGTACCACCCAGATTCCCAAGAATGCTCTTGGGCACTCTATCTTGATTTATTTGTAAAGAGGCTGTTACCTTATACAAACAGCCTTCTTTTCGATTGCAGTCACGTCGAAAAGTCCCTTAAAAGGCTTGAATTTATGGATAGGCGTCCTCTTCTTGTGCTGATTATACTCTCAGCCCATTTTTTTGTCTATACTATTTGCAAAGCGCATATGTTTCTTTGGCAATGGCCAGCTCTTCATTCGTCGGGATACACCAGATATCAACGCTTGATTCTGCGGAAGAGATGCGGATCTCTTTCCCCCTCATATTGTTAGCATCTTTATCGATATATGCGCCGAGGAACCCAAGCCCGTCAATACACCAGTCGCGAACCAAATGATCATTTTCTCCAATGCCTGCAGTGAACACAATTGCGTTAATACCTCCCATTACCGCAGCGTAAGCGCCAATGAACTTGCGTATCCGATAGCAAAATGCTTGCAGCGCTGTACTAGCAAATTCATTGCCCGCCTGAGCTGCAGCATGCAAATCGCGGAAATCACTCGAAACACCGGATATTCCGTAAACGCCGCATTCTTTATTTAGGTATGTGATAGCCTGATCGAGGTTCATAGACATCTTGTCCATCAGATACGGCACTATTGCCGGATCGATATCTCCCGAACGCGTTCCCATAATAAGGCCCTCAAGCGGCGTAAAGCCCATTGAGGTGTCCATAGATTTGCCTCCGTCCACAGCCGTTATACTAGAACCATTGCCCAGGTGGCATGTAACGATCTTGAGATCTTTGATATCTTTGCCCACAAGCTCGGCATATCTTGACGCAACATATTTATGCGAAGTGCCGTGAAAACCATAACGGCGGATACGGTATTTACTATATGCTTCGTAAGAAAGGCCATAAAGATATGCGCGTTTTGGCATTGTCTGATGGAACGCCGTATCAAACACGCCAACCATCGGGACGTCAGGCATAATGCTTCTGCAAGCCTCAATCCCCATCAAATTGGCCGGATTATGCAGCGGCGCGAGTTCACAGCACTCATTGATAGCCGCTATTACTTCATCGTTAATAACCACGCTGTCCGAGAATAACTCAGCCCCATGAACCACTCGGTGCCCGACTGCGTTGATCTCACTCATGCTCGAAACAACACCATGCTCTTTGTCTGTCAGCGCACGAAGCACCAGCTGTATTGCGATTTTATGATCAGGCATGGGCTGCTTTATGATGACATTATCTTTGGTTTCCGGTTTATGCGTCAATATTGATCCTTCGATGCCGATGCGCTCGACAAGGCCTTTGGCGATAACCTTATTATTGTTAATTTCTATCAGCTGGTATTTTAAAGAAGAACTGCCAGCATTAATCACAAGTATATTCATTGGTCCCTCCTAATTTTGCGCCTGTACTGCTGTAATAGCAACAACAGACACGATATCTTCTACGCTGCAACCCCGTGACAGATCATTGACCGGTGCAGCAAGCCCCTGGCATATCGGCCCGATCGCTTCCGCGCCCGCAAGCCTTTGGACAAGCTTATATCCGATATTCCCTGACTGCAGATCCGGAAATATTAATACATTCGCTTTTCCTGCAATGGAACTTCCTGGAGATTTAAGCTGACTGACTTTTTCAACCAATGCCGCATCCGCCTGCAGCTCCCCGTCTACTATCAGCCCCGGGTTAAGCTGCCTGGCCATTTGGGTCGCTTTGACGACTTTATCAACGAGCTCATGCTTTGCACTGCCCTTTGTGGAAAATGAAAGCATCGCAACTTTTGGAGACAAGCCTGTCAGCTGAACGCCTGTCTTTGCAGTCGAAACTGCAATAGCCGCAAGCTGATTTTCGTCTGGATCTGGGTTAATCGCACAATCCCCGAATAAAAGGATGCCGTTATGTCCAAAATCTTTTGTTTTTAGTACCATGATGAAACAGCTAGATACAACTGGAATGCCTGGTGAAGTTTTAATAATCTGCAATGCGGGTCGAAGTGTGTTTGCCGTTGTGTTGATCGCGCCGGCTACCATGCCGTCCGCGTCGCCCTTCTTTATCATCATACATGCGTAGAATAGCGGGTCTGTTACCGTTTTTTTTGCATCTTCCTGCGTTATCCCTTTGTGCTTGCGCAGTTCATAAAATGCTGTTGCGTAATCTTCTAGTTTATCCGATTGTGTAGAGTCAATGATTGTAACTCTCTTATAATCTAGGCCCCTGGCCTTTTCTTTGATCTCATCTTGGTTGCCGATTAGTATAACATCTGCAATCCCCTCTTTTGAGATAATTTCTGCTGCCTTGATTGTTCTCTCTTCAGTGCCTTCAGGCAGCACCACCCTTTTTTTTGCGGCGCGTGCCTTTTGTTTGATATCGTCCATCAAGCCCATTTTATTATCTTTTCTCCCTTCGATACTACAAAATCTTTATCTCAACAACACCCGCTTAAAGTGTTATAATAAAACCATCTTTATATTATATATAAAATATCAACTTTTGAAAAGGAGTATTTATGCGTATTAGCGGAATCGTCGCTGAGTATAACCCGTTTCACTCCGGCCATGAAAAGCACATTTTGCTGACGCGTGAAAAAACCGGGGCAGATTTAATCGTCTGTGCAATAAGCGGAAATTTCGTCCAGCGTGGCGAACCTGCCGTTTTTGATAAATGGACACGTACTGCGTGTGCTCTTAAATGCGGTGCCGATGCGGTATTAGAGCTGCCTATATTATATTCTATACAGAGCGCGGAAGGTTTTGCGGCCGGCGGCGTCGCCATTCTCGATGCAGCGGGAGCTGAGGCCATCAGTTTTGGCTGCGAAACAGAAGACGTCGACTCGCTGACACGAGCCGCAGAGATACTGATCAACGAAACGGACGAATATAAACAGGATCTAAAAAGGTATCTGAGCGAAGGTCATAGCTTCCCAAAAGCGCGGATGAAAGCCGCTTTCCCCTATTTGCCGGAAGAAATAACTATGCCAAATGCCATTCTGGGCATTGAATACTTAAAGGCCATATTGCGTAGCGGTTCTTGCATGAAACCTTATCCAATCAAACGGATCGGTGAAGATTATCATTCCGCAGATATTTATGGGATATTGCCCAGCGCGACGGCAATACGCAAAGCCTTTGCCAATCACCATGATATGCTTGCGCTAGGCGCAATGCCAACGCCATGTGCCCGTTATATAACAAAGCTATTAAGAGAAGGGCTATTGCCTGTAATGCCCGACTGCTTTGACAAGGAGCTCATTTTTACACTCCGGCGCGAGGGCACCGAATATATCAAAAAATTGCCCGATGTATCCGAGGGGCTGGAAAATAGGATTTATAACGCTTCGTTAACAAGCACGACCAGAAAAGAGCTGATAGAAAAGGTCAAGACAAAACGGTATACATATACGCGTATTTCCCGTATATTGCTGTATGCGCTTCTCGGCATTACAAGAAATATGATTGCAATACGGAACCATTCAAAGATCGATCATATCAGGGTCCTTGGTGTTAAAAATGCGGGCGTCCTCTCTGCACTATCCAAAACGGCACGGGTACCGCTTGTTGTAGGTTCAATCACATCGTCATCTTATCCAGATATCGACATCATTGCTTCAAATCTTTATGCGCTCTGCCAAAAAAAAGCGCCATTCTGCACCACAGCCAGAGATTTTACCGAAAAACTGATTATTGAATAACACACTTTTTTTCCTTTATAACGGCCAAAGACTTTTAGAGAGCGCAAGCTCATACGTTAGCTTTTGCCTTCATATTAATAACCTGTAAGGCTGTGATTTAATGAAAAAACTCTTTCTGATCATCGCAATATTCACAATGATGATCCTGCTGTTATTATATCCTGAAAATTGCCTTGAAAGAGCAAGATATGGGCTAAATCTCTGGTTTACTATTGTATTGCCGTCTTTGCTGCCTTTTATGGTGGCGTCGTTCATATTAATTGAAACCGGCGTCGTTAGGCTGATATCGTATATTTTAGCGCCTGTGACGCGCGTTTTATTCTCTGCACCGGGCGAAAGCGCATATGTCTTTTTTGCATCCGCATTTTCAGGTTATCCCGTTGGCGCAAAGCTTGCCAATGAACTATATGAAAAAAAGCAGATTACCGAAGCGGATGCGAAAATCATCATCCGTTTTACCAGCGTATCGGGTCCGGTTTTTATCACAGGTGCCGTAAGCACAGGGATGCTCGGCCTGCCAGAAGCGGGAATCTACCTTGCCATCACGCATTACCTATCAGCACTGCTGACCGGAATTATATTCGGTCTTTTTAATAAAGGCAGAACCAAAGAATATCCGAAAATCAGTTTCAAAGAGTCATGTCTGCGTTTTAGACAAGACATTATGCAGTGCAAGCCTCTTAGTGAATTGCTTGCAGTCAGCGTGGAAAAAGCACTGATGACGCTTCTTAAGATCGGCGGGTTAATTATCGTGTTTTCTGTAATTATGGAAATGCTGTCGGTGACCGGTATCTTGGATGCTGCAACATGGATTTATTCCCCTGTTGCCAAACTTACCGGATTATCTGTCGAAAGCACAAAAGCCATGCTATGCGGTAGTATTGAAATGACAACAGGCTGTAGTTATGCCGCTTCTCTAAACATTAATGTAATGCAAAAACTGTCTGTTATATCATCGATCATCGCTTTTGGCGGAGTTTGCATCCATATGCAGACAAAAGCAGTACTAATGCGCTCGGGACTCAAGCCTACGAAGTTTCTGATGGCAAAAAGCATTCAAGCATTTCTTTCTTATATACTCTGCATGGTTGCTCTTAGCCTGTTCCCCATGACAATATCGGCCTCAAACATTCATGCAGAAACAAAAACGACCGCATATTACGGTCTTATTTTCGCGGTGGTGTCTTTCGCTATATTGCTGTTGATAAAAATCGTCCAGAAAAATAAATCAAACAAATCAATTCTTCCGTTTACCCGAAAGCTCTAATCGGTTTTTACGTATCACTTCAAGATAGTTGCTTAAATATTCTTCTACTTCGTTTAAAATGTCGTCAGCGTATTCTTTTGCACCCAGACTGATTTCCCTAGCATTGTTTTCGGCAATACCCAAAAGCTCTTTCGCTTTTATCTCCGCTTCCTGCACAACACGATCGTCTGCAACACGTATCTGAAGCTCGTCCTCGGCGCTAGCAATAATGGAAGCTGCTTCTTCTTTCGCCTTTGACATCATCTGATCTCTTTCGTTAATTATATGCTCTGCTTCTTTGATCTCATTGGGAATAGCTGCTTTTAAATCGCTGATAATCTCCATTAAGATTTCGATATCGACAGACCTCTTATTTGAAAAAACAGATTTTGGGCTGCCTTCTATCTCCTCTATTAATTCATCCAGCAGTTCATAAATCTTCATATATTCCCCTTGCCATAATTTTTAATTATGCTATCTTTTATTTCTTTCGGGACAAGACCGGTTATATCACCGCCATGACATACAAGCTCTTTAACCAAACTGGAACTTAAAAAAGAATAGCTAATATCCGTCATCAGGAATATCGTCTCTACATTCCTTGAAAGCTTTGCATTCATTGCGGCTATCTGAAACTCATATTCGAAATCTGATATTGCCCTTAAGCCCCTGATGATTAGGTTGGCATCCTGCTTTTTCATATAGTCGACAAGCAGCCCTTCAAAGCTGTCAACCCTAATGCCCGGTAAATGGGCCGTACTTTGCCGGATATATTCCATGCGCTGTTCAACAGAAAAAGCCGGTTTTTTATTGCTATTAACCAGAACCGCAACAATAACGGTATCAAACATCGCCACCGCCCGCTCTATGATGGCAAGATGGCCGCAGGTAATCGGATCAAAACTACCGGGATATACACATTTATTCACATCTTTCTCCATATGTCAAGAACCAAAGCGAGATGTCACCGTAGTCCCTTTTTTTAAGAAAATTATACTGCACTGGCAAAATAAAATCAAACTTTCTGCGGCATTCCATGACAATGGTGCAACCACTATATAAAATATCTGATATGTGCGCATGTTCGAGCACTTTTATGTAAATGTCGGAATCATACGGTGGATCAATAATCATGATATCGTATCGTTTTAGCCCGGGCATGATTTTAAGAACATCACCTTTAAATACCTGATAACTAGCCCCTTTTGCTATTTGTCTTAAATTCCCATTAAGTATCCGCAGACATTGCGTATTTTTTTCTACAAAATCTACATGGGCTGCTCCGCGTGACAGCGCCTCTATACCAAGGGCGCCGCTGCCCGCGAATGCATCCAGCACATTCGCACCTCGTATATCAAAGTGCAGCGAACCAAACATCGCTTCTTTCACTTTATCCGTTGTTGGCCTTATATCAGCATCTTTGGGGCTGGCAAGACGTCTGCCCTTATATTCGCCGGCAATCACCCGCATTATTTTGCTCTAAGGATGCGCTTTTCTGTTACGACGATATCCATAGTCACGTCATGCGGCTCTGCGCAAATATGCTCAACAATCTGGCAGTCGAAGCAAACACCGATCTTAACGGCGTCTATCTCTTGCAGATACCGGTCATAATAACCCCCGCCGAATCCGATCCGGTTTAGATTCATGTCAAACGCAATACCAGGCACAATCACCACATCCGGTTCTTCCTGCTCACTTTCGTTCATGATTACCGGTTCCGGAATGCCATAAATGTTGCTTTTCATTACGGAATTGTAATTATAATTAACGGCGATTAGGTCTCCTTCCCCGACGACATAAGGTAGCGCAATGCATTTTCCCATATCGATGCAGGAATACATGAAAGTGAGCATATCGGGCTCGCTTTTATACGAGTAATACGCCATGATACAACCGGCTTGCTGAATACAATCCATTTTAAACAGCTTGTCCCTAATAATGGCGCTGAAAGTCTCTTTGTCCTTTGGATCAATCATCGCCCGTATTTTCTGCATCTTTTTACGCAACATTTCTTTTTGCATGACTATATCCTCTCAATTGTCCCTGTCTCAACATCGCCTATGGTTTTTGGGGCACCCCGCAATAAAGCCTTGGCACTCTTGGCGATATCGCACACAATACTTCATAGTTGATTGTCCCGCAATATCCGGCGTACTCTTCCGCAGTGATCTGCTCTCTGCCCTGTTTGCCAATACACACCACATCATCATAAAGGCCGGCGCCGTCTATGTCCGTTATATCCACAAGCGTCTGGTCCATACACACGCGTCCCACAATGTTAGCACGTTTTCCTCCAATCAGCACGACGCCTCTGTTTGACAGCTGCCTATTAAAACCGTCCGCATAACCGATAGGTAACGTCGCAATGCGCATTTGTTTATGTGCAGTATAGGTACACCCATAGCTTAGCTTTTCTCCCGCATCCACCATTTTGATATGCGATATCTGGGTATGCACCGACATTGCGGGCAAGAGCGTAATACTTTTATCCACTTGATCCGAAGGGTAGCATCCATACATCGAGATTCCCACCCGTACCATATCATAGGCAAGATTTGGGGAGTCAAGGGCCGCACCGCTGTTGGATGCATGTATTATCGGTGAAAACCCACGATCTTTTATCTTCTTTATATATTCTGCAAACCGTACGTTTTGCATATTAGTATAACTCTTATCTGCTTCATCAGCAGCTGCGAAATGCGTCATCAGCCCCTCAAGTACGAGGTTTCCGTTCAATTCAATGTCATCGAGTATCCGATCCATATCGTCTAAAGACTTGATACCAACACGATTCATACCCGTATCGACTTTTAGATGCAGCTTCATCGGGATCCCTCTCTCTTTAGCCACGGCTGATGCATTATCAATGCAGTTTTTCGATGCCACAACCATACTAAGATCAAACTTTGCAGCTTTTTTCCACTGCCAGAGATTCGCCGGGCCAAGTACTAATATCGGAGCGGTAATGCCCGCCTCGCGAAGTACCGCTGCCTCTTCCGGAATCGCAACGGCCAACCATGCAGCACCCGCTTTAATCGCAGCCTTTGAAACCATCACACTGCCGTGTCCATATCCGTCCGCCTTGACTACGGCACAAAACATGGTTTCCTTAGGTATATGTTTTTTTATATTCGTTACATTTTGTTTTATCGCATTGATGTCTATCTGCGCGTACGTCGGTCGTATTAGCATGAGTACCTTCTTTTCAATGTACAAGTCTTATCTGCAAAAACAGCGCTTCGTTTATATCTGAATTACGTCACTTTCTTCAATTAGTCTAATACCGTTTGCTTTTAGCGCTTTGACAGCCGTTTCAATATCTTCCACGCGGAAAAGGATCAGCGCGTTCTCATTCGGTGTACGCACAAAAGAGTATAGATATTCGACACTGATTCCTGCGCTATCAAGCACCCTAAGAACGGTTGCAAGGCCACCCGGTTTGTCTATCACTTCAGCAACAATTACTTCTGTCGTGCTCGCCGTAAATCCGTTCTGCTTTAGCAAAAGAATGGCCTTGTCCGGATCATTGACGATACACCGCATGATACCAAAGTTTGTCGTATCTGCAATAGACAGTGCAATCAGATCAATGCCCCCCTGCCCCAGAACATCTGTGATTTTGGCAAGCCTGCCCTTCTTGTTCTCTACAAAGACAGATATCTGTTTAACCATAAACACTCCTCCTTAATTTGGCCGTTTTCTGTTATCGATAACCCGCTTAGCCTTTCCCATGCTTCTTTCTATCGTTTTTGGCTCCACTAGCGTAACTTTGACATTGATACCAAGAACCGTCTGGATTTCGGCTTTTATCTTCGCGCTAAGCGCCTCTAAACGCTTTACTTCGTCAGAGAAAAGCTCAGCTGATACTTCCACCTGCACCTTTAGCCTGTCATAATTGTCTATACGATCGACCACGATCTGATAATGTGGTGAAACCTCGGCAATTTGAACAAGAACGCTTTCTATCTGTGACGGGTAAACATTGACACCACGTACGATCAGCATATCGTCGCTCCGGCCGATAATTTTGCTCATACGTACCATTGTCCGGCCGCATTCGCATGGCCCAGGATGTAGCGACGTGATGTCTCTTGTTCTATATCGGATTAGCGGTGACCCTTGTTTATCAATCGTCGTGATAACAAGCTCCCCTTCTTCGCCATACGGCAACGGTTCGAGTGTATCCGGGTCAATAATTTCGGGCAGGAACAAATCTTCCGCAATATGCATACCCTGCCTTTGCGGACAGTCGCCCGAAACGCCCGGGCCCATGATCTCCGAAAGGCCGTAAATATCTATTGCCATAATGCCAAGGCGTTGTTCGATCTCATTTCTCATCGCCTCCGTGCAAGGTTCCGCGCCAAATACGCCTGCTTTTAGTTTCAATGCACTTTTATCAATACCCATTTCTTCCATCGTCTCGGCCAGGTACAGAGCATACGACGGTGTACATGCCAGTATCGTTGAACCCAAGTCTTGCATCAGCATAATCTGTTTCTTTGTATTGCCACCCGACATCGGTACCACCATAGCGCCTATCAATTCCGTACCGTAATGAAGACCGAGACCGCCCGTGAACAAGCCGTATCCATACGCCACCTGCACAATAGATTTTTTATCTCCGCCGGCCATTGTCAGAACGCGTGCTACTGCCTCTGCCCAACAATCTATATCATGTTTTGTATACCCTACAACGGTAGGCTTGCCCGTCGTACCTGAGGATGCGTGAACCCGGCATATATCCTCCTGTTTCGCCGCGAACAACCCAAACGGATAGTTGTCCCTAAGATCACTCTTTAGCGTAAATGGCAAATGCCTTAAATCATCTAGTGTCCGGATATCTTGTGGTGATATCCCTTTTTTATCAAATGCCTTTTTATAAAATGGCACATTCTCATAAACTTTTTTTACTGTCGCTTTCAGCTTTTCTGTCTGAAGCGCGCGCAGCTGCTCTCTATCCATGCATTCTATTCGTTGATTCCAATACATATTAATATTATGCCTCCAAAAAATATCTAAAAAAGATACCCTTTATCAAATGCCAGCAAGTTGATGCTTAAAAGCTTTTCTGGAACAGTTGCTTTGATTGCATCAACGAAAGGTTGTTTGCCAATATCCATGTGCCGCGCGAGCACGCCAATCAGCACTATGTTAGTAGCTTTTTCATTTCCCGCCTGTTTGGCCAATGAAAGCGCGTCCACAAACACAGCGCCCGGCACCGCTTCTATTATCCTTTTTTCTATATCTGAAGGATACTTCTCGGCACCGGTAATTACAGGCATAGGAAGCATTTCTTGTGTGTTTACGAACATCTTGCCGCCTTTTTTTAACCGGCTGCACCACCTTAGCGCCTCTAGTTTCTCAAATGCCAGAATTATGTCTGCGCCCCCTTCATCGATAACGGGTGCGTAAACCTTTTCTCCGAAACGCACATGTGTAACGACACTTCCGCCCCTCTGGGCCATACCGTGCACTTCCGACAATTTCACGTCATATCCTTGCGACAACGCAAGGTTTCCAAGCACCCGGCTCGCAAGCAGCGTGCCCTGTCCGCCGACCCCAACTATCAAAATATCTGTCATATCATTTCCCCACTATTTCTATCGCGCCCAATGCACATACTTTTTCACAGAGCCCGCAGCCATTGCACAAAGATATGTTAATCATCATGCCACCGTCTGTTTTTTCTATCGCCGGGCAGCCCAGCTTCAAGCACATACCGCACGCTTTGCATTTTTCATTAACATGATAGGGCACCGGTGTTTTCTTTTTATTAAGCAGTGCGCATGGGCGTTTGGCAATGATAACGCTTAGCTCTTCTCGCGCTGTTTCTTCTTTCAATGCCTGCTCGAGCGCTTTTAAATCAAACGGGTCGACAACACGCACATGCTTTACGCCAATGCTTTTGACAAGTGCGGGTATATCGATAGCATATGCTATATCGCCTTTAATGGTTTTGCCCGTCGCCGGATGGTCCTGATGGCCGGTCATACCGGTGGTAGAATTGTCAAGGATCATCACCGTAGACGTTGAACCATTATATACCATATCTATAAGTCCGGTGATGCCTGAATGAAAGAATGTCGAATCGCCAATAACGGCAACGAGTTTTCTAGCAAAATCTTTCCCCCTGGCCTTTTCCATACCCATTGCGCAGCCGATGCTCGAGCCCATGCAGATACACGTATCGATACCGAGCAGCGGCGGCATCGCACCCAGCGTGTAGCATCCGATGTCACCGGTTGCCGATAACCCAAGCTTCTTCAGCGTATAATAAACACTTCTGTGCGGGCATCCCGGGCACATCACTGGCGGCCTTTGCGGCAGTGCTCCCAGATCCAAAATCTCTAGTTTTTTTCCGCCGATTTTGTCGGCTATCATATTAACGCTATACTCGCCCTGCACAGAAAAAATGTCTTTGCCTGTCACAGCAATCCCCATTGCCTTGATCTGGTTTTCAAAGAATGGCTCAAGTTCTTCCACAACATAAAGCTTGTCAACTTGGGCAGCAAACGCACGGATCTTTTGCTCAGGCAAAGGATAGATAATGCCGAGCTTGAGCACACTCGCATCGGGCAGCGCCTCTCTGACATAGTTATACGCCACACCGCTGGTAATAACGCCAATTTTCCGGTCATGATATTCCACATGGTTTAAATCCGTGATATCTGCATAAGCTTTAAAATCGTTCATGCGTTTTTCGACAATAATATGCCGCTTTTTGGCCATACCCGGCATCATTACATATTTGGCGATGTCTTTCTCATAAGGCTTAAGATCTATATTCTGTCTATCCGAAAGCTCTACTATACCCTGTGAATGTGATAGCCTCGTATTCGACCCGATAAGCACAGGCGTATCAAATTTTTCGGATAGCTCAAAAGCCGCACGCACATATTCTTTGGCTTCCATGCTGTCCGACGGCTCGAGCATCGGGATATGCGCGCTTCTAGCGTAAAACCGTGAATCCTGCTCATTTTGGCTTGAATGCATCCCGGGATCATCCGCGACGATAATAACAAGCCCTCCGTTCACGCCCGTATATGATACGGTAAACAGCGGATCAGCCGCGACGTTAAGTCCTACATGTTTCATGCAGCACAGCGCACGCGCGCCGGCGATAGACGCTCCGATCGCGACCTCAAGCGCTACTTTCTCGTTGGGCGACCATTCCGCGTATATGTCTTCATAATTTGCAATATTTTCGGTAATCTCGGTACTCGGCGTACCCGGATATGCAGCCGCAACTGACACGCCTGCCTCATACGCACCTCTTGCGAAAGCCTCGTTTCCAAGCATAAGTTTCTTCATGTCGTCTCCTAAAGCTTTTTTATCGTAAATCAGTTATTCTCTTTGCCTTGCCCTCAAAGCGTTTTAAAGACTCTGGCTCAACCAATCGCACGTCCGCTTCGATATTCAATACTGTGTACAGCGCGTGCTTGATCTTTCGCTCAAGCGCCTCAAGAGCGCTGAATTTTTCAAGCAGATTTGCATCTGTCACCTCAACTAGCACCTCAATCTTATCCATGTATCCGTCTTTGCGTACAACGATCTCGTAATGCGGGCCAATGTCCTCAATATCGAGCAGCACGCTTTCTATCTGCGACGGGAATACGTTGACCCCTCGGATAATGAGCATATCGTCCGTACGACCCTGAATCTTGGCCATGCGCATCGATGTCCTGCCGCATTCGCATTTTTCGGGTATCAGCCACGTAATGTCTTTTGTGCGATAACGCAATATCGGCAGCGCTTCTTTTGACAGCGATGTGATGACAAGCTCACCTGGCTGCCCCACTGGCACAGGTTCTAATGTATCTTTATCAACCACTTCGCAGAGAAAATGATCCTCCGCAATATGCATGCCGTTTTTTATGTAACATTCACCAGAAACACCCGGTCCGATCACCTCAGACAAACCATAGTTTTCCGTCGCAACGATATTCCATACCTTTTCAATCTGGCGGCGCATCTCTTCGGTATGGCCTTCTCCGCCAAACAGGCCCAGCCTAAGAGGCAGCTTCTTAGTATCGATGTCTTTTTTCTTAGCGCATTCGGCCATATATAGCGCATATGAGGGCGTACCGACCAGCACGGTGGTGCCGAAATCCTGCATCACGCTAAGCTGACGGTCTGTGTTTCCGCCCGATATCGGAATAACGGCGGCGCCCAATTTTTCTAAACCATAATGCAAACCGAAGGCACCTGTAAAAAGCGTATATCCAAATGTGATCTGAACAATATCATCCGGCGTTGCACCGGCTGCGCATGCTAGCCTCGCAATCACCTCAGCCCACATATCAAGATCGGCCTTTGTATAGCCCACAACCGTCGGTTTGCCGGTTGTGCCCGAAGACGCGTGTATCCTGACGATATCTTTCATTGGTACGGCAAATAGTTTGTACGGATAATTTTTTCTCAGTTCATCTTTGACGGTAAATGGTATCTTTCGAATATCTTTAAGCGTATTGATATCCTTCGGACAAACACCCGCATCATCCAGCTTTTTTCTATAATGTTCGACATTATTGTAACACCGTTCTACCGTGCTTTTCAGACGTTCGAGCTGTAGCGCTTCGATCGTATCCCTAGGCGCGCACTCGACCCTCTCATTCCAAATCATATGCAACTCCTCTTGTAAGCTTTTGCACGAATTAATACTGCTAAGAGAAATCCCGTGCTTCCATGCTTCTTTTATACGCATGATTATAGCGTATTATTAAAGAAAAATAAAGTGTTTGTTTCTGTGAACCATCTGTATTTCTTATTTTATGAAATGTTGTGCTTTAAAAAAAGAAGCTGCCAAGGGCAGCCGGAAGATTCTTATTCGCCAATTATTTTAATCATAATGCGTTTCGTTCTTTTTCCATCGAATTCACCGTAGAAAATCTGCTCCCACGGACCAAAATCCAAACGCCCGTCCGTCACCGCAACGACCACCTCTCGTCCCATGATTGTACGCTTTAAATGTGCATCGCCGTTATCCTCAAATCCATTATGGGCGTACTGTGAATACGGTTTTTCCGGCGCCAGCTTTTCCAGCCATTTTTCAAAATCGCTGTGCAGGCCGGACTCATCGTCATTGATAAATACGCTTGCAGTAATGTGCATCGCGTTAACCAAACAAAACCCTTCATTAATACCACTTTCCTTGAGAGCCTTGGCCACTTGCGGAGTGATGTTGACGAATGCCCGCCTTTTTGGGATATCGATTGATAATACCTTTCTGTAGCTCTTCATCGTTCATACCTCCATTTTCTTTCAATCGTGTTATATTAGAAATACTAAAATATTCATTGTTATAGCGTATATGCTTTTGCCGCGGCAGCTCTGCGGGGTCTCCGTCTAAAACAGCTTTAAATGCTGATCCTTTGTCATCTTCGTTAGATCTGTAAGTAGCTTATTGCCGCTATGATAAACTATCCATAATACAAAAAAGTCAAGTAAAAAGCATCGGCCAGCCAATATCATTGCTACTTCGTTAATTTAAATCGCTTTAGACGAAGCGCGTTAGACACGACAGATAAAGAGCTTAATGCCATCGCGGCGCCCGCAAATACCGGATTTAACAGCGGACCGCCAAATGCATAAAACACGCCTGCCGCTAGCGGTATGCCTGCCGTGTTGTAAATAAACGCCCAGAACAGGTTTTGGCGGATATTACGCATAGTAGCGCGGCTAAGTGCGATTGCCGCATACACCTCGCCCAGATCCCCATGCATCAGCACCACATCCGCCGATTCCACCGCTACGTCCGTTCCTGTCCCTATGGCCATGCCCACATCGGCTTGAACAAGCGCGGGTGCATCGTTGATGCCATCGCCCACCATTGCCACAACATGGCCTCTCTGCTGCAGTTTTCTTACTTCGCCGGCTTTATCTGCTGGCAGCACATCCGCCAGCACGTTGCCAATCAGAGCCTCTTTTGCGATTGCATCAGCTGTGCTTTTATTATCTCCTGTTATCATATAGACTACCACGCCAAGTGATTTCATTCGCGCGACTGCATCTTTGCTTGTAGGTTTTAAGGTATCAGCCGCAGCCATCAGCGCGGCCAATACACCGTCGACCGCAACATACATCAGCGTCCGTCCCGCTTTCGCCAAGACTTTTGCGTCGGCTTCCGCATCCGTTGTATCAATACCATTTTCATGCATCAACACGATATTGCCCGCCAATATCCGCCGGCCGCTTACACGCGCATCTATGCCCCTGCCGGGGATAGCTTTGAATTCTTCCGGATTTGACAGAATGGCTCCTTTATCCCGAGCGCTGGTCACAATCGCTCTGGCGATCGGATGCTCAGACCCACGTTCTGCCGATGCGCATAAAGCAAGTGCCTCTGCCTCGTTTATTTGTCCGTATGTCTTAACATCGGTTAGCACTGGTCTGCCCTCGGTAATCGTGCCCGTTTTATCGAGCACAACTACATTGGTCTTATGCGTTGTCTCCAACGCCTCTCCACCTTTGATGAGTATACCAATCTCCGCGCCCTTACCGGTACCCACCATGATCGCGGTAGGTGTCGCAAGGCCGAGTGCGCATGGGCAGGCGATAACGAGCACGCTTACGAATACGTTTAGTATAAACCGAAAATCACGTCCTGCAAGCGCCCAGGCAATTGCCGCCACAAAGGCGATGCCAAGCACGGCCGGCACAAAATACCAGGATATGATATCGGCCATCTTCGCAATCGGCGCTTTTTTCGTCTGCGCCTCTTCCACAAGCCTGATAATCTTGGAAAGCGCGGTGTCTTCACCCACATGCGTTACTTTGATCGTAAGCAGTCCTTCCCCGTTAATACTGCCCCCCGTGATGCCGCTGCCCGGCTGTTTTTCAACAGGTAGGCTTTCTCCTGTCAGCATCGATTCGTTTACAGAAGAGATCCCGACTTCGACGATGCCGTCAACAGGAACGCTGGCCCCCGGCCGAACGAGAACGGTATCACCAACGGCCACCTCGTCGAGCGGCACTTCGAGCTCTACACCATTATTGATGATAACCGCTGTTTTTGGCTTGAGCCCCATCAGCCTCTTTATCGCTTCGGACGTCTTGCCCTTGCTGACTGCTTCAAGGTATTTGCCCAACATCACAAGTGTGATGACCACAGCGGCCGATTCAAAATATAGCGACTGCACATACCCCGCGTCTCCGAGATAGATCTGCGCCACCGCGTATGTACTGTATAAAAAAGCGCTGCCCGTACCGATAGCGACCAGCGTATCCATATTGGGCGCCCCTTTGATGAGAGCCTTTATACCGACTCTAAAAAAACGGCTGCCCGCAACCAATACGGGAACCGTGAGCGCCAGCTGTACTAGTGCAAACGTAAGAGGAGATTCATGCGGATCTAAAAAATATGGCATCGGCAAACCAATACCAAACATATGCGCCATTGCGATATACAGTATCGGCACCGAGAATAAGGCCGCTGCAATAACGCGTATGCGCGTTTTGCTCAGCTCCCGCGCACGCTGTTCACTTTGTTTATCCAGCCCAGAATCACGGACAATATCCTTTGGAGAATAGCCGGCTCTCTCTATTGCCGCTTTTATTTCAATAAGTTTGACTTTTGACGAATCATATATGATACTGATGCGGTTTGTCGTCAAGTTAACGGCTGAAGATTTGACGCCGTTAAGCTTTTGGGTCGCACGCTCTAGCGCAGCCGAACAGGCCGCACATGTCATGCCATCAACGGCAAGATCAAGTTTTTTAAGCAAAACATCAGGCTCAGCAAGCCCGTAACCTACGCCTTCAACTGCTTTTTTCAGGTCTTTGAATGTGGTGATATTTTCATCAAAACGTACCGTCATTCTTTCCGTTGCAATATTCACATCGGCTAATGCAACTCCTTTAAGATTCTCGGCCGCCTTTTTAACATGAGCGGCACAAGCTGAGCACGTCATTCCAGTTACACCGTAGCTTTTCTCAACCATACCACGCCTCCTCGTAGTAGCGCAAAGGTTTGCCTAATATTTTAACTCAAAACAATAATATAATACCTTAAAGGGATGATTCTGCACCCCGTGCAATAAGCGTAACGCACAGATATTTCGCTTTATCCCATATTAATGTTTCAAAATCCTTATCTTCATGCGGTGTTGCGCCATTGCCCACAGGCGTCAGCTCAACGCAGAAAGCCGGGCGCGCAAATTCCTGCCTAAACCAGTTTTCAAATCCGGCGCCGTACACAGCTGGATCCTCCGAGACGGGCATCAGTTTGTAGCCAGTCACATCGGAAAGAGTCTCCGCCATCGAAGAGCCGGCCTCGATCACATCATTCGTACCGCTGTCAGCCCAATAGATAACCTCGCCTTTGGTATGGAGCGATGCTGCGAGGATAAACGCATTATCGTTGCAAAGCGCCATAATTGCCTTTACCTCAGGCTCAGTTGCAGGCGCATATCCCTTAAACTTTTCGGAGCTTGGCACATCCGTATTGCTTTCTTTTTCATCCCAATGGCAGGGATACTGTCGGTTAAGGTCAACACCGTTTATATTCGCCTTCCATTTATCATAACTATCCTGAAGCATGCGCATACTTTTGACATTTTTAGGGTCTTTTACCGAATCGATGCCGTTTTGCACGAGGTTGACACCATCAGGGTTTATCATCGGTACAATATAAACGGTTACTTGATCGAGCAATGCCTTTATGTCATAACTACCGTAAAAAGACGAGCATGCATAGCCCTGCGCATATTGGTCGACCGTTTCCATCAAAAATGTAGAGGATATATATTCGCGCGCATGGTGTGCGCCCAGAAGCAGTATCTTTTTTTCCCCTTTACCAAATTTGATCAGCAATATATCGCGTCCCTCAACAGATTTTCCTATGGACTTAGTTCCGATCAAATCCGGATAAAGGGTCTTAAGCGTTTGTGCGTCCGAAAGCATCTGCTCGTAGCTATACGTCTGGCTAGAATCCACAGCATCTGTTATCTTACGCTCGGGTATAAATGTCTTCATACCGGCTATGCCTATTTCGTTGATATCAGTAGGTTTATCTGATATTTCGGAAGGTATATCGGCAGATGCGGCTAGTACATACCCGGTTACAATGAGTACCGCTGCAATGATCAAAATAAAGAGTATTCTTTTCATAGGCGCTCCATTTCACTTATTAACTCTTGGCTATATTTTATCATACCGAATGTTATTCTGAATCATAATCTTCAAGCTTAAATAAATAATTTGAATTTTCTATAAAAGCATTATAATATATCATACGTGCTTCCATCACTTCATTTCTTCAGTTTCATAAATAAAGCAAATGATATAAAAAAAGTTCGTAATGCTGGTACGAAGAATTTACTGTTTAACAATGGAGGCCAGTAAGCGGAACAGAGAAATTGCGAAAGATTGTGCTTTTATCACCAGAAGAGAACCAAGTACCGGGCAAATCCGGGAACGTCAAGTTATCTGTTGCAATACATTATTGTCTGCGCTTTTCTTGCTCACGGAGTCATTATTGCAACGGTAGACCAATGGGTTACTAGCAATATCACGCCTTATATTATCGCCTGCGCGATTGTCGCGACCGTTATACTTTTCACCCCTTTGTATTCACTGCTGATATTCTTATCGTCTTATGCAGCGTCTTTTTCTTAATTAGTCTTGCGGATCAGGCAAATCACATATTATTATCCAACAGAACGAACGGACTGACAACAGCAGGCGCCGCATTTTTAATATCCGTTATCATGTGACGGTATAACTTTATTAATATTACCCAGCAAAAGCGTATACATAGCCAACAGGAACAATTGGAGAATGCTATATATTATGCAAAACAAAGCGGAAAAAATTGTGTGAGGGTGGCTTGAAGGATAGATAATCTTAAGATATATAAAAAGGCGGCAGGCCGCCCCTTTAAGATTCCTTTACAGTAGCCTTTCTCATTAATAAAAAGCTCAAAGCCCCAAATCCGCCATAGATGATTATATTTGAAACCATTGATATATATGGATTAAAGCCATCCAAAAACCCCCCTGCTTTAGCGAAAATTGTTCCGATTAACCTAAATATAACGCTATTGAGAAAAATCCCATCGATATAAGGTAAGATGAATAAAAACAATACGGGTACGCCAATTGAAACGACAAGCTTTGTTGGCTTGCTCATCCGATAATATAGTGTCGTGATAAAAAAACCGACCATTGCAGCTGCAATGTAACAGAAAAACATCCACAGCAACCCTTCAAAGAAGGCCTGAGCCAAAGGTCCGTCATACCGGTTCTGATATATCACAAAATACATAGACCTGTAATTAACAATCGATGACAATACTTTACTATTGATGCTATCGAGCAACGCCATCCCTGCTGCCACAGGCACGACCGCCGCTGCAAAGCTTTTAAACATAGTTTGTCTTGAGACCCCGTTGGCAAGGAACATATGAAAAGGAGACCTAAAAGAATTAAGCCCGGTGATAAAAATAAAGATAATTGAAGCCATCTCGAGTCCGCTAGTAAGGGCATTTACGTTATTACGATCTAACACGGCCCTCATTATCGCGATTAATATAATAAGAGAATAAATTACAATATAAAACACAATTAACGGCCTTCTCATTCCGTATAGCTGATATTTTAAGGCAGATTTAAAATTCATTTTATTTTCCTCCTTTTAAGCATTTGTCAAATGGATAAACAGATCCTGTAGTTTCATTGCCGATACCTCGAGATTCCCAGGAACTGCATTTTTATTAAGTGATTCTAGAAGATATGCGCTTTTGATACCGCCAAGCATATCGAAACCGAGGACGTTCTTTCCTTGAACAAAACTGTTGACAAAACATTCCGGTCCAGTCACCGTATATCCCTTTGATAAAATATTCTGTGTCGTGTCTTTTAGTATAACTTGCCCGTTTTTAATAATTGCGACGTCCTCAAGCACGCCTTCTGCCTCTTCGATTAAATGCGTTGATATCACTATGGTTTTTGGGGTTTTGCTATAACATGATATCAGCTCTTTATAGAAAAGATCACGGAAGTTTGCATCCAGGCCAAGGACCGGCTCGTCTAACAGCAGGATTGGCGCGTTACTTGATAGCGCAATAATAATCTTAAACACTGAAGCATATCCTGTTGACAGCTCTTTAACCTTCTTTTTTAGGCTAAGTGCGAATTTATCCGCGAGTTTTAACGCATATTCCATGTCCATATTAGGATAAAAAACTTTTGACCATCGAAAAGCTTCTTTTATTTTCATTGTTTCGGGATAAAGATTTTTTTCGCTCATGTTGTATATTTTTGAAATGGCCTCGCCATTTTCCCGTATATTTTCACCATCAACATATATCTCTCCGGATGTAGGGAACAATCTGTTAGTAATCAGATTGAGCAGTGTCGATTTTCCGGCGCCATTTCTACCTAGCAGCCCGTAGATCTTATTTCCTTCGAATTTTAGAGAAACATCTTTAAGGGCTATCGTGCTGCCAAATTGTTTTGTTATGTTTTTGATTTCGATACAACTCATTTTTCAAATCCTCGCTTTATCATTTCTTCAATGTCCCTCCTTTCGATTGAAAGCTTATTTGCCTCGGATATAAGCGGCATTACATAGCTTTCAAAAAACAGTTGTTTCCTCTTTAGCTTTAGCTTTTCCTTTGCTCCTTTGGCTACAAACATACCAATCCCTCTTTTCTTATACAGGATCCCGTCATCCGCTAATTTACTGATGCCTTTAAGAGCAGTTGCCGGGTTAATCTTGTATCTTACTGATATTTCCGTGGTAGAAGGCACTTGTGTTCCTTCTTTAGATGCGCCCGACAATATAGCATTTTCGAGTTCTTCAGCGACCTGAATATATATAGGCATATCGCTGTCAAAATCCATATACAGTACTACCTCCTTAGTTATCTACATGTGTATCTAACTATAATTCATTGCTTTTGTCAATATTAATTTTAAAATAATTCCATTGTTAAAAAAACAATGTTATATTATTTATGAATTTTTACATATATTTTGATAAAAAATAATAAAGTAATTTAATGTTGATTTTTAATTCATTTGTGATATTATTTTTTCAAAACAACAAAGGACGTGGATACAAAATTGGATAAAAAAATAACGCTTTACGGTTTTAACAATCTTACCAAGTCTTTGAGCTTTAACATCTATGATGTTTGTTATGCAGAATCCCAAAAAGATAAAAACCATTATCTTATATATATAGATGAACAGTATAATTCAGAACGGTTGACCAATATCCTTTGCACAGTAACGGATATGATAGGTGCCCATGTATTAAATATATCCAAGCAGGATTATGAACCCCAGGGCGCCAGCGCAGCGATATTGATCACGGAAGAGGCAATTGCCAAGCATGTGATCGACCCAAGCTGCAACAAAGGCAAAATTGTATTCGAAAACGCGAAAGACAGCGTGCTTGCGCATCTTGACAAAAGCCATGTAACAGTGCACACTTATCCTGAGTTTCATCCGGAAAAAGATATTACGACATTCAGGGTGGATATTGATGTATCCACCTGCGGGAGAATCTCACCCCTAAAGGCGCTTGATTTTCTGATTTCTAGTTTTGATTCGGATATCATTTCCATTGATTACCGCGTTCGAGGGTTTACCCGCGATGTCAACGGCAACAAGTATTATATCGATCATGAGATCAATTCGATACAGAACTTTATAAATACCGATACGCTAAACGCATACGACGCGATCGACGTTAACGTATATCAGTCAAACATTTTTCATACAAAGATGATCAGAAAGGAAATTGACCTTAGCAATTACCTATTTAACACGGATGTATATGATTTAAAGCCTGAAAAGAGACGGCAAATCCGCGATAAACTCTACAGAGAGATGATCGAGATATATTATGGAACGAACATCTACAAATAACCGGCAAAATAATGCGGATCAGACAAAAACGCCAATACTGTCCGCATTACAAGCCTATAAGCGCCGGCGTGTCGTGCCGTTTGACGTGCCGGGGCACAAGCAAGGCAGGGGCACGCCCGAGCTGCGCGATTTTTTAGGAGAAAAATGCGTTTCCATCGATGTCAACTCGATGAAGCCCCTCGACAATTTGTGCCATCCTATATCCGTCATTAAAGAAGCTGAAGCGCTTGCCGCCGATGCGTTTGGGTGCGACAGCGCCTTTTTTTTGGTTGGTGGAACAACATCCTCCGTCCAGGCAATGATTCTTAGCTGCTGTGGTGAACATGATAAGATAATTATGCCGAGGAATGTTCACAGAAGTGCCATCAATGCATTGATACTATGTGGTGCCGTCCCCGTGTACGTGAATCCCGGTATCCACCCACAGCTCGGTATCCCGCTTGGCATGACGGCTAAAGATGTGGAAAACGCAATACGAGAGAATCCGGATGCCAAAGCTGTTTTTGTAAACAACCCGACTTACTATGGCATCTGCTCAGAACTAACCCGGATTATTGATATAGCGCACCACCACGGCATGCTCGTGCTGGCCGATGAAGCGCACGGTACGCAGTTTTATTTCCATGATGACCTTCCGGATGCTGCCATGCATCTTGGGGCAGATATGGCAGCCGTCAGCGTACATAAAACAGGCGGTTCATTGACTCAAAGTTCAATGCTACTGGTGAACTGCGCACGTGTCAATGTCGATCATGTCCGCATTGTTATCAATCTGACGCAGACGACCAGCGCGTCATACCTGCTGCTCTCATCCCTGGATATTGCGAGAAAGAATCTGGCGATAAACGGTATGGCGATGTTTGATAAAGTACTAAGCCTCGCGGAATATGCACGGCGCGAGATCAATACGATCGGCGGATACTACGCATTTTCAAGCGAGATAGCGGGACCGGCAGTGTATGATTTTGACCGCACCAAGCTTAGTATCAACACATTAAATCTAGGCCTTGCTGGCTTCGAAGTCTATGATATATTGCGCGATGAGTATTCTATTCAAATAGAATTTGGAGACGTCGCTAATTTTTTAGCGATTATTTCGGTTGGTGATTCTACTCTGGCAATCGAGAGACTGGTTGCGGCTCTGGCTGAAATCAAGCGGTTAAAACCTGGGCATCGTTCCGACATGTTTGACCACGAATATATCTCTCCCATGGTCAAGATGTCTCCAAAGCAGGCATTCTATGCCCAGAAAAAAAGTGTACCATTAAATAAAAGTGTAGGGGCCATCAGCGGAGAATTTGTCATGTGCTATCCTCCTGGCATACCGATCATAGCACCGGGCGAAGTGATCACAAAGGAAATCATCAACTATATACTCTACGCCAAACAAAAAGGCGCGCTGCTGACAGGCGCTGAAGATATGGATATGGCATTTATTAAAATAATTATTTAACGTTGAGGTGATATAATGGAACTGTGGTATACGGAAGAGCATACGGATTCCGTACGGTTTTCAATAAAAATCAAGCGGCAGCTTTACAGCGGACGCAGTGAATTTCAGCAGATCGATGTGTTTGAATCGGACGAGTTCGGGCGGTTCCTGACGCTGGATGGACTGATGATGGCAACCGAAAAAGATGAATTTATCTATCATGATATGATCGTTCACGTACCGATGGCTGCTAATCCGAGCATTAGGAATATTCTGGTGATCGGCGCGGGAGACGGCGGAACGATTCGCGAACTGACGCGGTATCAGTCTGTTGCGCATATCGATATGGTGGAGATTGATAAAAAGGTGGTTAGCGTATGCCTTGAATACCTCCCCCAGCTTTCGTGCCATCTTAAAGACGCGCGCGTTAGTATCCACTATGAGGACGGCCTTCGGTTTGTGCGTTCCAAACAAAACGCTTACGATCTTATTATCGTCGATTCGACCGATCCTTTCGGGCCGGGCGAAGGGCTGTTTACAAAGGAATTCTATGGCAACTGCTATAACGCGCTGACTGAAAAAGGCATTCTCGTTAACCAGCATGAAAGCCCATATTATGAGGCGTATGCAAACAGCATGATAAGAGCACATAAAAGAATACGTGAATTCTTTCCGATTTGCCGCGTATATCAGGCACACATCCCCACATACCCCTCGGGGCATTGGCTATTTGGTTTTGCTTCAAAGTCGATAGACCCGATCGACAACCTCGATGAAAAAAAATGGTGCGCTTTGGGACTGGAAACCCGGTATTACAATACGGCGTTGCACAAGGCAGCGTTCGCACTGCCAAACTATGTACTCGAGATGCTGGAAAATCTAGATTATGAGTAATGTTTTGAATTTTATAGGTTGCGACAGCGAATACGCGGATGCAGAGATAGTTTTATTCGGTGCGCCTTTTGACGGTACGGTATCATTTCGTCCGGGCGCTCGCTTTGCGCCTCAGTCAATGCGCCTCGGCAGCGGGGATGGTATCGAGACATATAGCCCATATCAGGATAAAGACCTGGCTGATCTGCCTATATGCGATATCGGCGATTTAGAATTGCCATTCGGCAACACGCAGACGGTACTTGATACCATAGAACAAAGCACAGGCAGGATTGCAGCCGACAGCAAGCTGCCAGTGATGATAGGCGGAGAGCATCTTGTCACATTGGGTGCCGTTCGCGCATTAATTAACCATTATCCGGATCTGCACATCATTCACTTCGATGCGCACGCAGATTTGAGAGACCAATATTTCGGACAGAAGCTATCGCACGCAACCGTAATACGCCGGGTTTGGGATCTAGTCGGCGACGATAGGATATTTCAATACGGTATCCGTTCTGGGGAAAAAGAAGAATTAACATGGGGCAAAACCCATGTCTTTACGCATATGTTTGATTGCAGCAAAATTGATGATGCATTAGAGAAAACACAAAGCAAGCCCGTATATCTTACGATAGACCTTGATGTTTTAGATCCTTCGGTGTTTTCGGGGACGGGTACACCCGAAGCAGGTGGAATTTCATTTGACGATCTGATGGGGTGTATCATGAATATGCGGGGTTTACATATTGTCGGTGCGGACCTTTGTGAGCTTTCCCCCCATTACGACGCAAGCGGTGCCTCTACGCTCACCGCATGCAAGATATTGCGCGAACTGCTGCTGATGCTGGGATAATCGTATTCTTACCGTTTGCGAATCCGCGGCGAATAATCCCGATTATAAACAGACTATACCAACAAGTTGCAATCTGCCAATTCATATGGCTATTTTTAAATGCAATAATCAGCAATACCGCACCAGTCTAGTGCGGTATTTAAAAATATTTTAAAAAATGATGGTTTAGGCAATGGCATCGCCTTTATAGCTGATCAGCGATGCATCGTGCACACCAGGAATCGTAGAAAAAGCATCGATCATACCGACTTCATTTTCTTTGATGTTCATTTCTATCGTAAGCTCTATCATTCCCTGTGAAACAATCTTAGATTTTAGCCGGCCCTGCGGCATTTTGCGCAGCACAGCCTGTACTTCTTTCTTGCAGCTTTCATCAAATCGTATCACTAGCATAAACGGGAAATTCTTCTTTGACCGGAAAAGATTCCAGATGATCATCAGCAAACCGATCCCCAGAACACCAATGCCGGCGATCGCAAATTGTTGTGCGCCAAGTGCAATACCCGCAGCAATTGCCCAGAACATAAATATCGTATCCATCGGGTCTTTAACCGCTGTCCTAAACCTGACGATGGACAATGCACCAACCATGCCAAGAGAAAGCATCAGATTATTGGAAATCAGCAGTATGACCATAGACGTCACCATGCATAGCATTACAAGAGACGTGCCAAAGCTCTTCGATAAAATCACACCGCCGAACGTCACCCGGTATATGATATACATAAATATGCCGATGATAAATGCTAATAGCAGAGTAATCAAGATATCCTCAATTTTGATTTCCCCCATTAACCGAAAACTATCGAGCACGCTTTTTTTAATCATGTCAGTTGTACTCATTATTAAAACCTCCTATTCATATTTTCTGCATATTACATATTTGGAAATAGCGCTTCTCGTGGCCGTATCGAGGTTGCTGAGAATACACCGTATATATTCAGGCAGATATCGGTCAAACTTGATTTCAAGCACCATGAGCCCGCTGTCATACATCGGCATCACCGGCATATACGGGTCAAAAATATCTGTCAGCAACAACCCTGATTTAAGGTCCATATCAAACGTAATCCTAACATTTTCAAATGGAGAAACGTAGGCTTCACGTCTATAATCAACCACCACGCGAGGTTTTAACAGATTGTTCTTGATCTTAAGGTATATCTCAGATGCCAGCTCTTCTTTTCTGCTCAATAAGAAGGCGGTATCTCCGGCGATAATCCGGTCATATTCATCACGGGATAGCGCTATGCTTTTTTTCGTAATATATTGACCTAGCTTCATCTTCTTTTCAAACTTGATAACGTCATCAGATAAGTTATATATCCTGATCCTGTATTTGCTTCTCACATCGCTTCCTGCAATCTTATCAATGAGCGCGCTTTCGTAAACGTCGTCAAAATATAGGCTGCGTATTAGATATGTATTGTCACTTCCCGCATGCGCATCGAGTGATATTAGCGATTTTAGCGCATTCTTAAGCAGAATATAATCTCGGTAGTTGATGTAGTATTTCAGCTCATGCCTAAAGGTCAGCCTACCTTTGATTTGTGCATCTGCTTTGGGGTATACAGCTCTTTGGGTTAGGATATTCGGGCGCAAAAACCCGGTGGTTTCTGCGTAGCGCATCGCCGGTTCTTGTTTTTTAAACTGTGGTTTTATAAAACCAGTTTGACGATTCGGTGCCGGTTTTGTTTGCTCAGTAAAAATAAGCCCTTGTTTTTTATCCTTCGCATCGTTCTTTTTGCCTTTATACCTGCCGGCAAGCGCGTTGCCCTGTTTTGTCTGGTTTTTCTTATATACCGCCCTTTTTTTCGTATCGGAAAATATACTTAGTTCATTGTCTAAGCAGCGTTTTGTTTTTCTCCGTCTGTCCGCTTTTCTTTCAGCCATGCTATCAAAAGAACTTCTTGCAGGTTTAAAATCATGCGACGAGAGTGGCTTAAGTTCCTTGTTTTTAATAAGCGGTTTTTGTTTATTTAGCCGTCTAAATATATCATCCTGTTTTCTTCTGGCCATTTTCCCCCTCTAACTCCCGTATGTTTCAATCTCCCACTGAGTAGGCGCGCGGCCTGCCGTACCGAATATCGCTATAGTTTCCTGTTCCGAAAGCCCAAAAAATGCCCCGAAGCTCATTTGTTTTCCTGGAATGAAGCGTAACCCTCTTCGTTATTCGGAAAACCCGGCGTCGGAAGGCTTGTCATTTCCCAATCGGTACCGTAGCCCTCCTGGTCAAGCACGCGCGCATATGCATGGTCGGCTTTTATCTCAGATACGCTAATCTGATCGAGAATCAGTCCCATAGGGTTTGACAGTACGATCGTTTCCTTATAAGAGGAAATACAAAAATTCGTATGAATTGCGGATTTTGAAATATCCGTATTCAATTTATCTTCCCTAGACGCATAAACCACTAAATATGCGCCCGCCTCAATAGCAAAATCCGGGAATCTCCACTTAAGCACATTTCCCGTATCATCCGATAAGCCGTAACCGCTAAGGTTGACCGCTTTATCGCCCGCATTGTACAGCTCGATATAATCGTAAAAATTACCACTATTGTCAGCCAGCGTTGTCTTATTAGAAGACATTACCTCGGTTATAAGTAGCGTGCTCTTATCAGCAACCCTGCTCTGCATGAACGCCGTATACCCGGCTTCGTCATTGGCAAACCCCGGCGTGGGTTGTTCAAACAAATCCCATTGAGTCATATCTTTAGTGCTTCTCCCTAAAGAAATATTTTTTATCTGATCCTTATATTCGATTTTATCAACAATTTCGCCCGAAGTACTCATCAGATAAAGACCACCCTTTGATGCGTTTAGCTTGAAATTGGTATGCTGATATATAGCATCTGCATCAGAAGTCCCTTTTCCGGAAGCAAATACAACCAGATAACTTCGGGAAGGCAGAATAATATGTGGAAAAGCCCATTTAACCGTTGAGGAATCGTTTGACAAACCAAACCCCGAAAGGTCTGCATCCTGATCGGTCGGATTATATATTTCGATCCAATCGCTATAACTGCCTAACTCGTCAGGTAAAAAACTTCTGTTAGATGCCATAAATTCGTTGATAATTATGGTACCCACAGGGATTGTCTGATCACTTTCCGAACGCGTGAAATACATAATAACGCCTACAAATAAAGCGGCAACGATAATAATTGCTACTATACTTTTTAAAACATTCAAAAATTTCACGCTCCTGCCCTGACTTTTGCAAAATAGATTTTACCATGGTTTGCAGTTAAATACAACTTATTATATGTTTTGCTATTCATAGAATAATGCGTCTTTTAGTGTAAGAAATAAAAAACATTTCAATATCGGTTAAGTCAAATTAATAAAGAGCCGGTATTATTAGCTCTTACATTACATTTTGGCTTATTTACCCCTTGGCACATCATTAATAAGGGAGGCTGCTTAAATCAAAACCTTCTAACATTTCTTTTGGATCTATCTGTTCTACATATTCTTTGGTATATTGCATGCCATCTATATCAAGTATGCCGTTTTTAAGATATATCGTTGATGTGGTTGTCTCTCCGGCAAACTCTATATTCAGCTCTCCCCTTTCCATTGCGGGATTAAACGTATAGCTGCCCGAGATTGTAATGCCCATCGCCTTCATACTAAATGTGCCATCCGAATAGAAATCCATTGTTCCGCCAAACCCCGTTGTTTCATACCATGTACCAAGGATACCGATTTGATCCGGTGCCAAGCTCGGCCTATCCGCGGGGGCAGCTCCCCCATCTGACAAATCATCATCGATAAAATCATCGCCTGCAAAACCATTAAAAGCACTTATTGCATCATCTATAAAATTATTCACATCAAATCCATCTTTAGCCTTGATATAAGCACCTACGCCCTGGATTAAAAGCTCATCTTTATACGTTTCAAAATCATATTCCGCCCCTGCGATCGAAATAATGCCTTCGCCTTTGCTATTATCAAACTTATATTCGCCTTGATTGTCTCCGGAAACTGTATAAACGATCATCGTTCCATCATCGTTAAACTCGACCACCTCTGTACGCTCATCGCTGTACCACTGCCCCACAATAGGTGTTTTACCGGTCAGCAATATTACAAGCACAACCGCGGCTGCAATGATAACAATGCCTCCTATACAAAGCCCTACAACAAGTCCTTTCCTGCTCTTCTTTGGGACTTGAAGAGGGTAATTAGGGTACATTCCCTGAGGAGGCGGCATATATTGGCCGTGGCCCTTTAGAGGCATGAACCGGCCCTGTGATGCCTGAGGCTGTGATTCTATGCTTTGCAAGGCACTGCCACAGTTAACGCAAAAGGCAGATTCTTCTATGTTTTTATGACCACATTTCGTACAGAACATTATACCGTCTCCTATTGGCTTTTTTGATTATTTTACGGGGATTTGGTCCTTTATCAAGCTACCAAGATCCTGCTGCTGCACATATTTTTTGGTGAATGTAGCCCCATCCAGTTCAATGGTTATCCCGTCGCAGGTAAATTCAGACACTCTTGGTTCATTTCCGATCTGTCGTGTCATATTGCCTTCCTCTATAGCGCCGTCATATTGATAACTTCCTTCGCTTTCATGCCCCATTATTTTATACTGCAATACACCATAGGGTTTAAACTCAAGCGTACCACCTAAGCCCGTTGTTTCATACCATGTGCCTTTTAGCTTGGACGGCACCATACCGCCGAGACCGATGATTAAAAATACGGCGACAACAATTACGATCATAGCGCTGCCTATAATCAGCATGCGTTTAATACCCCGTTTTTTTGATACCGGTGATACACCTGGCGTAAGTGCAATGCCACAATCTTTACATACTCTTTTTTCTTTTGGATAGTCTTTTCCGCATTTTTTACAATACATAGTGATTCCTCTCTAAAAATATGTTGTTATTTTAACATAAACGTAGTCATATTAATAGATGCTTTCAATATATAAAAGATATTAATTTTTAGATTTTTTATATATTGTTGCAAAACACGGATTGATATGTTAAAATACGATTCGTTATCGGAAAGAATATTATTATGGAGGAAATAAACTTGCCAAATATTAAATCCGCCGAAAAACGCATGCGTATCGAAGCAAAAGCTAAATTGAGAAACCGTCAGGTAAAGTCTGAATTAAAGACGATGGTGAAAAAGTTTCAGGATGCTGTAAGCGCTGGCGATCAGAATAAGGCAGCAGCACTTTATAAAGAGTATATAAGCGCGCTTGATAAAGCCACACTTAAAGGAACTATCCATAAAAACAGTAGCAACCGCAAGAAGGCACAAGTTGCTAAAGCCTTTGCCGCTATTTCAAAGTAAAAAGACTTTATTATATGTTCCTGCAGGCCTACAATCCATAGATTGCAGGCTTTTTGTGTTGATCTTATAGTTTATATATCCTGACAAGCGTTTCTGTCAACGCAAGCGCGGCTTCTTTCTCACCACTCTTGACCGCATAGTCTAAATCCGCTAGCGCTACAAGAGCATTCCGCAACTCTTCCTGTGTAAAGGCCTTGCATTCTCTTTTTAAAATTTGCACCACAAAGCTTGTGACATTGGCCATCTTGGTAACCTTCGCAATACTAAAACCCGCATCTAGCATTGTCCTCACCTTATACATATCCCTGATCTTTTTCGCAAAAAGGCCAACAACCGCCTCGGGCCGTTCGGATCTTAAAATATCTGTTAGCAAAACCTGCGCTTTAGCCGCCTGTTTATTCAGAAAAAGTCCATGAATTTCAAATATATTGTATTCTAACGACTTTGATGCACATTCGGTGAGATGTTTTGCAGTAATCTCATTATATCCGCTATACACCGCCAGCTTTGCAATTTCGTTTTCCAAAGCATAATAATCAAAGCCTATGAGAGCGACAAGTTCTGCCGCCGTTGCCTTTGATATGGCTGCACCTTGTTTCAATGCTTGTTTGATCACAAAACTGATGCACTCTGCCAAGGATGGCTGGGTAAATTCTTTTATCTGTCCACAGTTTTTGACCTGCTTATAGAGTGCGCGCCGTTTATCCAGCGCATTATCCGTGCAAAGAGCAAGCGCTGTTGTGTGAGGTATCTTATCAATGAACGCAGCCACTTTCTTTGCCTCTTCCGCGCTGCCTTTGGCCGTCAACACACTGCAGTCGCCCACCGCGACCAACCGTATATCTGACATGAACGGAACAGCCACGCACGCTTCATAGAGCTCGTCTGCTTTGGGCATGCGTTCGTAATAAGTGGTGTTTATTTGCTCATACTGGATATCAAGAGATTGCCTAAGCTGTATTAAACTCTGCTTTATCATGTAGCTATCACCAGCAAAAATATAGATATCTTTATTCGGCATTGCCGCCCCCATAAGAATTCGTTATGATTTTATCATCAATATAAAACTCGATTGCACAGTTGTCCTTAGTTATATAGATTTCTTCCGAGTAATCCTCAAGTCTGCATATCGCCTGAGCATTTGGATGACCAAATGAATTGCTGCCCACACTGATCACGCTGTATTCCGGAGTCAGCGTGGATAACGGAAGCCGATATGAGGAATACTTTGAACCGTGATGCGCTGCTTTGTATATATCGACTTTGGGCAAACCGGCAAATACATATGTTTCCGTTGCTCCCGTAATATCCCCCGCAAACAGCGCGGTATGCCCTTTGTATTCAATCAGCAGTACTAGCGACATGTCATTTTTATCCTCTCCAGCTGTATCTATGTATGGATATAATACCAAAGCCCGCGTATACTCGTCCAGCAAAACCGTATCCCCTGCTCCAAGCGGCACAACCTCAGCATCTGGCATTGCTGTCTTTACCGTATCTTCCTCTTGCCATGAACAATAAACCTTTTTTAAAAGCCCCGCATCATAAAGCGCTACGATGCCCGAAAAATGGTCGTCGTCCGTATGCGAGACAAATGCGGCATTTGGCCTGTATCCTCTGCGGATTGTGAAGCCGACCACCTCATCGGCGCTCTGCTCTCTTCCCCCGTCAATAAAATACTGTCCACCTTGCTCCGTCTTGATAAACGCCGCATCTGCCTGGCCCACATCAAGAAATACGAGGTACATGCCTTGGGGCTGAATCGTCAGTATCGCAACAAAGACGGTCGCGGTTAACGCACCGCACAGTATAGCTTTCATTTTCGTCTTTATCAAAATATATTTAGAGCTAATCAATAACGCCACAAAACATACCGTTATAAAATACCATGGCGGCGAAGCGATATCAAAAGCAATAAACGGTATAGCCGCAGCCGCATTGATAATGGCCATCATCATTTTAATAAAAGCAGATGCCATATACGCGATATAAACAGCAGCCGACCCAAATAGTATGCCTGCGAAAGAGGAGATGAAAACAAGCACAGTCCCGACTGATGCGAGCGGTATCACAACGATGTTGATGATGATGCTGAGCGTGGATACACGGCTGAAAGTAGCGGCTAGGACCGGTATGGTCCCGGCGGTTGCTCCTACAGAAGCCGAAACCGTTCTGCCTACGGAGGCTAAAAGTCCTCTCAGCTTTTTTGTCATCCAGCGGTCAATCTGCCAGCCTATCGTCAGCATTCCAAAAACTGCACCGAATGAAAGTTGAAAGCTCGCTGTAAAAAGATCAAGCGGATTGATAATGAGTATTATGATAAAAGAGAGCGCAAGGGTGCTAAGAGTATCCGTTTGCCTGCCAAAATGCTTTCTAAGCAGCATCGTACACGCCATAATCGATGCGCGTACGATTGATGGCGTGAGCCCCGTAACGCACGTGTAAACTGCAATAAATATCAGCGTCACTACAAGCCTTGGCGTACGCCCCACCTTAACCGTTTTGAGGACGTGATAGATAAAAGCGATCAGAATTACTGCATTGAGGCCAGATACCGCTAGCACATGCGCCATACCAGTGTCTTTAAAAGCACTATATGTCTCCTCACCAATCCCCTGCGTATCTCCCAGCAGCATCGCTTTCGCGATAGGGGCAGTATCCACTTCGAATATACTGTCTGTCACTTCTCCAAGATATTTCCTGGCGTGTGCGATTATGATACCTGGACCGCCCCGCTTGTCTATAACCTCTGCCCCATCCGCATATGCTTTGTAGTATATGCCTTGTGAAAGAAGGTATAGTCTTTCATCAAACCCGCCGGGGTTTCTTACACCTTTTGGGATCTCTACGCGCGCCGATGATTGCACTACATCGCCGCATGTAAAAACGCCCGGCTTCGCACCCGATATATACAGCTTGATGTTGCCGCAATCACGTCCGTCTATGCACGCTTCATCGAGCATACAGATTACGCTGCCGTAATCATTTGTATATGGATCAGCGTAAACTCTGCCTGTTATCTGCATGTCATCGCCGGTATCGATGTATTGGACATCATATGCCCGGGCCGATAAAAAAGCTGCAAAAAAAACGCATGTGGCGCATATAATGAGAAATACTTTTTTTCGAATGATGAGAGCACTGCCGGCCAATACGGCGGCAACGATGATATAGATTGTTTGGAAATGATAATATCTGCCTAAGACCACGCCCAGTGCAAAGGCAGCCGCAGCAATCAACAGCGGACGCTTATTGATTGCTCTGTTTGCCTTATTGGGGATATTCATTTAGACCTCGTATATCTTTTGTTCCTCTATCAGCTCAACCCCAGGATAATGTTGTTTTGCCTCGTGCAATACCGCATTTTCATCATATTCTGGGAAAATATGCGTGATCAGCAAGCGTTTTGCACCGGCTTCTTTACCGATGCGTCCCGCATCGACTGCGCTGACATGTAAAGCGTCCGGTGTCTTATGTGTGGATAACAATGCAGCCTCCATCAAAAACAAATCTGCATCTTTTGCAAAAGACGCTAGACGGTCGTTATCCTTGGTATCTCCCGAATAGACAAACGTCTTTCCCTGCGTGCGAAACGCCATCGCATAGCTCGGCACGGCGTGAGGCATTAACGCAAAGCTTACTTCAATACCGCAAATGCTGCATATACTATTGTCACTGATATATACCGGGTTGATCATCTCATTTGAGGTAATCAGTAGCGCTTCGGCTATCGGCTGATTCGGCATATAAACACTTAGCGGATCGCTTCTTTTGCCCATCTTCCTAGCGGCGCTCAGTGCGTATCTTAGCGTCAGCATGTCACCCATATGATCAGCATGCAGATGCGAGAGTACAATGGCGTCAATATCCTGTAATCTCAGCCTATTTAAAACCTTTGAAAGTGCGCCGCAACCGAGGTCGATAATAATATTTCTGCCTTGGCTATTAAGCATATAACACGAACATGCATGCCCCGCTTTTGGATAAGGCCCATATTTGCCAAAACAGAATAATTTCATTTCAGCGTATCTCCGATTCTTTTAATAGGATAATATAATGCAATTGCCCCGGCAACGCCCGCAGCCCACTGTACCAAGTTATATATAACCGTACCTACCGCATACGCCCAGCCAAACGCAAACCATTCAAAAATACCATATCCGGCCACCATGATGGCTCCCCCAAGAACACATGCGAGAACAAACCTTGGAAGCCTCGCGTTTTTCATTATGGCAGCACAGACATAGCCCATCAGTCCCTTAATGACAAGTGTGGCAGGGATGTAGATGCCTCCCCCAACCAGAATATCCGAAAACATACTCCCGATCCCCGAAGCGGCCGCTGCCCATGGCACACCGACGAGCAATCCTGAGCTGTATATGATGCAGTCGCCAATGTTCATATATGCGCCAGTTGCCGTAACGGGTATCCGTATCAGGTAAGTAAACACAAATATCAATGCGGCAAGCATACTAGATATGATTAATGTCCTTACACGATTCTGCGTAGCCATCATTCTGCCCTCCGTTGCTTTGCTTCATTGTAATCGATTTTAATCATCGTTGCAAATGCTTTTTCATTATGTTATCACGCACCCGGCGCCTTCTCATATACTGTATTGTAGTAACTTTTTTATTGGGGGCTTTCTTATATGTGCGGAATTGTCGGAATAGTGGATTTTGAAAACAACCTGCTTGAGAAAAGCAAAACCCTCTCGGCGATGCTGGATACCTTATATCACAGAGGCCCAGATTCTGCTGGAACGTTTATGACGCACCAGGCGGCTCTCGGGCACAGGCGGCTGATCGTTATCGATCCTGCGGGCGGAAGCCAACCGATGACACGGAGCATGGGATCAAATACATATACAATTGTATATAATGGTAAGCTCTATAATACTCCGGAACTCAGGCAGGAACTTTTGGATAAGGGTCATACTTTTTTTTCTCATTCGGATACCGAGGTGATATTGCTCTCTTATATTGAATGGGGCCCGTCATGTGTAGAAAAAATTAATGGAATATTTGCTTTTGGGATATGGGATGAAAAGAAACAGCGCATTTTCCTTGCCCGCGACAGGATGGGCGTCAAACCGCTATTCATTGCTCGCACAAAGCATGCGTTATTATTTGCGTCTGAAATTAAAGCGATCCTTGCCCATCCAGAGATTTCCCCTGTTATCAAAGAAGAAGGTCTACTTGAGCTTTTTGCGCTGGCTCCGGCACGTACCGCCGGCAAAACGCTGTTCGCCGGCATTGAAGAATTGCGTCCGGGTGAATGCATGATCTACTCTCCTCTTGGCACGTATATCCACCGGTACTGGCAATACGTTAGCGCAGAACATACGGATGACCTGCATGAAACAACTGAAAAATTGTCGTGGCTGATCACTGATACGGCAAAACGGCAGCTTGTTTCCGACGTGCCAGTATGCACATTCCTTTCGGGCGGCGTCGATTCGAGCACACTATCGGCAATCGCGGCAAAACACATCGCGGATAAAGGCAGCATACTACGCACGTTTTCGGTTGATTTTGCAGAGAACGATAAATATTTTACGAGAAGCGTTTTTCAGCCGAGTCCCGACAGCGATTATATCGACATTGTCCGCCGGCATATCGGCAGTGAGCATATTGCACATGTCATCGACACCAAATCCCTCGTGTCATCTTTAAAGGATGCCATGATCGCTCGAGACCTTCCGGGTATGGGCGATGTTGACTCTAGCCTGCTGCTATTCTGCAAAGAAATCAAAGGTTACGCCACTGTCGCTCTGTCCGGGGAATGCGCCGATGAAATTTTTGGCGGTTACCCGTGGTTTTACAGGGAAGACCTTTTAAACCTTGATATGTTCCCCTGGGCGAACTCACTTGAACTCCGAAGAAACGTTATGTCGAAAAACTTATCCCGGGTGGGTATTGAGGATTATGCAAAATGCCGGTATTTTGACACTGTCGAAGAAACACCGCTTCTCGGCAACGAAAAACCAAAAGAACGCAAGCGCCGCCAGATGTTCTATCTCAATATAAAATGGTTTATGTCGAACCTGCTTGATCGCAAAGACAGAATGAGTATGGCAAGCGGCCTTGAAGTTAGGGTCCCATTCTGTGACCACAGGATCGCCGAGTATGCCTGGAATATTCCATGGGACATTAAAAATATCGGCGGGATGGAGAAAGGCATATTGCGTCTCGCCGTAAAGGATCTTCTACCTGAGAGCATTTGCAACAGAAAAAAAAGCCCATATCCCAAAACACACAATCCAGAGTATACACGGCTTGTTTCCACTGCATTAAAAGAAACTCTCGCAGACAAGAACGCACCGATTCATGCGTTGATTGATAAAGACTTTGTTGAAGAGATGCTCGATTCTATGAGCATCGTGACCCCTTGGTTTGGCCAGCTGATGACCGGTCCCCAGCTGTTCGCGTTCCTTCTTCAGCTGAATATGTGGCTTGACGAATATAACGTACGCATAGTTGCTTAATCTATTTGCTTGATGATTCCATAGTTCCGTAATAACGGGTCGGACAGACAGAGGTAGCCCGCAAGCGCCTCTGTCTGTTGTCCTTCAACCAAAAACTGAACCTTGCTGATGCCGTCCATTGCCGTGATAGTGTTCACTATGGCATAAACAAGCAGCATCTCGTTTTTGGCGGAAAGCCCAGCACATGCGCTTTTAAAACTTTGTGACAGGTTAACATACACCGTATCTTCATAAACATCCACAGATAATATATCCTGTTCTGTCACGCCTGATGGTATAACCGGCCAAGCGTTGTCTCCGTCTCCAGCAAGCGGCCCTTTCAGCAGTTCCATCAGCCGCCACTTTGCGCTCCACGTTTTTTCCTGCTCCATGCTTCTTGAAACCTGAAGAAGCAAATCCGAATTTTTGTCCGAAAAATAAACCGGCACACTGCTCCCAATACAACCCAGATAATTTTCTCTTTTCAAACTCTTCAAAGCGGACCCATCGTTAACGATAATCTCATTATCCATAACATGCATATCAATGCTTTCGATCCCGGGCACAAAGCCTATAATCGTATAAATGATAGCCGCACAGGATAAATATGTATCCCGTTCATCCGAAAAATCGTACTGCGTTGGCAGTTTTGAAAAATTAAGCGACAATCTGTACCTGCCAGCCCCGGCATCTTTAAACACCGGGTCTTTCAAAAGTTCTAAGCTCTCGGTCAATGGACTTTTCATGATCGACTTGTTCTGCGGACCTTTTTTCAGCTCTTCAATCAGCGTCTCGATATAATTCCCTTTCGGGTATGTAACATCGCGCACTTCAGGCAGTAAAAAGCCTCCGTCGGCAGAAATAAAATACAATACCGTTGAGATTGGGGATGATTGCGGCTTAGCTGTTTCATGCCCCTCGAGAGCGGGCGTATTTTGCTCATCTTCCTCAAGGGTTGAAGGAATAACAGGAACCTCTAAAGAATACTTCGCGGATGCCCGAAACCATGCTTCCTTTATGTTGCCTGTTTGCTTTTGCTGCGGGTCGGAAGGTAGACCCGCAAAACCCGTCTGGATACCGTTGTAGAATATGCAAATAGATGTCGCCCCCAATATATCGGTAATCGTATTGGCAAGCGCCAGTTCCAATATAAACTGTTCTTCTGGCTGCATGGCTTCGCCGTCATATTTAAGATAGACATTAGCAACCTCTCTCGAAAACTCAATAAAGTCAAGACCCATACCATAAGGCGCGACACTCTTGAGATCTTTATTGGACGGCCCTTTTAGTAGCGCTTCCACAGCAACTTCGGCTGGATTTGTATCTTGGCCTATCACCAGATTGCGTATCTCTGCTGTCAGCGTTCCACTTGTTTCATTCATAAAATAAACAGAACGTTTTTCTACCCTACCGGGATACGCAACTTCGTCCATATTTAGCGTACTCACCGAAACAAACGCACCCGGTTCATTATTGTCTCTAATGACGCCGCATCCGCATAATAATAAGCATAACGCCACAACGATAATCAATAATCTTTTCATGTCTATCTTTCTATCCTATATTAATCAGCATACCCACCAGCGATGTATATAATAGTTTCCATATGTCATCTTCCCTGATAATCTCAACAGGAATGTTCGTTCTCTCGATCGTGTCGCCTTCCCTTGTTTTAACAGAATAGTTCAGCATAACCACAGCGGACTGTCCGTTAAAAGACACGTTGCTGTCAATCACGCTAAAATCTTCGAGCACATTACCCTTTTGTGCCAGCGATTCGGAAAATGCATCGATATCCGGCTTGATCGTTCCGTCAGGGCTTGTGTATGCAATAAAGTTGTAAAGCCTTACCCAATCTTTCTTACCGAAGGATTTGAGCGATTCTTTCAGCGTATTCTCTGGCGTCAGAATAAGAGACGAATCTCTAGGGAGCGGCTCGAGCCATGTACCCGAATCCAGCGTCCAGCCGGCTTCGCTTAGCGTGATTCTCTGGCGCACGCCGCCTTCCCGGTCAACATAAATCTGTACCCTCGAATATTTCCCCATTTCGATAAGAGTATTGACAATAGAATATATCGCCAGCTTTTTTTGTTCGTGCACGTCTCTATCTTCGAGAGCAATAACACCCGGATCTGTCGACACAAAAGCCTCGCTAAGCGTAACAAACAAGTAATCTTCATTACTATCCACACCCACTAGCTTTATGCCATCCCAAAAAAGCCCCACTAGCTCGTCTTTATCCGCCGAAGGGCCTTCGATAAGCGCCCTTACTACCGCGGCTTCCATATTATCGCTGACCGGAATATCAATCGTACGCGTTTCTCCGGCAAGAAAATTTTCGCCGCGATAGCTGAAATAAAGTGTTACGGCCGATGTGTCTTTATTCGCAGCTTCCGCTTTCGGATTGATATCCGGGGTGTTGACAGGCTCAACACGGGCAGGACCCGAACATCCTGCTGCCGTTATCAACAATACACAAATAACGATAATCAATATTATTATCTGACGCATTTTTTTCTCCTAACCCTTTTTAGGCAGATACAGCGTAAATATACTGCCTTTTCCTTCCTCGCTCTGCACATCAATGCTCCCGCCGTGCAGCAGTGCGATTTTACGCGATATATGCAGCCCAAGCCCGCTTCCGCCCGTATCCCTGGACCTTGCTTTGTCGATACGATAGAAACGGTCGAAAAGCTGCACAATCTCCTTTTCTGGTATGCCGCAACCGTCGTCTTTGACGATAATGGCCGCATTGGCACCGGATTTTTGCAGCGTGACCCAGACATGCCCACCCTCGTCCGTATATTTAACGGCATTGTCAATCAGATTCATGACAGCCTGCATGATTTTAAGCGCATCACATTGTATCTCGATCTCATTGTTGACGGTGTATGATAGAGTAACGTTTTTCCCATTCGCAATCGGTTTTAAGGCAGCAACAGCCTTATAAACGAGCTCGCTTAACAATATCTTATTCAGTGTTAAAACCTCGGCTTCGCTATCCGTTTTAGCCAGCATCAGCAGTCCCGTTATCGTTTCGTTGAGTCGGTCAATTTCTCTATTGATATCGGATAAGAATTCTTTATAAATCCCTTCGTCCACGTTATCCTGATATAACAAAGATTCAATCAGAATCTTCATCGAACTGAGGGGCGTTTTGAGCTCATGCGAAGCGTTCGACACGAATTCGCTGCGCTCTCTGTCCATGTTCTCAAGCTTTTCGCTCATTGTATTAAACGTATTTGCAAGCTCGGCAATTTCACTTTTGCCCGTCACCTTTATCCGCTGGCGCAGATTTCCCCTTGATATGGAGAGTGCGACTTTTTTAAGTTCATTAATCGGCCGCGTAATATATTCGGAAAACACAAGGCTAATCAGAACCATTACCAAACATGCGGAAGCGGATATGATAATGAGTATAACGACAAAATGCCTCGTCGTTTCCACAACGTCCTGTATATCATCCGCAAAAAGCACTGCCCCGATCGTTTCTGAATTGTACACAATAGCAGCCGTATAATACACCGCATAAAACGTTTTGTCCTTACCGTCGTCTATCGCATGAAAACCGTACGAAGTATCACTGGGCCCAAGCAAGACATCCGATATTTCCTTATGTTCTATCTTTTGACCATTGAGAATAGAAAAGCTATCGGCCTGCACAATTCCCGACTTGTTAAGCACCAAAAAACGCCCGCCGTATTTTTGTGAGCTCTCCTCTGCTAATTCGAACATTTTCTTGGCGTTTGAGTTGTAAAGATATGGCGCCATGCTGACAGCCACGCTGTTGGTGCTTTTCAGCTGATCTCCAACGCGAATCTGAACAAGGTAATCTTCAGCAAGATAAGCGACAACCAGAGTCACCGCTGCAAAGGCCGCAGCCGCGACAAATAAATATATGAATACAAACCGCCATCGTATTGAATATAGAATGTTATTTATTCGAGAAATAGTATCCCACTCCCCACTTGGTCAATATGAATTCGGGCTTTGCCGGGTTACTCTCTATCTTTTCTCTCAGGCGACGTATATGGACATCAACTGTCCTTAAGTCACCGAGATACTCGTATTTCCAGATCAACTCCAAAAGCTTTTCTCTATCGTATACCTTGCCTCTGTTTGTAATAAACAGCTGCAGCAAATCGAACTCTTTCGCAGTAAGGCTGATATCCCGGCCGTCAATCACAACACTTCTATTTTCAAGGTTGACAGTCATATTCTTAGCGCGCAGCACCTGCGGCTCTTTCGTCTTTTCAACGCCTTCCATGCGCCTAAAAATTGTCTTGATTCTGGCTTTGAGCTCAAGCATATTAAAAGGTTTGGTCATATAATCATCTGCCCCAAATTCGAGTCCCATGATCTTGTCCATATCGTCACCCTTTGCGGTCAGCATGATAATGGGCACATCGGAAATACTGCGAATGCGCTGGCAGACCTCCATGCCATCCACTTTGGGCAGCATCAGATCAAGAAGTACCAGATCATATTTATCAGGATCAAAAACGTTCAGCGCCTGTTCCCCATCCAACGCCTCGTCTACTATGTATCCATCCTGCTGTTCCAAATTAAAGCGAAGTCCCTTTATCAAACTTGGCTCGTCATCGACGATCAGTATTCTTTTCATACCCATTCTCCTTGCATATTATGTTGTTAATTATACCACAATATGACCAATAATAAAATGAAAGTTCTATCAGCTCCGTATACACCAATAGCTGCCATCAACAGGCTGCATTCTACCCGTATGCCTATTGTTTTTAGCAGGCTTATATATCCTTTACTAAATATTATTCATTTTAGGTAATGCATATATTCAGTGAAAGATATGCTATTTTCTCTTCGCTGTTGTGGTTTTGTTCTTTTGACGGGTCTTTTGAAAGTTTTTAGCTTTTGTCTGCTTTATCGTTGCGGGCGGTACAAGACAATCGCTTGCATTGCCGATGAGATCTTCCCGGCCCGCTTTTTTTAAAGCTTCTCTGATGATTGGCCAGTTACGCTTGTTATTAAACTGCAGTAAAGCCCGCTGCATTATTTTTTCTTCTTTTGTTGTCGCAACGTATATCGGTTTTTTTGTAAGCGGATGCATGCCGGTATAATACATGCATGTAGATAGCGTTCCGGGTGTTGGGTAGAAGTCTTGCACCTGCTCTGGGATAAACCGTTGCTGTTTTAGCTTAAGCGCGAGGGTAATCGCATCCATTAGAGTGCTCCCCGGATGCGAGGATATATAATAAGGCAGCAAATACTGCTGCTTTCCCGCTTTATGCGTCAATGCGGAAAACCGCTTTGCGAAACTTTCGTATACCCTGTAGTTTGGCTTGTTCATCAAAGAAAGCACATCTGCGCAAACATGCTCGGGAGCTACTTTCAATTGTCCGCTTACGTGTTTTTTGACAAGCCTGTCAAAAAATCTGCTGTCACGATCAGCCATGATATAATCGTACCTAAGTCCCGAGCGGATAAATACTCGTTTTATACCGGGCACGTGTTCAAGCGCTTCAAGTATCTCGGTAATTCCTTTATGACTGACTTTTAAGTTGCCGCAGATATGCGGCGCAAGACACGTATTTGAACAGCCCCGTGAGTTTTTCGCTGTGCAGACAGCGTCATAAAAGTTGGCGGTGGGCCCCCCGACATCCGAAATAATCCCTTTGAATTCGGGCATTGATGCAAAACGCTTTGCCTCCCCAATAATGGACCTTTTTGACCGTTTTTGTATGCGTTTGCCTTGGTGCGCAGAGATCGAGCAAAACGCGCACATACCGGGACAGCCCCTTAGGGAAGTGATGCTAAACTGCACCTCTGAAAGCGCAGGTACAGGTTCTTTATATGACGGATGCTGCCTGCGTGTAAACGGAAGATCGTATATGGCATCCATTTTGGATGTGGACAAAGGCTGCGACGGCGGAAACTGAACAATATACCTATCGCTGTGCATCTGTACAAGCGTTTTTCCATCGGTCATCGTATTGTTGTGGATGATTCTATACGCTTCCGCAAATTCTTTTTTGCTGGCAGATACACTTTCATAAGAAGGCAATTCAATATAATGGCCAATACCCTCCGCTAAATGGCGCATCACACAAGTCCCTCTTACGCGCATATCGCTGACTTTTTCACCGTCCTTAATACGATAGCATATCTCTTCGAGCGGCTTTTCACCCATACCGTATACGAGCAGATCCGCTTTACTGTCGACAAGATATGACCGCCTTACCTTGTCCTCCAAATAATCGTAATGCGCAAACCGCCGTTGAGTCGCCTCAATCCCGCCAATGAGCACTGGCGTGTTCTTATGAGCCTGTTTCAGCCTCGCCGTATATACGATTGTTGGCCTTAGTGGGCGTAAACCCATTTTACCTGCTGGAGAATACGCGTCCCGCTTCCGGGCAGTTTTGGCGGATGTGTACATATTCACAATGCCGTCCATGTTGCCGCCGCTTAGCAGAAAAGCGTATTTAGGCGTTCCTAGCTTTAAAAAATCGGTGCTTGACCTCCAATCAGGCTGCGCAATAATCCCCACGCTAAAACCTAAGCTTTGCACATAACGGCCAATGAGAGCGGCCGCGAAAGACGGGTGGTCAACGTAAGCATCGGGTGTTACCACGATAAAATCGAGCTCTTCTATTTTCTGCGCACCCATCTCGTGTCGCGACATCGGCAAAAATTCTGTGTCCATGCGTTGAGTATACCATCCGCATACGTTTACCAACAAGCGTAAATTTGATAAACGCCACCTTGTTTGTCCAGTTTAATACCCTTTTGCTTGTCCTGTCCGTCAATGCTGAGCCACGCGGTGCCCTTATATCCAGGCTTAATATCGACGGTAATAATATATAACGTGCCGTCTTTGTTGTATTCGATTGAGTATTGGCCAAAATCGTCAGGAACACATGGATAGATGGAAAGAACATCCCTATCTATCCTCATCCCCAATAGATGGATTATCGCAGCCTGGTACATCCAGCCCGAACTACCTGTGTACCATGTCCAGCCGGCCCGCCCCTTATGCTCTTCCGAGTAATAGACATCAGCAGCCATCACATACGGTTCACCTTTATATTTCGCGACTGCTGCAGGCGTTCTCGTATGATTGATCGGGTTCAGCATCTGAAACAGCGCCATCGCGGTATTTTTTTCTCGAAGCTTGGTTGCAGCGATTACAAACCATGCAGCGGCGTGGCTATACTGTCCGCCGTTTTCACGTAACCCCGGAAGGTATGATTTAATATATCCGGGGTCCTTATCCCATTTATCAAACGCCGGCGTCAGCAAACGGATGACGCCTTCTTCGCGCATTACTAGATTTTCTTCCGCTGCCAAAAACGCTCGTCTGGCCCTTACTGCGCCTGAAATAACAGCCCATGCCTGAGAGACTAGATCAATCTTGCATTCGGGGCACGCTTTGCTCCCAACTGGCGTACCGTCGTCAAAAAATGCGCGTAAATACCATTCGCCGCCCCATGCGTTCTTTTCAATATTGTTTTTTAATGTCTCCCTCTGAGCCTCATATCTCTGGGCAATTGAATGTTCGCCCTTTGCACGGCACAGCGCCGCAAACATGCGCAGCACTTCGACAAGGAAGAATGCGAGCCAGACGCTCTCTCCCTTTCCATGCTCGCCGATTTTGTCCATTCCATCGTTCCAGTCACCCGAGCCCATCAATGGCAGACCCTTTTCGCCGAATACCAGCGCAGAATCGATTGCCCTTACGCAATGCATGAACAGGCTTTCTTTTGTATCCCCAACTGTAAACTCTTCGTATATGTCATATTGGCCTTCGGGTATAGGTTTTCCGTCGAGGTATTTAATGCTCTGATCAAACACACTCATGTCGCCTGTAATACGCTCATATTCGCACGTAACATACGGTAAAAACAGCTTATCATCTTTGATTTTCGTACGCACTCCGCTTGTCGGCTCATGCCACCAGTGAAGCACATCGCCCTCGATAAACTGTCGCTCTGCGAACTTTATTATATGCTCCCGCGCAATGCCGGGATCCGTATAAATTAACGCCATAACATCCTGCAGCTGGTCTCTGAAACCGTAAGCGCCGCCCGATTGGTAATATCCCGTCCGGCCCCAAATTCTAGACGCATACGTCTGATAGATAAGCCAACCGTTAACCAACGTATCGAAAGACTTGCTTTGCGTTGACACCTTGATCCCTTCCACTAGACTCAGCCAATATGCTTTTGTCTGTTGGTATCTCTCTTTCAACTTTTCGGGAGTATCCATCGCTGCTATGATGCCGTCTATTTGCTGCTGATCGCCGTATCCTAACAGCAGAGCGAGCTCTTTTCTCTCTCCCGCACCCAATCTAATGGTTGTCTGCAGTGCAAGCAGCGTCGCGCCCTCACCGTCGCTGTTCGAAAGCTCTTTCGTTTTAAGCGCTTCGGGCAATATGTTGTTTCCGGGAGACCCGAAAAACTCATAGGACGAAGCAGTATACCTAAGGTCCTGTCCCGGCACCGCCATAAATATTGCTTTTTCGGGATCTGAGAACGAGGAAGCCGCTTCGAAAACATCTCCTTTAAACCTGGCTGTCAAACTGTTGCATGGTGTGACAATACCCGGCTCGGCAAAATAATATACTGAGAATGTTTCATCTCTGCCGGTATTGTTTTCGATGCTCAATATACCCGCCTTTACCGGCATATCTAGGTCCACAAAAAAGGCAACGTTTGTGCCAATTTGCCCAAACTGTTCAAACAACGTATATCCAAACCCATGCGTCACCCGGTATCTCCCTGACGCATATACGTCGGGCATTATGCTGAATACCGTTCCTGTTCTGTCATTACGCACAAATACTCCCTCTCCCGCAATGTCCGTTAAAGAATCGTTCCGAAACGGCGTTAGCCGGGTCATCTGAGCGTTGCCTGCCCAGGTGTATCCGCCCCCACCCGCACTGACAAGACTGCCGAATTCCTTGTTTACGAGTATATTGCTCCACGGGAGCGGTGCTTTATCCGCAATGTCAACACAGTATTCGGTTGCGTGATTGATGAAACCGCCGCTGCCATTATCGAAAGCTTTTAATCGTTTCGGCATCTTTGGCATGACCTTATTTGTGTCCCGTTCAAATAAAGCGTGCGAGCGCGTCAAAAGATTCACTTTGAGTTGTTCGTGCAAAGGCATATTGTCTTCAAGCACAAGACATGAAGCACTGACGATGGTTGCAATGTCCATATCCGAAAGATGCATTCTTGAAAAGGCGTAGATTCTGTTATACGGCCTGTCCAAAGCGGCTTGCTCGAGCTCTTTGATTCTATCTCGTACCGGGCACAGATACTCGGCACCACCATCGTATATGATTACCAAATCCGCTTTTACACATCTGTGGCTCATAAATTCCTGTGCTTTAGCGACTGTTTTAACAGTATCAATATTTTCGATATCATGTGCAAACAGGCATATGATAGGCAAATCGCCGGATAGCCCCATCTTCCACAGCGTTTCCATGCCGTCCGGCTCGCCGGTGTATGTGTGAACGGATGGTATATTGATAACGGTGCGTGAAGCGATCCGCTGAAATAGGTTTGCCTGCATATCCTTAAGCTTTAAATATCGCATCTCGACCTGTGAATGTGTCCACGCGAGATGAAACACCCTTCTAATATCCTCTTCACCCGTTATTCCAGAAAGACACTCAACAACATCCTGCATATTATCTGAAGCGGCAATCACAAATGATATGTTTCGAGATGCCTTTTCAGGCAGGTCTATTCCGCACTTAATAGCTACGGCCCGTGTGACATCCCTTTCTCCACGCTGCTGATCCATACAGGAAGGTATGCCGAATATATTCTGCCTTCCGAATATATTCGCCCGATCCGTCAATAGTTCCACGCTGCCATCCGTACATACCTTCATCGCGTTGCATATATTCTTTCCTCTATGCCTTGCGTATATCGTATTGTGTTGCGGATCCGTCTCTGTCTGCACAAAAAGCTCGGCAAAAGCGGGATGCGCCTCAAAATCCCTCCTGCTGCAAAGCGCAGGCGTATAGGCACAATATACATTAAGTGAAACTGGTTTTTCGCCATTGTTGGTGATATCGAGGCTTCTGACCTCCATATCGCACTCGGGCGATATGCATATATCAAGCGTTGTCTCAATGCTGCCGATTTGCCTGTGGAATGTTACCTTATGCTGATCAAAGACGGCACGTTCCTGATCTGCCCTGACGCACGTCGGCAAAAATGTCGCTGACCAGACCGCTCCGCTATCCGCGTCCCTGATATATACATGTATACCGGGAGCCCGCCTTAAACAATCGCTGTACCATCTGTGGATCATGATATCCCGGCACATGGAATATCCTGTACCGTATTGCGTTATCATCACCGTATAGCTGCCGTTTGACAAAAAATGTGCTTCTGGATAATATAAAAAATGTTTAAATGTTCTGACGGCATGAATTTCTTCCGCAAACTCTTGCTGATCGGGCTGTTCATCGCCAAAACTGAGTGTAATATTTCTTGGTGGCACTTTTTCTTTAAGCAGCATTTCGGTTGCTTTAACGCATGTGGCGCTATGAAACAGCTCCTGCATTTTTTCGTCTTGAAGACAATTCAGTATCGATGCGAGTATCATACCCTGATGATGTGACATATAGCTTTTTACAATGCGTTTTTTCTTTCCTTTCTGCATCCTCGACTGCGTATAATCAATTGCTTCATAAAAACCGTACCGACCCAATGCCCCGATCTTTTCGAGTCTATACATGTTTGATAAAACGGCTTTCGCATTAATAGTTAGCGCAAGGCAAGCAGAGTAAGGAGAGATAACCGTCTCCCTAACCAATCCCGATTTCATACCGAGCCCGGGTACGCCGAATGCTTTGTATTGGTAATTCATATGAAGATCGAAAGCGTAGTACCCGGATTCAGATATACCCCATGGAACACGCCGCTGCTCCCCATAATCATACTGCATCGTCACAACCGCCTTGTATGTTTCATCAAGCAACGTATTATCATAGCTTCTCATGATGATAAGCGGCATCAGATACTCAAACATTGTGCCGCCCCACGAAAGAAGAACCCGGTTTTCCCCAGCCACAGTGAGCGGCCGGGCAAGCCTAAACCAGTGTTTTCCCGGGACATCACCTTTGGCGATTGCGATAAACCCGGTCTGCCTTGCCTCGGAAGCGAGCAGGTCGTAATGCGTGTCGCTTAATTTATTCTGTCTGATATCAAGCCCGATTGAAAAAAGTGCCTTTCCTTCATCATAGAGTTTCTTAAAATCAATGCTGTTAAAAATAGCGATAACGCGCCGGCTGAGTTTATCCGTATGACCGAACAGCCGCCTTGATGCAACATAGCATTCCCCAAGCGCTGTTTCCATTGTTTTAACCCACTCAAAGATATCTTTATCGTTTTGAGCAGTCGCTTTTTCTACAACCGCCGACAGATATTCGAGAATGGTATGAAATTCTTTAATATATTTGACGATTGAAATATTTCTAAGGCTATCCCTAAGTTTTTTTATCTGATCAGTATACAGGTGGATGCGCCCAGGCGGGAACGCGCTTAAAACCCGTGCCCATTTTGCATATCTATCGATATATTCTCGATAAGCTTTCTTTAGTTCCCCAAGTGTGTCATTTTTATCTGAAATA
>JBMNOU010000124.1:0-3284 GCA_050943215.1 Christensenellales bacterium | reverse complement strand
TTTATTCCTTCCTATATAACGAAACTTTTTTGTTTTTTAATATTAATAATATTGGGAATTATTAAGCTTTTTGACAGCTCAATTAAAACGCTAATTAGAAAGCATAAAGGCTTAAATAAGCAGTTGAAATTTTCAATGTTTAATTTAAACTTTATTCTAAACATATACGCTAATCCGGAAGAAGCGGATGTTGATTATTCATACGTTCTTTCGCCGCTTGAAGCAGTGTCTCTGGCAATAGCAGTATCCCTTGATGGATTAGCTGCTGGTTTTGGCGCGGGCCTTGCTAATTTTAACATACTAGAAGTTTTGCTTTTCTCTCTTGTCTTTGGAATATTTGCGGTATTTCTTGGGTGTTATATTGGGAATAAAATTGCTGAAAAACTAAAAATTAATATTTCGTGGTTAAGTGGGGTACTACTTATTGTTTTAGCCATTTTGAAATTGTTTAATTTAAATTTTTAGTACGAATCTAAATTATATATTTGATGCTTTAGAATAACTTCATTTTCAAGCCAATACCTGGTTTTAAAATGTATAAAACTGCAATTGATAGTATTTTATAAGATTCAACAGCATACGCATAATCTGTATATGTTTTAGTATATAAAGGGGGCTAAAATTTCGTGTACCCTGAATCACTTATGCAACGACAACTTAAAAATTTTAAAGGACTAACAAATAATGAAGCCCATAAATCCAGAATGAAACATGGCGCTAATGAATTAACTAAAAAAAAGAAACAAGGGCTTTTCCTTAAGTTTCTAACTAATTTCGGTGATCCTATAATCAAAATATTATTAGCCGCGTTATTTATCAATATTCTTATTTCGATTAAGGGGGAATCCTGGTTTGAAACTGTGGGGATAGGAATTGCTATTGCCTTAGCAACACTTGTATCGACAATTTCAGAATATGGGAGTGAGCAGACATTTCAAAAATTACAACAAGAAGCCGCCCGGATAAAATGCAAGGTATATAGAAACAATGAATTAACCGAATTATTTATAAATGAGATCGTTGTCGGTGATCATGTTTTGCTGCAATCCGGAGACCGAATTCCTGCTGACGGTTACATATTACAGGGAGCGCTGGATGTTGACCAGTCACCATTAAACGGTGAGTCTGAGGAAGTTCACAAATTCGGTGAAGGTAAATTGTTGAACAACATGCCGAAACTGGATATAAACAATCCGGAACATGTTTTCCGCGGTTCTATTATTTGCAACGGTGAAGGTGTTATGGTCGTTACGGTGGTCGGGGACAAAACGTATTATGGCAGCATTGCTAGCCAGGTCCAAGAAGAGACCAGGGTTAGCCCGCTTAAAATCCGGCTTTCACAACTTGCAAGAACGATCAGTACGTTCGGATATATTAGCGCGGTTGCAGTAGCAATAGCATATATGTTCAACGTGATTTTCATCAAGCGTGGTTTTACGCTCCAAAACATACTTTCGTACCTTTCTCAGTCAAATATGGTATTTGCCGACTTTTTTCAAGCACTGCTTTTAGCCGTAGTCGTTATCGTTATGGCCGTTCCTGAAGGGCTACCTATGATGATAACCGTCGTTTTGTCCTCGAATATGAAGCGGATGCTTAAAGACAATATACTTGTACGCAAGCTTGTGAGCATTGAAACATCCGGAAGCCTTAATATCTTGTTTACCGATAAAACAGGCACGCTTACTCAGGGCGTATTAAAAGTTCAAACATTTATCAGCGGCGAAAACAAAAGATATGACCCACAGGAACAGCTTTCCAAGAAAAAATTCCTTTGGGACATCCTGGCATGCTCCATCTTTTGCAATAACGAAGCAATGGTCATGCAGAAAAACGGTATTATTCAACCTGTAGGGGGAAACGCTACCGATCGCGCACTGCTAAGTTATGCGCTCGAATATCCTGTTTCAATAAAAAACATTGATATTATTGCTAAGGTCCCTTTTTCAAGTACAAATAAATACTCCTGCTCCCAAGTTAAGGGGAGGTACAATCTGACATTTATCAAAGGAGCCCCCGAAAAAATCTTGCCTTTCTGCACCGGATATTTTGATGATAACTTGCAACTGCATGACTTTAAACCACAAGAAATTAGTTTAACAATAAATAAGCTAGCACAAGACGCTATGCGTCTTATCGCCGTGGCGGTATCCGATACTCCGATAAACACGGGTGCAAGTTTTAAAAACCTTAAGCTTATAGGGGTATTGGGGATACAAGATGCAATGCGGCCTAACGCGGCATCAGGTGTATCTTTTGTCATGTCTGCCGGAATCCAGGTCGTTATGATTACGGGAGATAGCGCAGATACTGCCACCGCTATAGCGCGTGAGGTGAGGCTGATAAAAACAAAAAAAGATATCGTACTGACCTCCGAACAGATGAATAAGATGACAGATTCCGACATAAGCGACTTGCTCTCCAATTTACGCGTTGTTGCACGAGCGATGCCGTCTGATAAATTCCGTTTGGTAAGAATTGCCCAGAGAAAAGGGTTGGTCGTTGGAATGACAGGCGACGGAATTAACGACGCTCCGGCATTAAAAAAAGCCGATGTAGGCTTTGCAATGGGCAGCGGCACTGAAATCGCAAAAGAAACTGGAGATATTGTAATACTTGATAATAACCTAATATCCATTGCAAAGGCCGTATTATATGGTAGAACCATATTCAAAAGTATACGCAAGTTCATTATTTTCCAGCTTACCGTAAACCTATGCGCCGTCAGCATTTCGATAATTGGGCCTTTTGTAGGCGTCCAGATGCCCGTAACAGTTATGCAGATGCTGTGGATCAATCTGGTGATAGATACGCTTGCCGGTCTCGCTTTCGGAGGCGAGCCTCCGTTAAGGTATTATATGAAGGAACGTCCAAAGAAACGTAATGAACCTATAATAAACAAATATATGTGGAGCCAGATATGTTTTTCAGGAATCTATACCGCACTTATCGGACTGTTGTTTTTGAAATTGCCGGTTTTTAAAACTTTTTTTAGATATTCTCCAACTAACGAATATTTTTTGACCGCATTTTTTACTTTTTTTCTCTTCGCAGGGTTGTTTAACAGCTTAAATGCGCGCACACATAGGATAAATCTGATGGCAAATATTCGGGGAAACAAGACGTTTATAAAAATTATGGGGTTGGTTGTAGTGATGCAAATAATCTTTATTTATTTGGGGGGAGAAATTTTTCGTACTTCGGGGCTAACATTCTTTGAGTTTCTGGTAAGTATTACTTTGGCTTTTACAGTCGTGCCGGTTGATATGCTGAGGAAAATGATA
>JBMNOU010000123.1:0-3423 GCA_050943215.1 Christensenellales bacterium | reverse complement strand
AATACGAATTTAATAAAAAAGATAAAGTCCGAATATGTAATAATATTTGGGCTTTTTGTATGTTTTTTATACGTGTTATTAAGAACTATAAAACATGGTATAATCCATTTATATATAAATGAGAGGATAATAAACGGTGAGTTTAGCAACACTCTTTTAATATTTATGTGGCTTGCTTTAGCTATGCAAATGACTTATTATATAGTATACAGACGAAAGAGAGGAAACATATTTGACAAAACAGAATACTGTGCGGATTATCCCGCTTGGCGGAGTGGGCGAAGTGGGTAAGAATATGACTGTCATCGAATACGGTAGCGAAATTATCATTGTAGACTGTGGATTGTGTTTTCCGAGAGAAGACATGCTGGGTGTAGATTACGTAATTCCCGACATATCATATTTGAGAAAGAACAAGGAAAAGATAAAAGCTGTTCTGATCACGCACGGGCATGAGGATCATATTGGCGCTATTCCTTATCTGTTACCCGATCTAGGTGTGCCCATTTATGCGACAGACCTATCACTGGCACTGATCGAAACAAAGCTTGCGGAAAGGAAAATCAGTGGATTCAATTTAAATATAATCAAACCGGGGGATAGTTTTACTGCTGGAATATTTAAAGTAGAGGCGATTAAAGTAAGCCATAGCATCGATGCAGCGCTGGCATTCGCAATACATACCCCTATTGGCACCATCGTGCATACGGGTGACTTTAAAGTTGACTATACGCCCATTGACGGCAAGGTAATTGATATCGCAAAGTTTGCAGCCCTTGGCAACAAAGGTGTGCTTGCATTGCTATCGGATAGCACCAATGCGGAAACCCCGGGATTTGCAATGTCCGAGAGTAAAGTAGGCGATACATTTGAAAGCTTTTTTAAAAAAGCAACAGGCCGGATTATTGTTGCTACATTTGCGTCCAACATACACCGGCTTCAGCAGGTGATTAGTGCGTCAAAACGGTACGGGCGAAAGGTCTGCCTTTCCGGAAGAAGTATGCTGAAAATCGCAAAAGTGGCCATGCAGCTTGGCTACCTTGAGCTTGACGAAGACATGCTCGTCGAACCGGAAGACCTTGAAAAGATGGACCAATCCAAAATTGCAATACTAACAACGGGAAGCCAGGGAGAAACGATGTCTGGGCTGGTTAGAATGGCTGCGGGAGAACACAAGAAGCTTTCAATGATTCCGGGAGATCTTGTTATTATCTCAGCGTCGCCGATCCCCGGAAATGAGCGGTATGTTTCGGATGTTATCAATATGCTTTACCGAAAGGGCGCCGATGTCATTAATGAAGGCGTTGCGAATGTTCACGTTTCGGGGCATGCGTGCGAAGAGGAGCTCAAATTAATGCTGTCCATCACGAAACCGAAGTACTTTATTCCCATCCACGGAGAATACAGGCATCTGTACCGTCACGCTGCTCTTGCGGAAAGCGTTGGTATCAAAAAGAAAAACGTGTTCATACCCGAAATCGGCAAGGTGATAGAGATCGGAAAAAAGTTTTCGAGGTTTACCGAAGCAGTTTCGTCCGGAAGCGTCATCATTGATGGGCTGGGGGTAGGGGATGTAGGTAATGTGGTTTTGCGCGACAGGAGGCTTTTGTCTCAGGACGGACTTTTTATCGTAGTTATTACGATATCGTCTGAAACAGGGGAAATTATCTCTGGACCGGATATCATTTCAAGAGGGTTTGTTTATATGCGCGAATCGGCAGACCTGCTTGAAGGTGCGAGGAAGATCATCGTTGATGTGGTGCAAGATTGTGCGAAAAATAAAGTAACTGAATGGACAACGATTAAAACGCGGATCAAAAAAGCGCTGAGAAGCTATCTGTATGACAGTACTGAACGTAATCCAATGATACTGCCTATTATCATCGATATTTAAAGGAGATGTTTTTATGTTGGTATATGATAAGGCGCATGAGCTAGCAAAAGAGATTCAAAGCAGTGAGAACTATAAAGAGTATGCTAGGCTTAAAGAGCTAGTGACGGCGGACGAGAAAACAAAAGCACTGCTCAAAGATTATAAGAAGCTTCAGCTCGAGGCTCAGGCAGGGTATCTCGCCGGAAACGAACCATCCGAAGAGATGATGGATAAGCTAAAAAAACTTGGTGAGGTGCTTCAGTTCAATAAGGATATTACCGCTTTTTTTGCTGCAGAATATAAGTTTCAAACGCTCATTGGCGATGTTTACAACATTATCAGCAACGCGTGCGATATAGGGCTCGATTTCCTCAAAGAATAGGATAGAAAATGACGGGGAGCAACGGAGAAAACAGACAAGCGTTTGAAAATAATGACGCCTTTAATGAAACAAAGGCGTTTGAGCCGATAGGAAGCCAGACCGATAATGAGAGGGTTCTAGAGGACGGCAGGGATGAATTTATCATAAATGACGATACTAAAGAACCACTTGACAGGTGTGAGCAAAGAGGCTCATTCAATACCGTGCGATCGGTTGTCTGGCGCGTGATGCGTCCGATGCTGATATTGATTATCAGTGCGGCTTTGCTTGTTTATTTCGGTTTTGCCGCATATCATTATTTTGAAGAGAGCTATTTTTTGCCTGTTGATACTGAGTCTGCGGTTTTAAAAACAGTAGAGATCAAAACTGGGTCGTCACTATCAACGATTTCAAGTCTGCTATATGATAAAGAAATTATCAAAAACAAATTTGTTTTCCAGATGTATGTGGATTTTAATGATATGGCTTCCAGTCTTGTTGCCGGAACATATTCGCTTTCTCCCAGTATGACAATGGATGAGATCGTCGATATACTTGCCCGGGGTGACGGAGGCAGAGAAATCATTAAGCTGACCTTTACTGAAGGCATGACGGCAGTGGACATGGCAGACAATTTAGTAAAAAAGGGCATTTTTAATGAGGGCGATAAACAGCAGTTTTTAGCGCTTTGCAATATGACTGCTATATTCAGCGAGTATGATTTTATAGAGATACTCAAAGAAACAGCAGACCGTAACGGGCGAAGATATCTTCTTGAGGGCTATCTTTTTCCGGATACTTACGAGTTTTATAAAGATGCTAAGCCCAAGGATGTCATAAAAAAATTGCTCACGCGATTTGACCAGGTTTTCACGGTCGAGTATGAAGACAGAGCACAGGAGATCGGCATGACTGTCGATCAGGTCATAGCATTGGCGTCAATGATAGAATGGGAAGCCCAGAATCAGGACTTCAAAAAGGTTTCTGCCGTTTTCCATAACAGGCTGGCGATTGAAATGCAGCTTCAGTCGTGCGCAACGCTGCGGTATGTAACCGGGGAAAAGAAGCTGTCCTATACCAAAGAAGAGATCAATATTGATTCGCCATACAATACTTACTTGATTGCCGGACTACCCATTGGACCTGTGGCTAACCCGGGAAAGAAAGCAATTGAGGCTGCTTTATATCC
>JBMNOU010000001.1:0-79296 GCA_050943215.1 Christensenellales bacterium | reverse complement strand
TCCCACGCAATGGGCACCCGTGTGATATATCCCATGCCATACAGTATCAGTAGCGTACAAAAAACCAGAGGAAACACAAATCCACTTGTGCGCGGGGTTTGCCTACTTTTAACGATCAGCATGATGATAGCGGTTATAAGCGGAATCACCCAGGCTGCCGTAACCAAGAAAAACCCAATACCATACTTATATTCAGATGCCCAGTTCGGGTTGGTCAAATCAAGACGAAACACCCAATTATGCAAATCATTTGTAAAAACGAGAGCCATCAGCGTTCCATTTACCGCAGCCATGGCGCGCATCCATTTGGGGAATGACGACCGACCGTCCGGCTTATCGATCGCCCAGGCCAACCACAATAAGACCAGCGGCAACGCCAGTTGAAACAAATAAAATCCGTACCATAAATAACGGTTTAGAAGCTCAGCTCCCTCTACCTGATACTTAATCAGACGCACGATGATCCAGCCCAGCAGAATAATCCCCGTCACCAACGCTACACGCTGCACGTCTTTTTGCATAGCCCGGCGAAAAACCGAAGCCGTCCATATGATCACAAGAACCATATACACCAGCACAAAAAACTGGTGTTCACGGGTATCCGCCGAGGTGTATAGGCGGGTATGTAAAACACTTCGCCGAAAAACACGAGAGGAATCCTGTAAAACGGTATTGAAATGATCGTAATCGATGACAGCGGCTGCATTTTTATATTCTGCATGGGCGGGATACAGTCGGTCGTCACAACGGCCATCCGGCAGACGAAACCCACTTGATAGCAGCAAAGGCTCAATATCATCTGTAAACGCAAGTTCCGCGCCGGATAGCAGGCCCTTCTGGTAAGTCAGTGTTCCTTCACTCGGTATAATGACCTGCATGTTCCGTCCGCTCTTTATAAGCGCCGCCGCTTGATAATCATAGCAAATCACAATAGGTACATCGAATGTATTCAGTGCCAGGCGATTTTTGCTATGCAGCGCTTCCAGTAAATCGGCCACTTTTTTCAGCGTAAAGCCATCACCTTCCAATCCATAAGCGATGGCCCCTATCAACAAATGATTGTCCGGGTATAGATCGGAATAAGCAATTATATCATCTGTGGCGGATAAATCGCTCCAGCTTTCAATCCAGGCATCCGTCTTGTCCCGATCCACCGCAATAACCACTGTGGCCAGATAGTGCGGATACCAATACCCTGCAATGCCATTTTCCAGCGCGGGTATTGCCTGCGCATCAAAAGCTGCCACTTCATTGCCCGCATTTAAAAAGGAGAATGCAGTCCGGCTGCTCTGTTCTGTGATAACCGTATAAGACGGTAATATTTTTGATATGATTTCGGGGTAGGATGAGTTTTTATTGTTATTACATATAATGGTGTTTTGGGCATTGCTCCGGGCGCATCCGCTAAGAGAAAGGAAAACCAGACATAGCATTGCCCATACCAGAGCTCGCCATATGCAATTACAGGCTCTTTTTCTCAAGCTAATGCACCCCCTTCATACATGCTTGATTTTATTATACTATACACTACAATTCAAAATGCTTCCAGCTTGGCAAACAGATACTCCAATGATGTATCGTAAAACACAAAATCATCAACGGTTCTGCTTTTTATAGCGTCGATTGCCATTTTGCGTCCTTTTTTATTATCCTGTGATACAAGGAGTAACAACTGGCAGCCGGGAACCGTTTGGCGCAGCTTTTTACAAATGGCCAATGCCGTTTTGGTTTCCTTTGGGGTCACATCCATGACATCGACAACGGCAATATCAATCCTTACAAGATCCGCGTCCAAGGTTGCCTGATGGGGGTTCAGCAACAAAAAGGGTTCCAGCCTCAGATCGGGCTTACTTTTCACTACCGCCGCAAGACTTTGGGCAAACACTTTATTGGTTGTAATAAAACCGATTTTTTTCATATATGAATCCTTTCAATTCCTGAAAACATATAAATGCTTTTTTGATGCTATTGTATCGGAATCATAGTTTTTTCACCCTATCCGTAGTGGGTAGTCTTATTAAATCGTCTGCTTTACAGATGATGGTTGCTGACATATCATCAAAAAGCGGCGATGGTGCTGCCCATCGCCGCGATCAAAATAATTTTCTAAAAAGTAGACCTGGCCCTATGATGGCCTTGCATAGGAATGGATGCGCCACGTTGCGCCGTTCTCACCCCAAAGGTTGTTTATTACAACCCGGCCCTTGCTGCTGCTTGCCTCAATGGTTTTCCCATCCCCAATATAAATCCCGGTATGGTGAATTTCCTGCCAGCGCCCGCAATGGCAGGACAGCTTGCTCCAAAATATCAAATCCCCTGGCTGCAATTCGCTTTTGCCGATGTTATAGCCGTTACCATAGCAGTATTTAGCCTGCATAACAGAAGTGGAGGGAATATTCACGCCCGCCTGCTTGTATGCCCACCAAGCAAGATAAGAGCAATCCACATAGTTCTTCTGTCCACGGAGCGCCTGCGAATAGGGATGGCCTAACCGCGTGAGCGCCGCTTCCACAATGGCCGAGCCTTTCTCGCCGGGAGGCAGGTTGGAAATGATTTGTGTCAGATCAGCGCCACCGTAAATATCCACGCCCAATAACTGTGCAAACAAACTGTAATACTGCGGGGACATCATTTCATCCGCGATCTGTATTTGCTCGGCGGTAAAGCTGTAAAGTGGCGCGGCCTGCTCATAGGTCAGGCTTCTTACAGTGACATAGACAATCAGCGTTTTCTTCGTCTGCGTTTTCGGCTCTTGGGAAGGGGACGGGGCGGGAGATGGCGTTTCGACAGGAACTTCTTCCGTTACGACCTCATGGCGCACGGATACCTTATTCATTTCGTTAAAAATATCCCGCAGCGCAGCCACGTGCGACTCATCGAATGTCAGCACTTCCATGTCCTCACCCGTGAATTTCACGGCGTAGACGGTTAGCACATCCGACCAATTGTTGGGCGTGTCGCTGTCGCCCTCAATATCGCCCTCGTAGCTGATATGAACTTCATCATAGCTGTCCTGAGAAAAAAGCGCATTAATCCGCGATTGAATATCCGCTTGGAACTCTCCATTTATTTCGATCACTGCTTGGCTTACCGTTATGCTATTGTCCAGTGCGGCATCATTGGAAAAGAATATCCCGAACGCCGAACCGACAATCAAACCGATCATGCAGATAACCAAAATTACCACGACGGCAACCCAACTGCCCGCCGCAATCGCGGCAATAAGGGCTTTTGTCGCGGCTATCGTCATTTTGATGATGGCTATTGTGACCTTGACGGCAATTTTCGCCGTCTGTATCGCCGCTTTTGCTGCTGCTTTGGCCGCCTGCGCCGCCGCCTTTGCCGCTTTTGCCGCGGCCTGCGCTGCGCGCTGCGTTGCCTTTGCCGTTTGCTGCGCGGTCTTGACGGTGACTTTAGCGGTGCGTTGTGCGGTCTTGGCGGTATTACGTGTCGCCTTCGCCGTACCTTTTATGGTCTTGGACGCCGTTTTTATCGTCTTTTCCGTACCACGCACAACCTGTTTTATGGTCTTTTCCGATTTCTGAACGGTCTTAACAGACTGGTCAGCCGCTTGCCGGGTGCGGGTAGTATTACGCCGCGCCGTATCCCGCGCCCGCCTGACCATTTCTTTTTTCGGCGGGTCTGTGGCAGGCTTCCTAACCGTGTCTTTGATGCTTTGTGCCTGCCATCTGACTTCCTGCATATCCCGTTTGGCTTTGTTGATATTTTTGGAAGCATTTTTAACAGGGTTTTGCTTCAAAATATGCGCCGTTCGCTCCGCCGTGGCTTTTGCGCCACCTGTCATATGATCGCTGGCGTATTCGGATGGGGAGCTATGCTCCGCGTCCTGTGTCTGTTCGGCCTGCCTGTCTACGGATTCTGCGGTTTCTTTGGATTTCAAAAAAGCATTTTTCATGTGTTTGGACGCATTGGCGGTGCGGTCAAACACTTTTACGTCTTTTACCGTGTCACGGGTCTTGATTTTAGCCATCCGATCAACCTCCCTCCACGATCTTCCTCGCCACCACCACAAGGCGGTTGTTCGGCTGCGAATATTCGCATGTGGAAAGGGTAATCAACTTATCGCCGTATTGAGCGGTCACGCCTGTATCATAGAAGGAGAGCGCCTTGCACATTTGCACATACTCATTAAACTCAGCTTCATCGGCAGCAGATATGAATTGATGATACTTGAAATTGTCGGGATTCGTCTTAAGCACAGCAATAATCTCATACGTTCCAAAGCCAGCACGGGTGTCAAAGTGGATAATGGGATGTTCCCGCCAAAAATCCGCGTTCTTGTAGCTGTCCAAACTCCCAAACATCTTGCCGCTTTTCATGTGATGGCCGTAAATCGTAATATTGTCGCTCTGTGGGTCTATTTTACAGCCTTCGGCGGCGTAAGGAACGCCGTGATCGCTGCGCTGTTTTTCAAAGCTATGGTTAAGATAGTAATTCGGGCGGTCAGGCGTTTGCATGACGGGATAATTGATGCCCGTGCCGTCAATGGCAATCCAGCCGATCATATCGTGGTTTTGTTCAAACAACAGCCCGTACTGGTCGTTTATCGTCCATTCGGGAGATGGCGTTTCATCGGATGACTCCGGCACTTGCGGTTCGGATGGATGTTCTCTGCGCGACGCTAAATTATCAAACTGTTCTTCTGCTTGCTGTTCATCTGTTAAATGCCGCCAAAGCTGATAGCCGGAAAATAAAGTGATGGTGAATAATAGTGTTGCCAATATAGTGAAAATTGATTTTTTCATATGCTACCTCCAAATATAAGGATAAAGAATTTGGGGCATGGTGTTTTACACTCCGCCCCGATGTGTCTTTTTTGCTGGTTTTACTGTGCCGCGTAAGAATCGCGGGGTTTGGTCGTCATCAGTCTATACAGTTCAGTATTTTTCGGAAACTCGTTTTTGAAAGGAACAAGCGCGCTCCCAATACGAACCAGCCCGCTGCCTTCTTTTGCGTTGGTAATATAGCTCATCTGCTCAGCGCTGATGTTCAAGAGCTTCGCCAGCTTATCGCGGTCAGAAGCGGCCTGATTGTGCATCACAATAAATTCCGAGTTGCTAAGCATCGTGCTTGCCAATACGGAATCCAGCAGATATTCCACGTTTTGCGTAATGCCGGTGGGATAGCCGTTCCGTTTCCGAAATCTGCGCCACGCGGAGTTGAAGAACGTGCCGCTGTACTCATTCTCAAAAACGACATGAAATTCATCGAGAAAGATGTGTGTTCGCTTGCCCTTGCGCCAGTTATCGGTTACGCGGTTAATCATGGCGTCGGTAATGACGAGCAAGCCCATCGTTTTAAGCTGCGCGCCCAAGTCCATGATGTTGTAACTTATAATCCGATTGTTCACATCCACGTTGGTCTTGTGCGCAAAAGCGTTCAACGATCCATCGGTGAATAACTCCATTTTGAGTGCAAGCCGCTGCGCTTCCGGTTCGGACTGAAGAAGTAAGTTCTCGCGCAGCACGACAAGGGTCGGCAGCTTACCGCCCGCCTGGTAGTTCTCATAAACATTACGGACGCAGCGGTCAATAATTGATTTTTCTTCGGGTAGCAAGCCGTTTTTGTCAAGCTGTTCAAACAAAGAGCATACAAACTCCGACTTGTCGATGACCGGGTCGCTGCCCTCACCATAACCCTCTACCATATCCATTGCGTTGATGTGATCGTCACTGCCCGCCGCAATGCGGATCACTTCGCCGCCAAGTGCTTTGATGAGCGCCGCGAATTCATTTTCTGGATCGCAGGTCAAAATATCATCGTTCGGGAACATCAGCGCAATTAACACCAGTTCCATTTTCGCGCCAAAAGATTTGCCGCTACCCGGAACGCCCAGGCGAAACGCTGAGTAGTTGAGCAGATTTTCTTTCAGGCACATAATCAGGTTGTTGGATATGGCGTTTTGTCCGAAATAGATACCGCCCCTGTCCATCACTTCTTGCACCTTAAAGGGCATGAGGACGGCAAGGCTCTCCGTGGTGAGCGTTCGTACCGCCATAATCTTTGTATGACCGAAAGGCAAAACGGTGTTTAGGCCGTCAAGTTGTTGGAAGGTCAGCGGTGCGATCTGGCACAGGTGCTTACGCGCTGTGGAAAGCAGGGATTCGGTATCAGCGTCAAGCTGCTCTTTGGTGGCGGCGGTATGCACGATAGTCACCGTGGCAAAAATCATGCGCTGGTCACGGCTGGTGATGTCATCCAAAAACTCGCGGCTTTCCTTCCTTTGCTGCTCCAGATCGTAAGGCACAATGGCCGAAAAGTTGTTGTTACTGTTCTGCCGCCTTTGCCACTGCGTTATATTCGTCTCCACTCCCAGAACACGCTTTTCCACTTCACGCACCGCTTCGTCCATCGTGACAGGCCGGATGTCGATGGAGAGTGTCATGTTTTGGTTGAGTTCGGTAAGCTCGGTTATCATAGTGTCTTTGATATAGGAAGCGTACTCCTTGAGAAACAGGGTGCGCCCGAAGCGTTCGCCCACCTTGAAATAGTTTTTGTCAAATTCCATGCTGTCGGGGCAGATATAATCCTTAAAGCTATGGCCGCGCCGCATGGCCGCGCTCATGTCAAAGTGGAAAGATGATTCTTCACCAGGGCGATAGAAGTCATGGAACAGTTTTAATCGCTCATTAACATCCAATTCCGTACATTTAGAACCAAGCTGTGCAAAGTGAGAGATCAAGTCCGCGCCCACGCGAATAAAATATGCCCGCGCTTCCTCAATGTTTTTCTTGCACACGGTGACGGTAATCATCTTGTCGAGAACAATCGCGTTGCTCTCCATGACCTTTTTCAGCAGCATATCATTGAGTTCTTTGCGGTATTTGTCTAACCCATCGTTTGCCATAGGGATTAAAATGTTGGCTTCATAGTCGGCTTTAGAAAACCGCCGCGCTCGGATGGTGATCTTCGCCGTCGCGCCGGAATCAAGAGAGTTCAGGAGTTCAGAGTAATCCAGAAACATGGCTTCTTTGTCCGTGCGGCTGGCTACGGCATAGTTTATATCCATAAATTTGAATGTCTTGCTGTACTTGTTACCGCTCATAAACAGATTGCCTTTGCCAACAAGAAAAATCCCGTCCTCGTATATCGCGTGGACGGGAATGACATCTTGTACGCCTTTTGGCACTTTGAAGCGTTCTTTGTTCTCTCTAAACCACGTTTGTAGAGTTTTAAGCACGTTTCGCACCTCCCCTTGCGTTTTCAATAAGCGGGCGGACCGCTTCGTAATAGATATTTTCATTCTTGAATGTCAGGCGTTTGGGCATAAGAAACTCTGATTTTAGCCACACCCATGCGAATTGTTCGGCGGTCATACCGTGATAGGTGATAAAGCCCATTGCCGCAAATGGGGCCGCGCCAAGGATGCACACCCAGGATACGGTTTCCGTACCAAGCTGGTCACGCAATCCAAAGTAAATGCCCACGGCTACACCAAGAGCAAGAACAGAAAAGATACATTGGCGCAATGAAAGACCGAAAAACATGGATTCAGTATAGTTGCGGATTTCCCTATTGATTTTTACTTCCATACCGATCACCTCGCTCCGTCATGGCGCTTCGGGGATTTGGGCTGATGTTCTCGCACAGTGCGTCCGTCAGACGGCTTCAAGAAATCAAGCCGCCCCGCCGCGTAAATAGCGTTGTCGGTAAGCTGCCGCTGATATGCGCTGTTGGCATGGGAAAACACAAACCCCGCATGGCGCAGGGCATTATGCTTTTCTTTGCTTGTGCGTTCATCAAAGAAAAGCTGAAGCCTATTCAACTCGGTATTTGCTTCGGCGTGGCCACCTTCAAACTCCCATCCTGCAAAGCCTTTGCTGACTTCCTTGAGCTTGCTTTCCAGCCGCTTAATTTTGCTGTTGTTGTTCGTGAGGTCGTAACTTGAAAAGGGCTGCTTTTCCCATGAGTAGTGCGTAGCAGCGATTTTTTCATCCAGCTTTTTAGCTTGTACTTCCGTAATACCCGGCGCACCCACGCACGTCCCGGTTTTGCGCCAGTAAGCATTTACCGCTTTCATGGTTTCTTGTAATCCCATGCATTTGTTCAGTTCTTCGGTCAGCTTTTCCGCAGATGGCAATTCGCGGTTCTGCTTTTTTACGTTGTAATAAGACATTATAATTTTCCTCCCATCAGATTTTTTATTATAATCCGAGCATCTCGCGCACCAGCCTATCCGCCATTTTCACGGCTCCGACCAGGACGAGCATGTTAAAGATCAACTCACCCACATAAGCCCACACCTGTGTCACCGCCGCCGCACTGGGGTCAATGGCAGGGGGCGCGGAGGCGAACAGGGAAAAGATAATGCAGGCCAGCACCACAATCGCACCCTCTAAGCAAACCGCCGCATAAGATTTAATGAACGATTTTCCCATACTCTGCGATGGTTCTCCGGCAAACGAGGCAAGCGGGACGGGGGCAATAGCTGAATACATATAGAGCTTAAAAAAGCGGCCATATACGCTCATAATCATAATGAAGCTGAGTACCGTAATGAACAGGCCGCCAAGCAATGTCACCGCCCATAATGGAATGCTGTCGAAAAATCCCGTGTTGTTTATTGCGGTCTTAATGCTCTCCGGCAATATGGTGTTTTCAGCGCCGGAGAAACCCGCCGCTCCCATAATCCGGGCAACCAAGCCCTGCACGATGGAAAAGAGTGCCATCATTAACTCTAAGCCGTAAGTGACCGCCGCTTTCGCGCAGGCGAAACGGATAAACACCTTGACCGCCACTTCGGGGCGTTTTATTTCGGCAAACGAACCGCATGTTTTCATCACGCCGATCACGAAGAACAACACTAACAGACCAAATCCTACGGCTTGAACTGCGCCATGAATGTCCTTTATAACCGACCATATCCCGCCGCCCTTAAAGGTTTCGGGGCTTTGGGTTAAAAGCTGAAAAATTTCAGCCATCTTCTGGTTCCATGTGTTCAGAGCGTTTTCAAGATTTTCTATAATCCAATTCAAGTGACCACCTCCTTCACAAGATTTACGGGAGCAAACCGTTGTTTTGGCCTGCTCCCGTTATGTGGCTACCTTGTTTCACGCCCTGCTGGTTCGCGAATCACGCCGTATTTATCATCCACATAGTAGCGTTCCGCAAAGGGGTTGTAGATAGCGTGGCATTTTACGCCGTTGTAGTCGGCCAGATAATCGTTATTGCCTAACTTTTTCAGGATGCTGGCTTCGGCCAATACGTTCGTTCCATCCGGCTTTTTCAGTGAGTGGATATAGCAGGGGCATTTGTCCATATAGTCCTGCATGACACTCAACCTCCCGTAATTAGGTTCAAAATCTCTTTAGAAAAGGTAATAATCACGCCACCCGCCAAGGTGAGAAAACCATTTGCACGTTGTGACGGGTCGTGGCTTTTCAAAGAAAGGCCAATCTGGACGATGCCAAAGCCGAGCAAAATCAGGCCGATTGCCCGAATAATCCCGAAAATAAACTCGCTCAAATTGTTTACAACCGTCACCGGGTCGTTCGCTGCAAACGCGGTTGTGCCAAAGCCCATCACCAGTGTGAGAGCAAGTACTACAGCGACATAGATACGAAACCCTTTACGGCCGCCGTTTGTCACGGGTTGCCTTTGGGCCGGTTTCATGTTTTTCTTCATTGGATGGTTCCTCCTTGTTAAATAGTTCTTCCAAATCTTCCTCGGACAGCAGTTCAATGTCTGCGTCCGTGATATCCGGTTCCGGCAGACCCGCCGGGTCAATGTCCTCGTCAAAGACAAGGGAGGCGACGGAGTTCGTGACTTCACCGTGGATAAACCGTCCGGCCTTGCCGTCTGCTGTATCTCCTACGTGCGGGTGACGCAGGATGTCAAATTTTTCGTCCATGATGGGACGCTCGCCGCGTATGAATAATAAGGCGTAACGGTTGTCCAGCATCCGCACTTCATCCGGGGTCATAAGCTCCCGCCCCGATAGCTGATAGTTGGTGCTATAATTTCCGTTCCGCCCTGTGGATTTTCCGTATGTGTTTATATCCAAAGTTGACTTACCTAAAAGGGATTCGCTGACCAGCTTGTGACTTGAAGTTTCGTTGCCCCCCAAGTAGAGAAATTCATCGCAGTTACCCATGATTGATTCCCACTGCTTTTCAAATAATGCTCTGAGCTGGGCAATATTTTGCAGGATGATGCTGACCGATACGCCGCGTGAGCGCATAACGGAGAGTATCTTGTCAAAGTCGTCTGGCAGACTGACGTTCGCAAATTCGTCCATTAAGAAATGGACGTGTACCGGCAGCGAACCGCCGTGTTTATGATCGGCACTGTAAAAAAGCTGCTGAAATAGTTGGGTGTAGAGGATGGATACGAGAAAGTTGAACGAGCTGTCGTTATCGGGAATGATGATAAACAGCGCGGTCTTTTTCTCGCCAATGCTCATAAGGTCCAGTTCGTCGGTAACGGTGAGGGCGGCAAGACTTTTTAAATTAAATTTTTCCAATTTTGCGGCCAGCGTGATCTGAATGCTTTTGAGGGTCTTGCCCGAACCGCTTCGATAGTCGCGGTAATATTTCACCGCGATATGGTCGGAGTTTCGCATTTCCAAACGATCAAAGAGTTCGTCAAGAGGTGATTGATAGCTGTCGTCATCCTCGCGCACGTCGCCCGCCCGAAGCATTTCCATGACCATCGAAAAATTCTGTTCGTTCGGCGGCGCTTCGTATTTCAAATAGAAAACGAGTGCCAGAAGCAACATGCTGGCTGCGGTATCCCAAAACGGATCTTGGCTTTGCGCTCCCTTGGGTGTAGTGCTTTTGAATAGGTTTGTCACCAAACGCTGCACATCGTTGTCATTTTCTAAATACACAAACGGATTGTAACAATGGCTGCGCCACATATTGATAAGATCAAGCACCTTTACCTCCATGCCGCTCTTTTTAAGCAACAGTCCTGTGTCGCGGGCGATTTCCCCTTTGGGGTCTAAAATCACCATTGAGGTGTTGCAATTCATGGCGTTTACCTTGCAATAAAATCGAGTTTTGCCTGAGCCACTGCCCCCACACACCAAAACGTTCATATTGCGCCTGTGCTTGTGCGTGTCAAAACCAATGCGTACATGTTTCGTAAGAATCTTGTTTTCGCAAAACCGCTTGTCCGCATATTTACGGTTGATGGCACGGACGTCGCCCCATTTGGCGCTTCCGTGTTCTTCCCCCGGTCTTGTGTTACGCCGGGTTGAAAAATATATCCCGATCCCCAAACCGTAAGCGATAATAAAAAGAAGGACAGTTTTTAAACTGTCCTCACACCACTCAATTTGCAATGGGTTATTTAATGCCGCCGTCAGGTTTTGCAGAATTTCGGGAAGTCCTCCGGCGATGGCGGGGGCGGTCAATAAGGCCGCCCATACCACCGGAATAATGCCGAAAGCAAACAGGAGAAGGGTTTGCTTCGGGTTATCGCGCTTCATCCCGCACCTTTACTTTCTTCTGCGGTGTATGCAGAATTTTCAGCATAAGGTCACTGACAAAATCAGCTTTTCCGTCTTTTTCAAGCTGTTCGGTGCGGACTTTGTTCAGCCCTTCGATTACCGCGCCTTCCTCGTATTCGTCAAGCGTGATCATTTTCTGTTCTTCTTTCATCGCTGCTATCTCACTTCCTGCGATTTCGCCGCCCTTTGCTGTGCTTCAAGCTGCCGTGCCATGCGCCCGGAGATGTTTTCAGCGGCATCGCGGATTTGTGAAAGCTCGCCTTTGATCTCCTGCGCGTCCATACCGTCAAATATACCGGGGGCGTCCTCAAAGAAGAAATCCTGTACGTCCACTCCATACTTTTTGCAAAGCAGATACGAAGCGCAGTATGCGGAGAAACGCGGATCGGCCTGCGTATCGGGGCCGGTGGACAGATCGACAAAGCAAAGTTCCTGCGCTACGCTTTTGAACGTGTCGAAAAATCCCATCCCTTTGCGGACAAGAATCTGTTTGTCCACTAAATCATAAGTGGCTCCTATCTCGTCAGGAATATAATTGGGCATAGTATCAACGCCGATTATTTTTACGGGCGCTTTGCTGATCAGCGCGGATAATAGCTGCCGTTCACCGTAATGAGGCGGTGGTGTAATACGCAGCTTGCGGGTATCCACCTGTGAGATGTCGAACACCTTTTTTGCATTGTAGCCCGTTCCCGGCGTACCATCTTCTTTGCGCTTTGTTCCTCTGCGGGTGCGTTGCTCAATAAATCATCGTAATTTGTCATCAGTTATCGCTCCTTTGGTTTTTTGGATTTAGGTTTGCGGTTGTTCTGCGGCTGTTTATGGGTGGTGGTCTTGTCGGCTCTCGGCTTATTTGAAGTCACCCGATCTCCCGGCGTCGGCGTGTCCGTTTCTTTCTCCGTCTGCCGCGCCGCTTTAATTTCCTGTAGTTCTTCTCTTACGGACGACTTACTCGAAGTACCCTTTGCGGAGTTGCTTTTGCTCTTGAAGGTAGGCTCGGACGGAAGGGATTTCTCTGTCTTTGCCTTTGCGGGGTTTACGGGCGTTTCCTTTACCGGGGCGGTTTTCGCAACGTCCGGTTTATCTGTTTCAGGTTGATTCTCCGGCGCGGCCTTGCCCTCGTCCGTGCCAAGAAAATCGTCCAGCAGCTTGTCGCCGGGATCATCTCTATCCGGGGCAGCGGGCTGTACGCCCTGCGCTTTCTCGGCTCTTGTCTGCACGATTTCGCTCTCGATCTTCGCCTTATCCACCGTGGCGAACTGGAAGCGTTCTATAACCCTGCTGATTTTCGGTGCATCATCGGCCTTTACCATGATGTCGCATAATCCGTCCGGGGTATTTTTCCTGTTTCGCAAAACGCAGTAGACAATACCGTACTGTTTCGCACCCTGGGCAAATTTCTGTAAATCACTGTCCTTGACTGAAAAAATCTCTAACGCCTTACCAGACTTGAGCATGGAGGTCATTCGCGCCTTGCCCTTGAGTTTGAGGGTGCTGTTTTTGGATTTGAGCGCAGCTACAATGAAGGTTGCGATCTCCTTTGCCGCCGCGCCTGTGATTCTGGCAGCGACCTCGACGCCCTCCAAACTCAATCGTACAATTTGTTCAGCGGCGTCCCCTGAATGATTCATGTCGGCTCATCTCCTTTCCCTTGTTTTTTTCGTCCTCGGCGGCTCTGCGGATTTTCTCTTTCATATCTATAGAGCGCTTTTCAATATCCTCACATAACCTCACATCCTTTCGCAGTTCACCGATTTTAGCGGATAGAGCGGCAATGTCGGTTTTGATTGCCGCCAGCTTTTCATCGTCATGGATATTTCGCATTTGATACCGCAAACACTTCCGTTCGTCGTACAGGGAAATGATTTCAGTCGTTAAGTTGTCCTTATGGTCGGTAAGCTGCTCGGCGGTGTCGATGCCATGCGTCACCAACAAACGGGTTTCTTTTGAGATATTTTGAATAAAGCGAATATCCTCGCGGAACAAAAAATATATGCGGTTTGGTGATTGCTTCCGCTTTTTCGGGAGAACACCCATTTTGTAGAGATAAGAAAAATACAGGGCGCGAAGCCCTGTAATCTTACGGGCGGTATTTAGTTTGCCAATAAGGTATATCCGCTTGGGCGGTCTCTCTGCCGGGAGGACGATCCGCTGCGGACGCATATTTGCCAATATGCGATTTCGGATGCTCTCAATCGAATAATCCTCGCCAAAGTTGCGATATAGCTTCAAACCCCTGTCTTTACCCGGAGGGCGCAGGGTGATGTCTTTACCGAATTTGATATGATAGCCTTTTTTATAAAGATTGTCCCAAAGCTGCCGCTCGGTCATGGATTCCAATATGGCCTGATCGACGTCGGCTTTGACCAAACTACGGTAGGTGGGTTGGCTGTCTTTTTCGGACCGCCATTCACCGTAATGTTTGGATTTGCCGCGCTTGGGTTCTTCGATGACGGACAGGCCATATTCACGGCATAGCTTGTCGGACTCGATTTGCATATTGTAGTAATCCCGCTCAGTGCGATGGTAGCGAATGCCGTCTACCCACGAAACCGTGTTGACTACAAAATGAGAATGAAGGTGGTTGGCTTTATCCAAATGTGTGGTGACAACGACTTGGTATTGATCGCCCCAAAGCCTCTTGGCTAACTTTACGCCGATTTCATGCGCCATGTCGGGGGTCAATCCCGCCTGCAAATCTTTGGAGGAAAAGGACTGTATGCCGTGATAAACGACGACGCCATTTTCTTTGCCGAATTTTTTCTTTGCGGCAATCATCTCGTCGCGGGCAGTCTCGGGAGCGCAGTTCAGCCCGGTGACGTAATGCCGGAGGATTTCGGCGTTTTCATCGGTAAGCTGTGTCTTGCGGGTTTGGGAAGCGTAGTCTATGACGTCCGAAAGCCCCTGCGCCTGCGCAGCCGTCATGCCTTGCTTTTCATAATAGGCGGGGTTCTCGGTCTTGTCGGGGTTCTCTGTATAGACAAGCACCTTACCAAGCCAGCCCTTGACGCTCCAAATGGAAGTGACAGCCACTATCCGATTTTTCTCGGCAGCATGACGGCATTGGTAATTCCTACGATTGCTTTTTTCAGCAGGGCGGCGTTCTCGTCGTAGCGGTTGACGTCAATCGCGTTTAGCACATGGGCTTTTTGCGCGATCTGATTCAGGTTCGTGCCGATGGCGTGGAGTTCCCTCATCATGGTGTAGTAATCGGGGGGCGGTACGTCAGTGGGAACAAGGCCGCTTATGATATGGCGCAGATACACCTCGCGGGATTGGCCGCTGCGCTTTACTATTTTATTGAAGGCTTCGGCCTCTTTTTTATCAAGCCAGAATTGGATACGAACATTTCGTTTTCTCATAAACTCATCCTTTCTAAGAGGGGTATTAGGGGATTTTCCCCTAAAAAGTGCCTTTGTGGGAGTACAAAGGCGATGCTTGCTGGTATAGTGCATTCCCGAAAGCTCGACTTTCAAAGGTTCACACGCCGAAAAGAAAACGGTCAGCGTTTAAGCTGCCGCTCTGCATTTTATGCGAATCCCTACCTTTCCAAATCTCTATTTCGGGGAGGGACGGTAAAGCTCACGCCCTGAAAGTAGTCAGCGTCCAAAATATACTCGCTGTTTTTCCAATTGCGTTCGGAAATTTCCCGCGCCTGCGCCGCGCTCTCGGCTTCCACAGCCACGGTCATGACGAGGGTTTCTTTGATTTCGACCTTAAACTCTTTCATCTTGCTAAACTCCTTTCTCTCGTTTGATAACGGGTCATCCCCAACCGGTCACAAAGGGTATCGTTGTAATCCTTGCCCGTGGGCGGCGGCGCATCCAGCACCTCGTAATGCTTCGGCAGGGCGGTTATAATGGCTTTGGTCGCAAGCCGTCCAGCAAGGTCGTTGTCAAGATGAAGGTGAACACGCCAAATGTCCGGGTAGTCGGCCAAATACTGCGTGAGGGCGGACGGCAATGTGCTTTCCGCTATATTTTTTCGCGGTTTATAAACGCCGGAGAGGGAAAGCAGGTCGCCATCAAAATAGTTCGGTACTTGGATGTCCTGCAAAGTAGCAAAGGAAAGCAGATCTACTGCCGATTCAAACAGATGCAGATTGCCGCTGCCGTTGGGCAGGGCAAAGGAATACTTTTTGTCACTGCTCGTTATATCTCCCTTAAAGTTCCCACGTATTCCCCTGACGGTGGCATAGCGCGGGATTTTGTCCGTATCCAGTCCCACAAAAACGACGTTGGCATATTTGCCGTTGCGGGTTTGGTACAAAATCCGCAAATCAGCGCAATAGCGGATCAGACTATGGCTGATTCCGCGTCCCATAAGATAGCACTCCACTGCGTCCATGCTGCTATCCATTTGCGGCAAAATAAACGGAGCGGTTTCTTTCGGCTCCGTATCGGATGTGAAAACAGGCGGCTGTACTGCCGCCTGCCCAACAATCTGTTCCACCGCATCCGTGAAGCCCACGCCCCGCACCTTGATAAGATAGTCCAGCGCGCTGCGCCCACCGATCCCACGGCTATGCCAGCACCATTTCCCGTTGCTGATTTTCAGACTGTCGTGGGTGCGGGTCGTGTAGACGCTGCCGGAGAAGCGTACAAGTTCCTGCGGCTCGTATGATTGCAAATAGGTGAGCAAGTCCATTTTCTTGGCTTCGGCTATCAACTCCGGGATAATATATGGCATAAAAAACCTCCTAAATAAAATTATGCCACCCAGGTTTCGCCGGATGGCTATGTAGAAAAAGCTGAAAATAATTTGTAGTTACAATATAAGACTGGATTTTTACGATAATACCACGGTGGAATTTATAAAATGCAAAGTAAAATACATAGATGCTGATTGCTGCACTCCCCATACTCCTTAACCCACAACTAATCCAAGTACTATTATGAAGGTGTAGCTATCCTCATATTTTTTGTTTTGTGAGGCTATAGAGCATAAAAATTATAAATTAGAATCAAAATAGTTGAATTTTGATTCTATATATGCTACAATAAATCATGCTTTGAAAAGAGGAGTTGTTTATGAAAAGCCAGAAAATTGCTTTTGAACCAATGGTGTTGCCACTTGGTGCAGATTATATAAAGCCGAAACTATTTTTCGATTCACTTATAGATGCTACAGCTCAGCTTGAAGTTTATAAAGAGAAAATTAAGGATAGCAAGCTTAGCCAGCACTGGTTCTTGCCAACATTACAGCAAAAAGAAGCTCTTGCTTCATCTATGTTAGAGGGAACACAAGCGACACTTGATGGCGTGCTAATCAATCAGGTCGTTCCCGATGATAAAGATGCGAACCTTGTCGAGATTATCAATTACAATACTGCCGCTATAATGGGGTATAATTTCCTCAAGCGTGACAAAATGAGCAAGGATTTCATCCTTGAAATTCACAAAATTCTTATGAAAGGCAAAGTACGGCGACAAAACCAAGAAGTTGGCATATTCAGAACACAGCAGAATTACATTGGAAAAGTAGGTAGCCCACATGAGATAACCTATACCCCTCCTATATTTGAAAAAGTGCCTGAGTTAATGGACAATCTCATCAATTATATACTCGAACCTAAAGACATCCTACGTCCACTTGTTCGCACCGCCATTGTTCATGCTCAGTTTGAAACTATACATCCTTTTTTAGATGGCAATGGCCGTGTTGGACGAATCCTAATCCCGCTTTACCTTTACGCTTCCGAACAAATTGATATGCCTTGCTTTTTCATCAGTGAGGCTCTGGAGCGCGATAAAATGAAGTATTATACGCTCCTGAACAATATCAGAGAAAAGGGGCAATGGTCTGAATGGATAAACTTCTTTTTACAGATAGTTACGAGTCAATGCAAAAAATATATTAGAATCATTTCTGATATTAACAAACTCTATAATGAGCACTTGAGCAAAGCATCAGGCCTTGTTCGTAGTAATCAAATGACGGAGATTATTGATTTACTATTCCGTTTCCCAATCATTAACGCAAACACGATTGCAAAAGAAACGCAAATCCCTCCGGCGACGATTAACCGATATTTGAACGCATTAGTCCAAGCTCAGATACTTTACACCGACAACAAGAGCCGTAACAGAACTTTTTTCTACTACGACTTATTAAACATCATAAGAGATTAAGGAGATACCGATGGAAAAAATTTTGAACTTCGATTCCGTGACTGAGGAATTGTATAAGCAGATAGACATCACACCAACACAATATGATTTGGCGAAATCTCACTATGAGGCGGTAGCAAAATGCTTAACCGAGGATGGTGTAGCAACAGATGTTTACACACAAGGGTCGTTTGCGTTCGGCACGGTCATACGTCCTTATCGGGAGGGGAGAGATGCCGACTTTGATATTGATCTTGTAGCGCAATCTTCGGACGATAAGCTTATCCTCAAACCCCGAGTATTAAAAAAGTCGGTTGGGAAATGCCTTGACAAAAGTCAATATCATAAAAACTTGCTTGACCCAAACGAAGGGCGGCGTTGTTGGACATTGAATTATGCGCCGACGGACGGCGTAGGCTTTCATATGGATGTTCTACCATGTGTACACGAGGAGAATGAAATAATCAACAAAATCGTGTTCAAAAATATTCCCCTTTCAATTGCAAAAAAAGCAATAGCAATAACGGACTTTGACAAAGACGGAGATACATATGACTGGTCGACAGGCAATTCGCACGGTTTGGTTGACTGGTTCAAAAATATTAACACCCCTTACCTCCAAGCCGTTTCGGAATATCAGCGGCGGATACTTGTTGAAAAGAAAGCTTATGCTTCCATTGAGGCCGTTCCTGAACCACTTTTAAAATCCTCGTTACAACGAGTGATTCAGCTTTTCAAGCGGCATCGTGATGTTCGTTTCGACAGACAGCCCGATTACGCTTACAGACCAATTTCAATTATAATTACAGTTCTTGTGGCACAAATCGCTGCCGAGAAAAAGTTGTATAATGCCTCTGTTAAAGAGCTGCTCCAAGCAGTTGTCGAAGAATTGAGTCAATATTCCTCTCTAAACCAAGACTTCTATGCTTATTCAGCGGAAAGGCTGGCACAAAGAAATGCTGTGATTATCAAACGCGACAGTGATGGCTGGCACCTATGCAATCCTGTCAACCCATATGAAAATTTTGCGGAGCGTTGGACTGAAGATGGAAACGCACGCGCAAAGGCGTTTTTCAAATGGGTCGAATGGATAAAAAGCGATTTTGGATTTGACCGAGCGGATTCAGCGGACAAATTCACATCACTTCAAAAGAGCTTTGGCGAAGAGGCTACTAAACGCATATATGCTAACCTAAACCTTAATGCAACGAAATCTGTTCCCACAATAATCACAGGAGTCAATCAGCCCAAACCATATAGGCGGTGATATGTTGCGAGCTGCGGTACTGGAGGAGGTTGAAATACTGTTAGTACAACAGCCGCTGTTGACAAAAACCGAGATTGATGGCGGTTTGAAATTTATCGGCAAATATAAAATCTGCAATCAGTTTGAAAATGAAATATTTGAAAACTACTTTTCGCTTGAAATTTTTGTTCCCAATGGCTTCCCTGAAGATATCCCAACAGCAAAAAACACAGACGGTAAAATCCGGGCTAACAATTACAAGGGACATGTATACGCAAACGGTCAGCTCTGTTTGGAAGTTGATACGGCAATAGCTGCGTTTTTGCAGGAACATCCAAGCTTGCTTGCTTTTTTGGCCAAGTACTTGGATACCTATCTCTGCGGTTTCTTATTTTACCGAAAGCACAAATACTTGCCGTTCGGAGAACACAAGCACGGAGTCGAGGGGCTGTTGGATTATTACTGTGAATTGTTTGAAACCACTGATATCAAAGTTGCATACGCTTTATTGGTTTGTCTGTTCAGAGAAAACCTGAAAGGACATTTTCAATGCCCCTGTCAATCTGGCAAGCGCTACAGAGATTGCCATAGAGAGAAAATCAACGAGCTTAAGGTAAGTTCACTCTATGAACGATACAAGGATGACTTTGAATCAATCATAGCTGAATTGGATAAGAGGTGAATAGCGATGTCAAAAACAAACCTGAAGACACAAGATAAATGGGAACTGTATTTTAAGTGCGGAGGGTTATGCTCCTTGTGCTGTGAGCCTCTTGATTACGATAAATTCTCGCGTTCAGAAATAAATGTTAAAGAGTATGCCCATATCATCGCCGACAGTGAGGACGGAACACGGGGTTCTGTCGAATCAAAAAAATATGCTGGAGATATTGATAACATCATTCTGCTTTGCCCGACTTGCCATACCAAGGTTGATAAAGATAAGATTCCAGAATTTTACACAGTTGAGAGGTTGCACAGTATAAAGAATAATCATGAGCAAAAAGTCCGGGAGCAATTATTGGCCCTTCAAAACGAACACGCCTTGGTGGTAAAGTACACCTCAAAAATTGGCGATAATCAGCCGACGATAACGAACGAAAAAATCAATGAAGCTGTCAGGGCGGCAAAACTTATCGCACCACGCTATCCAATTGACCTTAACCCCAATAATACCGCTTTCTATGATGACATAAGTCAATTTTGGTCAAGTGAATGGGCTCAATTGCAGGAAAAATTCAGGCAAGAAATAAATATTTTGAAAGAGCAGAGCAGAAGTGAAAAAATTTTGCTGTTTGCGATTGCTCCGATACCGCTTTTGATTAGGCTTGGAATGCTGTTTGGTGATATCACCGAGGTGGATGTGTTCCAGAAGCATAGGGAACCAGATACTTGGGCATGGCTTGATGATGATTCGCAGATTAGATATGAGATAACCACACCGACTACAAAATCCTCAGCGGTAGCGGTCAAGCTTTCACTCAGTGACAATATTACAGACGACCGTATTCAAAATGTTCTTGGTAACGACATTTCAATCTGGAACATCACGCATCAAAACCCAAGCAACGATTACATAAAAAACCGTGAGCACCTTGCAACATTGCGTGGAAAGTACCGCGAACTTTTTCGTTTGATAAGAGAGTATCACGGACAAGACGCGGTTGTTCATGTTTTTCCCGCATGCCCTGTTTCAGCCGCTGTGGAGTTTGGTAGAGCATATATGCCAAAAGCCGACGCCCGATTAGTTTTATACGACCAGAACAACAATAACAAAGGGTTCCGCCTCGCCTTTGATTTGAGTTGTAAGGAATAAAAATATTAGCTCCCGATGCTTTTAAATTATATCGCTGATTATGACATTTTACCCACATATCAAGCAGCGTTACAGATCAAGATAGAGTACAAAAGTGTTTGCAATTTATATGTGGATATGGAAAGCCACCGGACACTCCGATAGAATGAATGGTGCGAGCAAATCATTCAAAAGGAGAAAAACCGATGGCTCAAAAAAAGACTACCACAAACCTGGCTGAATTACTACTGCAATGCATGAGCGAACCTGATCCGATGCTGTCGATGCTGGAGTGGCTATGCGATCAATTGATGGAAGCGGAGATTTCGACAAGAATCGGAGCGGAAAAATCACAGCACACCACCGACCGTCAAGGCTATCGTTCAGGCTACCGCCCCAGACGATTTGACACCAGGATGGGGACGATCTATCTGATGGTTCCCAAGATGCGGCAAGGCGGGTATGTTCCGTTCTTTGTGAGTGACCGAAAACGAAGCGAAGCGGCGCTCATCCAGGTGGTTCAGGAGGCTTTCATAAACGGCGTTTCTACCCGCAAAATGGAGCGTCTGGCAAAGCGTTTGGGAATTGAAAACCTGTCACGCTCTCAGGTAAGCAACACGGCCAAAGAAATGGACGGGCAGGTGGAGGCGTTCTGCAACCGGTCGCTTGAAGGCAACCGTTACCCCGTGCTTTGGGTGGATGCTCTGTATGAAAAGGTACGTTACGACGGGCGTGTTGTTAGCATGGCGATCCTGCTTGTCTGTGGAGTCAATGAAGCCGGATCAAGGGAGGTGCTGGCCGTCGAGCCTATGCTGGATGAATCCCGTGAAAGCTATGCCCAGCTCTTTGAAAGGCTGAAAGGCCGAGGGCTTATCGCCCCGTCCCTGGTCATTTCGGACGCCCACGCCGGATTGGTCGCCGCCATACGCGAAAGCTTCCCCGGCGCTTGCTGGCAGCGTTGCAAAGTGCATTTTATGCGCAACATTTTGGTTCATGTTCCGCATAGGGACAAGCAGGTTTTTGCAGGGAAGCTCAAACAGATATGGCTTGCTCCGGACATGGAGACCGCCCGAAGAAGGGCTGCCGCGCTGGTCGAAGAATTTGAGAAGCGGTTTCCGCAGGCCATTCGAATACTGGAAGACGGACTGGAAGACTCCCTCGCGTTCTTTTGTTTCCCGGCTTTGGATTTTCGAAAGACTTCCAGTTCCAATATGCTGGAAAGACTCAATAAAGAAATCCGGCGGCGTACCAGAGTGGTCGGTATCTTCCCGAACCCTGCATCCTACCTGCGGCTGGTCGCCACGTACCTCATGGAATATTCAGAAGACTGGTCGTCCGCAAGGGCATATTTGAGTGCACAGTCCATTCAGGACGCCTTTTTATCTGCCGCTTGATTCATTCTTATCGGAGTGATTTTGCAAACTTGATTTGACACTACCCAGATCAACGCTGCTTGATATGTTCTCTTTATCATTAAGAATCCGCATGATGGCGTTATCTTGCATCCCTATCATGTTTTGCTTTTAGTTTAGGGGCGTTTCGTGATAGGAGTTTAGGTTTTGGTAAAGCAAATACTTTGTATTCATCCGGCACGTTCATTCCGTCGTAATCTTCGCTGAACGTATCACCATTGTTGCGGATATAGCCCTTGCCGGCAAATATACCGCTTTCTTCAAGACGAATATCCCTTCCAAACCCCTCATAGTCGATATAGTTAGTCAAGCTGCCCATGCTCTTGGTATCGTGGCAACCGCTTTCTTCAACCCAATAATAGCCGAGATCGTAATCATTAGTGACGCCTTCCAAATAATCAAAGCAGTGGAGGTTGTCGGTAAGGTTAATCAGATCTTTAACGCTGCTGCTATATTCGCCTGTCTCTATTGCTGACTCATAATGCTCGATCTCATAGCTTGCCATATCGTCCAGTTTAGAAGCAAGATAGTTTAATTCATCGATATTGGCATGTTCACCCAAGCAGTCGTAAATCCCATCGATCTCACAATCATAATCAGTAATGAAAAATTCTTCGTAACGGACACCGTCAATGCCGATTTTCCGAAATGTCTGCATGATAGCTTCCTTTGTGGTAGGAAAGCCATGCCACTTTCCTACAAGTTCGCCTTCGTTGTATTTGCCTAAATTGGTGATAAATGCACTTATCAATGCCATTTCAATGACTCCTTTTTATTTTTGTTTCCTTCAAATCGACTATAACCTTCCGCATACAAAAACCGCAAAACCCTGTTTCGCGGTTGCGGTAAGGACACTCAGCACAATGATAGATGCGACCATCGCTTATCTTAATGATTCGGTTATTCATATCGCCGCTCACCATCCTAATCCAGTAAAATAATCTTGTTGGGTATCCTACCTCCATATTCGTTGTATTGTGGCATAATGTCGATGTATCCGCGCTTATGCAGTCTACGGAAATTACAACTAACCATGCTACGGCTAACCCCCAAAGCCTCACTAATATGCCGCTGCGGAATAATAATTTCTCCTTTTATGTCTGCAATATCCAGCAGCAATAGATAGAGCAATTTGCAGGAGACGGTGATTATCAACTCTCATGTAAAGCGATATTTCATAAGCTTATTCATACTCGTTCATCCTTTCTTTCCTGTTATATGTAAAGGCAGTCCCATTCGGAGACTGCCTACAAATTCAAGCATCAATTATTGTTTATCGTTCACGGTTATCATGTGACTTCGGACGGTTACGCATTTCAGCGTATTGCTCAGAAACCTTGACGGCTATAATTCTACCGTTAATGCGTTTAAACATTTCTGGGTCTTTAAACTGGCTTTGAATTTTTCCATATGCTCCGGTGAAAGGGAAGTGAAATTATCTTCGCTTAGACCGCAGATGAAGAATATTCCTGCGATGATATCATAAATATTGCCTGCGGCATCCCGTAGCGCACGGTTAAGCGGCAATCCATCGAGTTTACCTTCTTCATTACAAACAATCGCTACTGCTTCATCATATAAGATGATTTATTCGGCTCCACCATTAAAACTTTCATGTGTTACTACTCCTTTCATCATGCCCTTTACTACATAAAAAGAGCAGTCCCTTTTGGAAACTGCCCTTACAGTAAAACAGGATTATTTCTTATTCTTTTTTTGGATGTGCAGCCATACGGCCGCACCCACAATAAAGACAACCAGCACGATTGCTACAATGGTTTTAAGCTCCATAGCCTGCTCCTTTCCGTACCTTGCTGCATAGTGCGTCATAGGCTCTGGCGCATGTGACAACCAGCGCAAACAATAGGCATCTTATCAATGCGTTCATAGAAACCTCCTGCTTTTAGTCCCCATTCCGCTTGGCGTTGAAATCCGTTTTTTTACGCAACGCCAAGATCACCATCACCACGCCGCCCGCCGCGCTCAGACCAAGCAGGATAGCCCACAATGCCGGGTTCCTGTCGTCGCCCGTTTTGGGGTTTGTCGGTGTGGGAAGTTTCTCATTGACTGCCGCATATTCCAGCGTTGCGCCATTTTCTTTAATATCAAAGGTAAACTCCACCTTATCCAGCTTGTAGCCCTCCGGCGCTTTGGACTCTATCAGTCGGTAACCCGTACCGTAAGGTAAGTCTTTGATGAGCAATTCACCGTTTTTATCGGTGACATAAACGCCCATCTGCTTGCCATCCATGCCATAGAGGTCAAACACCGCTCCGGCCAGCTTCGTGCCGCCTTCTTTGTCGATCTTGGTGAGCTTTACATCGCCGCGAATCAGCTTGTTCTCGATTTTCATCTCGGTAAGCCGTTCATGGGCGATGGTGGCGGTCTGTTCTTTAGACAGCACATACCCAACCGTCAACTCGGAACCGATTTCCTTTACGGTATAATCACCCACAAGCAGGCCCTCCACGGTAATGCAGCCGTTTTCATCGGTTGCAAACTCAGCGGAATACTCCTTGCCGGTCAGGGTCTTGCCCGTGGTGGTGAATTTTACGCCCGCTATCGGTTTTTCCTTGCCCTCAAACACCTTGATGATTTTGAGATCGCCGTGCATGAGCTTGTTGTGGATGGTCAGATCGGCTACGGCGTTGTGCGCGACATGAATGGTGACTTCATTGGACAACACATTTCCCGCCGTGAGTTCGCTGTCCAATTCTTTTATGGTGTAATACCCAACCAGCAGATTGTCGAGTACGATTGCGCCGTTCTCATCCGTTACGGCGTTGATCGTAACGGCAGTACCCACGCTCGTTGGGCCGACAATGGTAAACGGTACGCCTTTGATCGGCGTTTCCTTGCCCTCAAAGGTCTTAATGAGCTTTAAGCTGCCGCGCTGCAAGCGGTTTTCAATCGCTTTTCCATCGTTTACGGCGATTTCTACCGTCGCAACATCCTGTCCGGCGTACTCAAACGCAATATCGTACTCTGCGTCGTCCAAGAGATAGCCCGCACCCGTTTGCAGTTCTTTGAAATAATAGCTGCCAAAGGGCAAGTTCGTTTGCACAGCGCCTTTGCCGTCCCTATCCGGCGTAACATACTCCAGCAGCCCGTTCTTGGGGATGCCGACCTCGCCGCTTGCTGTCAGAATATCCTCGCGGGCGAACAGGCCGAATACGATACTGGCGTAAGGGTTAAAGTCCTCGGCGGCGTTTTCGGGGAATTCGCAATGCTTTTTAAGCGTAACGCCTGCCTTTTGCCGCTCATCGAATACGCCCACCTGTGAAATGACAACGGGCGTGTTCTGATCTTCGTAGACCAAAGAGAAGTCATGCTCTGTTTCATCCAGCGTCATACCAAAGGACGCTTCGCGCTCGACGGCGTAATAGTCGCCCAAATACAGCAGCTTGGATTCCGCTTTGCCGTTTTCATCCGTGGTCAGCGTGTCCACCACCGTCCCGGCTTTTACCCGTACTGTGCCGTCCGGGGTAACGATGTCGGTTCGGGCGATGATGTCAAAAACCGCGTCAGGCAGGGATCGCATCTCATAGCGGGGAACATAGATGTTCATCACCTTGCCTTCGATTTCATCCGCGCCTGCAAGCATTTCGCCTGTTTTCTCTATGCTCACTCTGCCCATAGCGGGTTTATCGGGCATCTTCACCTCAAGAAACTCCTGCGGATCGTCGCTCGTCACCTTGAACGGGATGGCTTTCTCCGAAAGCAGATATCCGTAAGGACTTTGCACCTCATGGAGTTCATAATTGCCGTGTTTGAGCGGCGATGGCATCACCAGCCAGCCCTCGGTGTTGGTGAGATAGGTGTCGATGGTGACAGGCGTGGGATAGAGGATTTCCTGCGATACCCATTCGCCCGTATCGGTGTTTTTCACCTTAAACTCAATATTGGCCTGCGGAATGGTTTTACCCGTTTCCTCGTCCACCTTGATGATCTTTACCTTGCCGAAGTAGGCGAGGTTCTCGATGATGAAATAATAGGTGCGGTCATTATCGCTGATAAAAGCGTCGAACGGGTCGCAAACCTTATGTTCGTCCACGCCCTGCACTTCTTTCACCACATACAAGCCGTAAGGCAAATCCTTTGTGCGCGCATAGCCGTGTTCGTCAGTGGTGATGCGGTCACGCTCTGTAGGCTTGGCATTGTCGTAACTGCCTGCCGCTTTTAGATAGACGTCGAACACCACGCCTGCAAGCGGGGCCTGCACTTGTTCGTTCTCCGGGTCAACCTGTGGGTCGGGGTCGTCACTGTGCTTCACGATCTGTATGCGGCCCTTGATAACGGTGTTTTTAACCTCCGTGGAAGCAAGGGTGACCTCCACATCCTGTCCGGCGTAATCGATGTTGACGGTATATTCCTTCCCGGAAAGGGTATACCCCTTTGGCGGCGTGACTTCTTTTACCACATACCCCTTGCCCAAAGGCACATCTTTGGATGTTACCGTGGTGTTATCGCCGCAATAGAGGCGTTCCACCAAATTGCCCTTACTGTCAAACAAATCGAACACCGCGCCCGAAAGCGTGGCGTCTCCCTGTGCGGCGCTGCCTGTCTCGGCGTCCTGTTTAGTGATTTTGATCCTGCCGACCTGCGGCTTTTCCGGCATACCAATTTCGGGAGCGTAGATGATCGCCGCCGTGCTTTGCGCACCCGTTAGGGTACGGGAGTGAACGGTCTTAGCCACAACAAAGCCCCAGGGCGCTTTGGATTCAAAAACGCTGTACGATCCGAGCGGCAACGCCTTGGATTGTCCCTTTCCGTTCGCGCCCGTTACGATGGTATTCACCACCGCGCCGCCCGCGTCTTTGACGGTGAACTCCGCGCCCGCAAGAGAATAATTGCCCATGACGGGATTGGGGTTGCTCTTTTGCACGGTAATCACGCCCATTTTCTTCACATTGTCGAAGCTGGCCGTTGCCGTCTGTCCACTCTTTACCTCAATATCTACGGGGTTGGGGGACGGCTTTACAAACTCGTCCGAAAGGTTGATTTCTTCAACCTTATACCATCCGGCAAGAAGATTGGGGACATTTATTTTGCCGTTGCTGCCGCTCACATACGTTCCAATGAGCGTACCGTCCTGCTTTGTGACACGGAATTGAAAGCCCGATACGCTGCCGCCGTTGTTCTTGGTGGTTTTGACAATATCGATGCTGCCATACGCCGGGGTGTTGAGCAGAATCGAACCTTCGCCTGCAGCGCGATAGCTGCCCATGCCGATGGTGATTACGTTCTGAATGCTGCTCGAAGTGCTGGCGTACATGAAGATATTCGCCGCCACACGGTCATCCAGGCCATTTGCCTGCAGCGTGATGCTTCTGTTGCCATACTCAGCAGGAATTCTGATGGTCAGCACATCGCCGTTCCTGCACGTATATCCGCTTACCTGTGAGCCGGACGGCAGGCTGCTTTGGTCGAGGGTATACCCGCCGTTGCAGTTGGTCAGCGATACGGTAGTCGTGCCAACAAAGTAATCTCCCGATAGCGCCATGCTGAGGCTGGCAGGAGAGAACGCGACCCTATGCTCCAGCCTTTGCTGGCTGCGAGCATACGCCAATAGCTGGTCGGCGTAATCCAGTACCGCCTGCTGTCCGCTCTCGGCGCGGATGCTACCCGGATTGCTCTGCCGGTTGGTGAAATTGTATTGATCGGCATCGCCGTTTTCCGACAACCAAAACCGGATGGCATTGGCTGTAGCATACCGCGCCTGTACCGCCGTTAAATTGGACGGCGTTTCAGCCGGATAACCGCGTTCTAATATGATTTGAAGCCCGGTAACAACGCGGGAAGAATAGAAGTCGGATAGCTCCACTTTGTTAAAGTTGTTGCCTACATGGGGGCTGCTCTTTTTGTGTTGCAAGCAGTAGGCCATTTCATTTGTCCCAACAATATAGTGTTCTGGGGTTTTCAATTCCTCCCATGTCCCCGAACCGCTGATATATTCAAAATAATTAGTGACATTGCGCGATTCCACCTGTACCTGCGACGCGGTAAATGCAGTGGAAGGGATGAGCGCAAGAAGTGAGAGGACGCACAACAGCATAGCCAACATGCGCCTGCTCACATGGTTCAATTTCTTTTTCATGGACTGCCTCCTTGATTTTTCGCATAAAAAAATGCCGGACGCATTGCCCGGTATTTTCGTTACGTTGATGATTTGTTGCTTGAACTCTTGATCTTACCAGCCGAAAAAAGAAGCCGTTTCCCACGCGCATCCGCCAAGCAGAAAAGCCGCCTATGGATTGCTGCGGCCCTATTGCATAAAAGCATGGGATTACTATTAAAGAAAGAACAGCATACTATTTTCTTTTTCGGCTGGTTAGCTGGTTTTAGGGGGTGAGGGTCTGGGAGAGGGGAAATGCGGCAAACCATAGCGGCGGGGTAAAAGAACAGAGTCCTCCCTTGACGTGCGTTGCCTTGCGTCCCGGTTGCGTTCGCGCTGGCGGTAAAGCTCCAATGCTTTGATGATGGTGTCCTCTATTTTCTGCGCGGGCGTCCCCGGTGCAAAGAACTTGCTGAGTTTTTCCTTTGGCAGCTTGAACTGCTCTGCCTGGTTGGGCTTTTCCTCCTGCATGATGGATAAAACCGCATCTTCATCCAACAATCCTTCTTTTGATTTTTCCCGCATTCTAAGCGTTTGGTCATGGGATGGCGTACAGATTTCACTTTGGATTGCGCTTAATACAAACTGCTGTTGTTCTTTCGGCAGGTAGGAAAGTTCCACAGCGGGGCGCATGGCGATAGAAACTTGCGGTTTTTCGCCCAACGCCGCATTATCCACCATTTCCAGTAGTTCCGGGATTAACTCGGTTAAGCGGATATATCGTTGGATTTGAGAGTGACTGTCAGGCGATTTTTCCGCTAATAATTCTCTCGAAGTTTTTCCCTCGAAATCCTGCCCCACTGGGGCAGAATTATCTTTACTCGGTCTACCTGCTTGCCGCTTCATGGCATCCAGCTTCATCTTATACGCGAACGCCTTTTCAGATGGCAGGATTTTTTCACGCTGCAAATTACTGTCCACCATGATTATGGTCGCTTCATCGTCCGTTAAATTGCGGATAATGCAGGGCATGGTTTCGCGCTGCGCCAATTTGCTTGCCGTTTTGCGTCGGTGCCCGGCAACCATCTCATATCCGCTGCCATCTTTGGGGCGCACAAGGCCGGGAACTAACACGCCGTATTGCTTGACGCTCTCGGCCATTTCCTGCATTTCAGCGTCCATCCGTACCTTGAACGGGTGATCGGGAAAATCGCTGATTTCAGATAATGGCAAATCCATTACCCGTTCCAGCTTCGCGTCGTCCCGTTCCTCCTGTGTGGTAAAGAGACTATCTGCTGATGGCAGGTTTAGCTTTATTTCTTTCGCCACAGCCAAGCACCTCCTTTGTGAACTCGGCATATGCCTGCGCAACCTTACTCCCTTTGTCATAGGTGTAAATACTCTGTCCCATTGCGCTGGTTTCAGCGGCTTTAACCGCTACGGGAATCTGCGTTTTGTAGATTTTCAGGACATTGCCGTACTGCTTACGCAGGGTTTGTTCCGTCGCTTTTGCAAGGTTGGTACGCATATCAGCAAGGGTCAATAAAACTCCGTCCACTTTTAAAGCGGGGTTAATCTGCTTTTTCACCTTGCCGATGGTTTTCATCAACTGCGTCATGCCCTTTGCAGGCAGATATTGTGCCTGAACAGGTACAATGACCGAATCAGCCGCCGCAAGCGCGTTGATCGTAATCATGCCCAAATTCGGCATACAGTCGATAATCACATAATCATACTCATGTTTGATGCGGCCAAGATATTCGCGCAGGGTAAACTCCCTGCTCATGGCGGTTACAAGTGTCATTTCCATGCCGGAAAGTTCAATACTGGACGGTATCAGGTCAACGCCTTCATCGTGGTGCAAGATGCCCTCGTAATGCTCAAAGTCCTCGTCACGGATGATTTTATCCATGATGGTGGAAAGTGTGACGGGCAGGCTTTCATTGTCCGGCCAACCAAGCGCGGTGGTTAAATCGCCCTGCGGGTCTGCATCCACAAGCAGCACCTTTTTCCCCTGCATAGCTAATCCAATGCCCAAATTCGCCGTTGTCGTGGTCTTGGTAACGCCGCCCTTTTGGTTGCATATCGCAATGACTTTGCCAATTGACATTGCTACTTCCTCCTTCCAAATAAATTTAGCCCCTTCTGTCTTAAAGACAGCAGCGGCTATGTATAGCAAACAACAACAAACGGAATAATTGGTTGCATGAACCCGATTTTAAGTTGATAACATTCCGGATTTGGACTATACTGTTTATGTAGAATTGAGGTGATTTCATGGAATATATCAGTGTAAATCAAGCAGCGGAACAATGGAACCTATCAGACCGGCGCGTGCGGCTGCTTTGTGAACAAGGGAAAATTGAAGGTGCAGTCAAAGAGGGGCGTTCCTATCGCATACCGGCTGATGCTATAAAGCCTGCTGACGGGCGCAGTTTGCGTGGTAAAATCGTTCCGAAAGAATATGCCACGATATTTACCCGTGTGGATGCCCTAAAAGCGGAACTGAGTAAACGCCGCCCTCTGACGCAAGGGGAACTAAAGCGGTTGCAAGAGGAATTTCTTGTAGAGTTTACTTATAACTCCAACGCCATTGAAGGCAACATCCTCACTCTGCGGGAAACGGCTTTGGTGCTGGAGGGTGTAACGATTGATCAAAAACCACTCAAAGACCACTTGGAGGCGGTAGGCCATCGAGACGCTTTTCTATATGTGGAACGTTTAGTATCAGAAAAAGCAGCGATAACCGAATCGGTAATCAAAGACATCCATTCCCTTGTTTTAATGGACAGACCGGAGGACAAAGGGGTATATCGCCGCATTCCAGTTACGATCATGGGCGCATACCATGAGCCGCCACAGCCTTATCTGGTGCCAGTGCAGATGGAGCAGCTTATTGCCGGACAAAAAGAAACAAAGCGTCATCCTATTGATAACGCCGCTTTGTTCCATTTGGAATTTGAAGGCGTCCATCCTTTCATAGACGGCAACGGGCGCACGGGCAGGCTGGTTCTTAACTTAATGTTGATGCAGCAAGGCTATCCGCCGATTGACGTCAAGTTTTCCGACAGAAAACGTTACTACGCTTGCTTTGACAATTATTATAGGGACAGGGACGCCGCACCTATGGTGGAGATGATCTCGGAGTATTTAGAGGAACGGTTGGCACGTTATCTTGAAATTCTAAAATAGATTTAGCCGCTTTGCTTTATAAATAGCAGCGGCTATGTACACAAAACTGGAGAAAATACAAAAGCCGTCTGCTCTTAACTGGAGTAAGAACAAATGGCTTTACGCTATGTATGCGGTTATTTGGATGGTTCTTTAGGAGACCTTTTTAATGCAAGGTGGGTGACGGGTTGCGGGGATGGGCGATTACCGCCTGCGGATTCCCAACCCGCCTGACACGATATGCGTACCATCTTAAACATTGAGCTCTGTGCTTCGTCATATTCGTTGCCATCAATAAAGTCTGAAAAGGCTTTTTCAAAATCTTGTTTTCCCATACCGTCACCCAATAATCTTCACGCGCCTGGTCTTGGCGTTCATAAACGCAAGCAGCGCGTCATCCACGGTATCGGTATGTTTTCGTTCTGCAATTAAGCTGTTTCTAAGACCGTTTAGGGCGTGGATGATGAGTCTCCACTCGTCGTATGTAACCATATGCTTTTTCTTTTTCATACTGAATACCTCCTTGTACCTTCATTATAGAGGAAAGAAAAATAAGAAAGCAAAGGTGCGAATAAATATAAAATTCGTCTGCTCTCAGTCTACGAACAAACGGCCTAAGAGCGTTCGATTCTGATTATGGCGCAGTGGCTGGACCGTCCACCCGATTTTGCATTTTTCATTATGGCGCTAAGAATTTGCTAAGAAATATGGCAGAACCCGATAATATTCAGTGGTACGACGCCGTACTACAAAAGAATGGAAGTGTCCGAAAATCCAGTATTTATGCGGGTTTGGCGGTAATGCATGGTACTGCGTAATATTCCACGATATCCCCTGTGTTCTACTCCTAAGCGAAAGGCCGCGCGTTCGAGCCGCGCCGGGAACGCCAGCAATCCCAAAAGCAATGCTTTTTGCCTCATTTGTTTTTTTGTTCCGCAAGTTTATGAATAAACAAAGGCGCATATACAAGTTTACCAGCATCCCGCCTGCTTTCAAAGAGTATTAGTTCTTCCACTTTAAATCCATAGCAGCGGTACGGTATTGTTTCTACATTACATCCGTCTGTAATACGGAAATTCCGCGCGAGTGTAATATGGGGTCTAAATTCTCTTTTTTCCTTTTCAAAGCCTCTTTTTTCAAGCGCAATTTCAAGCGTTGAGTAAAGTGTGGTAAGCTTACCCAATTCTCCTGCTACTTTGACCGATATGATCCCGTTTTTATTAAAAATACTAACTCCTTGGCATTCAAGCAAAAAGGGGTTGTCTTTTGGCTCGGAGATAGCTTCGGTGATACTTTTAAGTTTAAAGGACGGGACCTCACCCAAAAATTTTAGCGTAATATGCAGATTGTTTTTTTGTGTAAAATGCCCTTTCCCTATTTTTTTAAGTTCATTCTGCAGTGAAACAAGGTGATTTTCACACCCGGTTTTAATCCCGACAAATAAACGCATAGCTTAATACCCTCATAAAAATAGCAACTTTTAGCATTTGTTTAATAATAACTATTATTGCTAATCTTTTTATCTTAACTCATACTAAATAAATTTGCTATATAAATAGACCCATTATTAGTAACGCCTTTTCAGTAACATTATTCATAACGTGCAGGTGTTATCGGTAAGATTTTTTGATGACTAAATGCTGAGAATAAGCAATGATGACCGAATATAAACAGCATATCATACCCTATAGCTAAAAAAGGAGCCAAAGAGGTTTTATTTGCCTATAACAGTAACACTTGACAAAAACCAATGCATATATTATTATTAATCTTATCTTTTTGCACTGCATGTAAACGACAGTACAAACTGAGCAGGCGATGAGCCAGATTTGGTTCATGGGGCCGGGCTGCGAAAGCGGCAGCAGATCTGAGATCAGCACATCTGTGGGACAGTAATGTTCTGCAGGTGTTTTTTTATACCTTTAGGGATATTACTGATGAATACCTGCATGCAAGCTAAATTCTTCGGGTTTGGGGAGGTATCCATCATGAAAACAATCGATTACCGTCACGGGGAAAAAATAACAATCACTTGTATCCTCGGAAATATCGTACTTAGTCTGCTTAAGTTTGCGGCTGGCGTATTTGGAAACAGTCAAGCAATGATATCAGACGCCCTTCATTCTGCCTCAGATATCATTGCGACATCAGTCGTACTAATAGGAATCAGGATTGCAAGAAAACCGGTGGACAAAGAGCACCCTTATGGGCATGGCAGAGTCGAGCCCATTGCCGCATCTTTCGTCGGCGTTACGCTTGTTATTGTAGCATTAATGATTATAAAAGGAATTGTTGAATCTGCTATCACACACTCTTTTTCAACACCAACCTTTCTCGCGCTTATCGCTGCGATCTTATCAATCGTTGTAAAAGAAGCCATGTATCGGGTAACCTACGCCGCCGGCAAGAAAATCAGCAGTAAATCAATGATCGCGGACGCTTGGCATCACCGTTCAGATGCATTTTCTTCGATAGGCAGTTTTTTAGGGATATTAGGCAGCATGATTGGCAAATGGCTAAATATTAGTTTTCTTTCTTATCTCGATCCCATCGCAGGAGCGGTTGTCGCCTGCCTCATTTTCAAGATTGCCTATGACATTCTCAGAGATTCTATCAAAAGCCTGATGGACGCTTCGCCCCGGGATGAAAAAATTCAATCCATCAAGGATATCGCGCTATCTACAAAGGGAATCATTTCGGTTCCGCAGATAAAAGGACGATACGTAGGGCAGCATCTTTTTGTCGATATAGAGATTGAAGTAAAACCGGATATTACTGTTGAAGCCGGGCACGATATCGCAGCTCAAGTCCGAAAAAAAATCCTTGATTTCATTGATGACGTATACGAGGTTATCGTTCATGTAGAACCCGAACGTATAGTAAATGAGAAAGCCTATTAAGCCTTGCCGTTTTGAAAGAGCCGAGAATTTTAAACATAGATAAAGGACGAGATAAGCCTTAAACGCGTCTACAGAACTGTAGCCGCGTTTTATATTTCCATAAATGTTTGCTTTTGAAATAAGACAGTAGAGTTAATAAAAGAAGTGATTTCGGATTCTGCCTTTACGGTCAGCGGTCAATACTTAAAGTTTCCCTTTAAAGCGTTGGGTTATATATTTTTTACGATCACGTTCTTTAGCGTATCCATACCCTTGTCAATCTGATCAAGCGATGGCATCGAAAAATTAAGCCGCATCGTGTTCATATTCCCGCCTTCCGGAAAAAAATGCGTACCGGGTACAAAAGCCACGCCTTCCTTAACACATAGCTTAAAAAGGTTAACCGCATCCATTCCTTTGGGAAGACAAACCCATATGAACAGACCGCCGTCTGGCCGTGTATAGTTAATGCCTTCGGGGAACGTTTCAAACTTCTTTAGCATGGCATCGCGTTTTTCCCTGTAGCTTAAGCATATGCTTTCAATATGCGGTTTAAGCTTTCCGGAAAGAACATACGCATCAACGATTTCTTGGGAAAGGTTAGATGTATGCAGGTCTTCCCCCTGTTTTGCAATATTGTATTTTTCGACAATACGCTTGTCCGCCACCGCAGCGCCCACCCGCAGCCCCGGGGAAATTATTTTAGAAAAGCTCATCAGATATATCACGCAGTTGCTCTTATCTTCGCTTTTAACAGGTAATACGCTGTCTCCTGAATACTTAAGGTCGCAGTACGGATCGTCTTCCAGTATCAATACGCCGTATTTCTCGCAGACGTCAATCATGCGTCTTCTCCTGTCCGCTGGCATCGTTCTGCCGGTTGGGTTTTGAAACGTGGGTATCGTGTATACAAATTTAGGGCGGTATTTGATGATCTTCTCTTCAAGATCTTCAATGATCATTCCATTATCGTCCATCGCGACGCCTTTCACGTTAGCCTCAAAAGTCAGGAACGTCTGCAGCGCACCTATAAAAGTCGGCGATTCGACAAGAACTACATCGCCCGGATTAATAAGCGTTTTTGCTGCAAGCCCGATGCCCTGGGTAGAGCCGGATGTGATAATGACCTCTTCGGGCAACGCTTTTATGCCACGCTTGACAGCCATGCCGATCACCGTTTCTTTAAGGGATACGATACCCGGAGTGCCGCCGTATTGCAGCACGTGCGTCCCCTTCTCTCGTATCAGAGTATTGGCTATAGCCGCCAAGTCCTCTGTAGGGAAACTATCCGGAGAAGGGTTTCCACCTGCGAACGATATCATGCCCGGCTGTGCCAGCAGTGAAAATATTTCCCTGATCGCACTGCCCGTTACGTTGTTTAGTCTCTTTGCAAATTCCATTGTAATTTTCCTTTACCGTTTGTTTTTATATGTTAATCTTATTTTGCGCTAATTGCCTGGCCTTTCGTTGTGGCCAGTTTTCCCATATGCCACACGCGCGAACGTCGCGACATAAACGCTTTTTGCACCCGCTTTAAGCAGTACGGCCGCACATTCCGCCGCCGTTGCACCGGTGGTCAGCACATCGTCAACCAGCAAAACGTTTCCGCAGACATCCTTCGCTTTTTCAAATGCGCCGTGGATATTTTCCCTACGTTCCTTATCGCTAAGCTTGGTCTGCGTCTTGGTGTTTCTGATTCTTTTGAGTGCGCTGATAAAACGAATGCCCGTCAATTCGGATATGCGTTTCGCGAGCTCTTCCGCCTGATCAAATCCCCGGATAGCCCGGCGCTTTTTGTGCAGCGGCACGTAGCATATGTAATCAAAATCATCGACAGAAAGCACTTTTGATTGCCCCGCACCTGCTCGATTGTTATCCGATATTGTTTTATTTACTTTGCTTTGTGTACTTTGGACATCAGAAATCCCTGTCTTAGCATCTAAAAGGCCGTTTTCGTCTATCGTGCCGAATACCGCTTTACAGATCTCGTTACTCATAAACGCACTCAGCCACTTCTTGTCGCTATATTTGTACCCTTTGACAATACCTGCCGCAATGCCTTGGTACGAATACCCTGCGCTAGTATATAATCCGCCCAAACGCATCCCATCGGCTTTTAATTCGCTCAGCTTATCCGCGCAGTTTTTGCAGACATAACCGTTAACGCCTTTTTCTATACCGCAGCAAACGCATGAGGGAACGTATGGAAAGACGGTTTGCACCGCCCGTTTGAGAACATCCTTTAAAGACATCCGACCCCACCCATAATTTCACCGATTTCTTTAATCTCGTAATCCAGCGTAGTATACCGTCCGAGTATGCGGTTGTTTGCAACCATATATTCTACGGTGTTCTTTTGCCCGATGATGATGACCTTTTCCATCGCCCGCGTCAGAGCGGTATACAAAAGATTACGGGATAAGAACCGTCCGCCACCCGAGAACAAAGGCAGTATGACCACAGGAAATTCACTTCCCTGTGATTTGTGCACTGTGACTGCGTACGCGTGCTCAATCTGCTCTAGCTCATGAAAAGAATATACTGCTTCACGGTTGCTATCAAAGCGTATCGTCGCTTCTTTTGCATCGTTATCGATGCAGACGATCCGCCCTAGGTCTCCATTAAAAACGCCATACCCTTTATTGTAAAAATGCGTATCGTCCGTATAATACCATTCCATACTGTAATTATTTTTTGTCTGCATGATCTTATCGCCCATTCGATATGTCGTGTCGCGCACGTTGACTTCGGGTCTTGAGGCGAGACGGGGGTTTAATAGCTCGCGGATCTCGGAGTTGATATTATGCACACCAAGTAAACCCTTTTTTACCGGACAAAGTATCTGCGTCTGTTCGAGTATATCGTATTTCCCGGGCAACTCCCCTTGGGTGAGAAGCTTTTTAATGGTATCGATCACACGTTCGGGCTCGTTTTCGGGCAGAAATATAAAATCGCCCGTAATATAAAGCTCAGGGTTTTGTCCGTTATTAACGCGGTGTGCGTTTTCCACAATACTACCGCCTTCTTTCTGGCGGTAAAACTTCGTGAGCTTCAAAATAGGAAATAAAGCGCTGTTAATGATATCCCGGAGCACATTGCCCGGCCCCACCGACGGCAGCTGGTCAGCGTCCCCGACGATGATAAGGCGCGTCCCATCAGAAAGTGCACAAAGCAGCGATCGCATCAAAAATATATCCACCATCGATGCTTCGTCGACAACAACCGCCTCGGCATCAAGCGGATTTTCCTCGTTTCGGATAAACCTTGTGCCGTTGCCAAATTCTTCATCATCGCCGATACCGTATTCAAGCAGCCGGTGAATCGTCTTGGCTTCACGGCCGGACGATTGCTCAATGCGTTTAGCCGCTCTGCCAGTGGGCGCACATAGCGCTGTAGTAATCCCGTTCATCTCAAAAATTGATAATATTGCCTTGATGATCGTTGTTTTGCCCGTTCCTGGGCCGCCCGTTATCACTACGACCTGTCCGGAAAGCGCCGCCAACACGGCACGCTCCTGCTCCTCGGATATGGGAGCACCGCCTATATAACGCGAATAAGCCGCTGCGGCATCGTCAATCGATATCCTTGGTGAAGTTCTTGACAATATGAAAAGCCGTCTTGCCACATCTGTTTCAGCTATATATGCGGTTATGAGAAAAATAGCCGGAGTGCTGTTTACATACTTTTGTACGATATCGCCCGAAAGCGTCAGCGCGCTTATTCTTGGCTCGATAAGCGGCTCGCCCACATCTAAAATTTTTGAAGCACGCCATAAAAGCTCTGCCCTCGGCAAGCATGTATGCCCGTCGTTCATTGCGCAAACCAGTACGTGTTTAATCCCCATATCGATTCTGTACTCAGACGTTTTATCGATGCCGATATTGCCGGCAATCCTATCCGCACGTTCAAAACCGATTCCGGTAATGTCATCAATCATCCTATAAGGGTTTTCCTGTATCAACACCGCTGCGGCCGCGCCGTATCTCTCAAAAGCGCGGAACGCTTGCCTTACTGATAGGCCGAGGCTTTGCAGATCGATGACGATCTGTTTGATGCCTACATGTTCCATAAAGCTCTCTGCAATACTCTTAGCAAGCCTTTTGCTGATGCCTTTGATCTCTGCCAAAAGCTCCGGAGCATTTTCGATAATATCAAACGTATCTTCACCGAATTTATCTACGATACGTCCTGCAAGCACATCACCGACGCCTTTGAGCAGCCCGCTCGCCAGAAATAATCGAATCGACTCCGCGGTATTCGGCAGATGCGTTTCCATCGAAGTTGCCGCAAACTGTCTGCCGTAAATACGATGCTCCGTCCAGGCACCGAACAACCGGACATACTCTCCTTCATGGATATGCGGCATTAACCCAACTGCAGTCGTAAGCTCACCGCGAAAATCTAGAGCCAGCACTGTCCAACCGTTTTCGTCGTTTCTAAAATTGATTTCTAATACCGTACCCTCGATACTGGTCATAAACACCTCGGGTTTATTTGTTGATTCTTTTATTATTGTATCATACGGTAGGTGCATTGTGTTAAAAAAACCGAGACAAAACGTTATTACCCATCTTGTGACATCTATTTTCACAAATAAAAAAGCAGACGCACAAACGTACGCCTGCATCGTTCTTGCTATATAAGCCTATCTACCATATCTAGCCTCTCCCAAGGCAAATCAAGCTCCGGTCTGCCGAAATGCCCATATGAGGCAACCTGTTTGTAAATCGGACTACGCAATCCGAGCCGCTCTATGATAGCCGCTGGCCTCAGGTCAAACACGCTGCGAATTCTCTTTGCGAGTTTATCATCATCCGTAATGCCCGTACCGAACGTATCGACATATATCGAAACAGGATGCGCCACACCTATCGCATATGCAACCTCTATCTCGCATCTTTCGGCAAGGCCCGCAGCAACCAGATTTTTCGCAATATGGCGGGTGGCATATGAGGCGCTTCTATCCACTTTCGACGGATCTTTACCGGAAAAAGCACCGCCGCCATGGCGCGCATATCCGCCGTATGTATCGACAATAATCTTCCTGCCCGTAAGGCCCGAATCGCCCGCAGGTCCGCCAATGACAAACCGTCCCGTCGGGTTCACCAAATATTTTGTATCCGTATCAAGCAGCCCTGCCGGTATGGTTTCATAAATGACATGCGTAATGATATCCTCCCTGATCTGCTGCTGCGTAACGTCATCCGAATGCTGCGCCGCAACTACAATGGTATCTACCCTGACCGGTGTGTTGCCGTCATATTCCACGGTTACCTGCGCTTTCCCATCTGGACGAAGGTAAGAAAGCGTGCCGTCTTTGCGCACCGCTGCAAGTCGCTTTGTCAACCGGTGTGCCAGCGTAATCGGAAGCGGCATCAGCTCCTCCGTCTCTCTGCAGGCAAATCCGAACATCATACCCTGATCCCCCGCTCCCTGGTCAGCCTGATTTACACCCATAGCAATATCAGGAGACTGTTCATCAATGCTTAAGATAATGCCGCACGTATCCGCGTCAAAACCATATTTCGCACGCGTAAACCCAATATCCCTGATCGTATTCCGTGCAATCTTGGCAATATCGACATAACAGCCTGTCGTAATCTCTCCCATAATGAGTACAAGACCGGTGTTGACAGACGTTTCGCATGCTACCCTTGCGGTTTTATCATCCTGCAAAATGGCATCAAGCACACTGTCGCTAATCTGATCACAGATCTTATCCGGATGTCCTTCCGTAACCGATTCTGATGTAAATAACCTCTTCATACCTTTCTCCTTTTACTGGTTTTAAAAACCCCGCGACAGCGAGGCAGAAAAGTTTTACCTCATCTCTCGGGAATTGGCACCATGACTTGCGTCCGGTTGCCGGGTTTCATCGGGCCCGTCCCTCCACCTCTCTTGATAAGGGGGGTTTTTTTATTGTTTTAATAGTAACACAAAGCATTTACATTGCAAAGCCCCAAATTAACCAAATACAAAGCCCTGCGACACAATTTCCCAGAAAAATTGCAGGCAGCGCGTTCCTCAGCCGGATATCAAAAAGCCCGGCGATCATAGACCCTGTCCAAACACCCGTTGAAGGAAGCGGAATCGCAACAAAGATAAATAAAAACCAGACACGATATTTTTCTATCTTCCCGCCCTTTATTAGTAGTCTTTTATGCTGCCATTTTCCAAACCTTTGAAGCCAGCTGATTTTGCTATTCATAAATTTATCGAGCACACGCCGTGTTAAGACGATGATAAAAGGTGAAAGAATCATTGAACCGAAAATGGCAACAATAAAACATTGAAGTTCGGGTATCCCCATGCTCATACCTACAGGAATCGAGCCTTTTAGCTCGATAATAGGCAGCGCTGACATACCGAATACTGTTAGATAACTCCAAAATGTAATCACAAGTTTACCACCTTCAATGCATTCTCGTTATTCTATCTTATAACCCATTGTGTTTTCAATAGTTTTGTTGATATAATTCAAAAAAAGGAGAGACCATGAAACGCGTTCTCGGTTATTTAAGACGTGCAGATAAAGATTACAACATGATACAAGAAAACGACACTATTGCTGTCGGCGTATCGGGAGGCAAAGACTCAATCGCTCTTCTTTATGCGCTCTATTTGTACCGGAAATTTTCGCGTACCCATTTTGACTTATGCTCAGTCACAGTCGATCTTGGTTTTGATGGTTTTGATACGGGCTGCATTGCCGATTTGTGTGCATCACTTGATATAAGGCATATCTGCATCCCCACTAAAATCTCAAAAACCGTTATTTTTGAACAAAACAATCCTTGTTCACTCTGTTCGAGGATTCGCAAAGGCGTGCTTTTTGCGGAGATCATCAGACAGGGCATTGGAAAGTGTGCCTTTGCACATCACCGCGACGACTGCCTCGAGACGCTTTTGATGAGTATGCTTTATGAAGGGCGTCTTAGGACATTCCAGCCCGTTACTTTTCTTGACAGAAAAAACATCACGCTGATCCGTCCATTTGTGTATCTGGCCGAAAAAGAGATCATATCCGCCGTTAAAAGGCATAACCTTCCGGTCGTGGAAAACCCCTGCCCCGTTTCAGGCAATACCAAACGGCAGGAAACAAAACAGCTGATTGCACATATTTGTGCAATCAGCCCAAAAGCGCGTGATATGATGCTAACTGCGCTAAAAAACACAGCGCAATACTCTCTGTGGAATTAAACCTCGGGCAAAACGAGACTAACAACCGGCGGTTTGTTTGAGTCGGTATATACGTTGTCCGCAATTTCAAATACAAGACCATAACGGACAGTCTGAGAATCGACCTTTTCGTAAGCAAGACAATACAAATCATAAGTCTGATTGTCTATAACAGCGCTCGTTCCGCTGTAAAAATAATGATGCGCATCATCCATGGTGACATCATTACCCTTAACAGGCGTTAAGTAGACGACCAAAAACGTATTCCCCTCAGAAGCGACCGCATCTCCTAAGCTTGAATCAATCTTTTGTTCGTATTCAAACTCCCCAAGAGCAATCGAAATCGTCTGAGGCTTTTCGCAGGCACAAAACAACATAACGATGCACAATGCCAACACCAACAACACATTCTTTTTCATAGCCGATATATATATCCTTTTTGTTTTTTCATCACTTACGATCAATTATATATCAGCGCTATGTGCTATGCAACAAATTTTGTCTGTCACGTTGTTATTTTTACATGTTTATGTAATAATTTCTCTATGGTAATACAAGAGGAAATAACTCAATACGCTCGCGATCTTGGTTTTAGCGATATTCGTTTTGCAAGCGCAGACGGTTACATAAAAAATACCGCAGGCGACATGATCTCTTTTCAATCGGTTTTAAAAGATGCCCGATGCCTCATCGTTCTTTTTACCGGGTATCTGCCAGCCAAACAGGCCCCGTACGGAAAAGTCGCGCTGTCATCATACTACGTCGCATCCAATTATTCTTATCACGCAACAAAAAAGTTTGTTCGCTATCTGCAGGATTGCGGTATGAAGGCGGTGCATACCGTAACTCTTTCGGCAAAAGATGCAGCAAAAAAAGCAGGCGGCTTTATCGGGGATAACGGTTTTTATTACCATGATCGTCTTGGATCCTTCGTCTGTATACAGACGGTATTGACAGATGTAGATCTGCCGGTTGATAATGCAGACAGCGATGCCGCATGTTTGCATTGCGGTGCGTGCAGCCGGGAATGCCCATCCAAAGCCGTTGGGAATATACACAACTGCCTTCGGTATTATATCAACACACTGATACCCGAAGCGCTGCGAAAAGATGTATACCAGCTGTTCGGCTGCGAAAAATGCCAAAGTGCGTGTCCCTTAAACAGCCGCGATCAAAGCGAGCCAAGCACGTTTTTTTTGGATGACCTTATTAAAGGAACGCTGACAAACGAGATCAAAGCTCTTGCCGGCACCAATATGGTTAGCGCCGCCAGACTGCTCTCCCAGGCGGTGATTTTGGCGGCAAACACAGGTGCAAATCATTTGACAGGCCATATTAAAGAGATCTCTGAGCACGCCGATGAGCCTTTATGTACACATGCACGCTGGGCATTCAAAAAACTTACTGGGAAGGATCAGACATGATCACGCTAAAGGCTTACGCGAAGCTTAACCTATCGCTTGCAATCATAGGTAAAAGAGCAGATGGGTATCATGAACTCGATACCATAATGCAGAGCATATCGCTCTTTGATACTGTCACAGTTAATAAAGCGCCGGGCACTCGAGTACGCATGAATATTGATAGCGTAAACGAAAAATACAATACGGCCTATGCAGCGGCAGAAACCTTTGCACAGTATACAGGCTTACATGGTGCAGACATCTTTATAGAAAAACGCATTCCGCGTATGGCAGGGCTCGGCGGATCTAGCGCGGACGCCGCCGCCGTTCTTGCCGGTCTTGATAAGCTATACGACACAAACCTTAGCATAGAAACACTATTAGAACTGGCCAAAGGCATTGGAGCGGATGTTCCGTTTGCACTTTTCGGCGGCACCGCAAGGGCTAAAGGCATCGGCGAAAGGCTCAAGCGCCTCTCTCTTCAAAAACAAATGTATTATGTAGTGATTAAGCCCTATCAGGGCGTATCCACCGCAGAAGCTTTCGGCAGATACCGGCAATCCAGTTATATCAGTATGGATACTGTTGAATATGCGGTGCAGAAGGGCGATATCGATCTTTATTGCCGGTATGCCGCCAATGCACTAGGACTGGCCGCGCTTAGTATCGCCCCTGATATTCTAAAGGCAGCACAGGCGCTGATGTCCGCGGGTGCAAAAAATGCGCTGATGTCCGGCTCAGGAAGCAGTATGTTTGCTGTTTTTGATACGGAAGAAGAAGCGCGCCTTGCAGCACAGTGTATAAAAGGCGATTTTGAGCTATGCGGGGCTTATTGCCCCAAAGATAACGGAATCGAAATAATGGGGGAAACTAATGGGTCTGTTTAACGAAACGCTTAAGCGATGCCTAATAGAAGCCGGCATCTGTTACGATAGGGGGCAAATTGAACAATGCGAAAAATACTATCGACTAATGATCGATGCAAATAAACATATAAATCTGACGCGCATTACAGACGAAGAACAGGCAGCCGATATGCATTTTGCAAATGCGGCCTATCTATTGGGTTTTTTGGATCTGCCAACTGGATGCCGCGTTATCGACATCGGCACCGGCGCCGGTTTTCCGGGCATACCGCTTAAATTATTGCGGCCTGATATTAACATAACGCTGCTCGATTCTGCCCATAAAAAAACAGACTTTGTAAGGCATGCCGCCGAACGCATGCATATTGACGTAACTGTGCTTATCGCGCGTGCAGAAGAGGCCGCCCGGACGATTCTCCGCGAAACGTTTGATGCCGCCGTCTCTCGCGCGGTTGCGCCGCTCTCCATATTGTTAGAGCTTTGCATACCGTATCTGCGCTGTGGCGGGGTTTTTGCCGCGTGGAAAGGAGAAAGCTTCATGCAAGAACTGGATGCAGCTAATACAGCGCTTAATGCACTCTTCTGCAAGGTACGTAGCTTTCATAGAATCGGCCCGGGTGCCATCATATTGATAGAAAAACAAAAACCCACGCCGGAAAAATATCCGCGCAGGTATGCAAAAATCAAATCGGCCCCGCTTTAACCCTTTATTTATTATTCAGATCATAGCGATAGGTCCTATATGTCCGGTAGTGTTTTCCGCCCACCCTTTCAACACTTATTCTCGATGATGTGTTCACTTCATCGATGCATGAGGCCTCAACATATTGAAGCCTTCCGTTTGTTTTCAGCCAATCCTGATATGCTTCAAAATACATCGCATAATTGACTCCCAGGTTGTGGTAATTCCGGTCAACCATCTGTACTAATGCGCGCGCGCCTGTAATCTTGCGTCTGTAATAAAGGAATTTCGCCCATCCAATTGGCAGTATCTTTCCATTCATGCGTTTTAATACCTGGTTGTAATCCGGAAGTGCGATCATAAAACCGATCGGAATATCACCTTTTCTTGCAATATAACAAAAGTTGCCGTCATAAAACTGTGCGAGACTTTTGAATTCTTTGATGACTGCATCAAGAGACGGTGCGACAAGATAATCCCATTCCTCAGGTATGCTATTGTCAAGAACTTGCTTTATCGCTTTTGCTTCGCCCATCATGTCTTTTATGTTAATCTTATCGACCCTAAAACCGCCTTTCCTTTTTGCGAATTCAACGGCTTTCCTATGGCGCTCTATGTCAATTTCTTTCGGTATAAAGAGATACGCGTAATGATCATCGTTTTTGGTAAAACCATATTTTTCAATGAGCTTCGGATAATATTTTTTAGTATGGGCGTTCAAAAGCACAGGAGGCCCTTCTCCCATAACGACAAAACCTTTCCTGTCATCACCATTCGAAGGCGAAAGCGGACCGATGATCCTGTCCATTCCTTTTTCCGAAAGCCAGTTGCATGAAGCGTCGAGTAGTACTTTGCAGGCCTCGGCATCGTCAATGCATTCAAACATAGAAAAAAAACCCTGTTTAAATCCGCGCACACGGTTAAGCTCTTCGTCTATTCCAACAAGAATACGTCCAACCGGCCTTTTGCCTTTATAAACCATAAAAAAAGCCTGGTCTCCGTTTTCAAAAAGAGGATTCTCTTTCCCCTTAAGTAACTTTTTTGTATCTGATTTAAGGGGAGCAACCCAGTTCTCATCATCTTTGTACATCTTAAATTCAAGCTTAATAAATTTTTTAATATGTCTCGATTTTTTATCAAGAACTTTTACTTCATACATCTGATTTTCCCTCCTTTAACTAGGGACCGACTATTTTAACATCAATAATATACAATATTATTTTTTAATGCAACAAAAAAATATAACAAAATACGCCGAAATCTTTGCAATAAAGGACAAAAAATTAAGATATCTTGATAACGCATTAAAAATAAAAATATTTTAACATATATTTAAAATAATAAGGCGGCGGCTGACCTGGTCTTTTGCCCCACATCCGCCGGCTGGACATTTCGCTCTTAAGGGATCTCCCTCCCCACTACTATGCCTCTCGGAACAAATAAAATCCGGCCGGGCTAACATCTAAACCGCGCCATGCTCGCCGATCATCAATCGGGTTACGTGGGTCGTTTTGCCCGCGGCTGGCATCGACTTTCAACCACAGACCCGCCACCTTATTGATTATAAATCTTGCCAAAAGCGATGTCAAATATACACTTCAACGTTTTTTTTGATTAGGTGGCGAATTGTTGATTTATTTTGCTGACGTGTTATAATAATTATGGTTTAGCAGCGACGAACAATCAGCCAAAACGTATTGTTTTTGGGGTAGCTTGGGGCAAAGCCGGGGATGTTTGTTTGCGATGATGCAAAAGTACGTCCAGTTTTTGAATTTATTTCATTGCCTTTCATTACTGCTAAAACCAAACCATGTAATCTTTCGTGCGTTTTTATTTTTATACCAAAACACATTATGAGGAGGTGGTATGCGTGGACGCAGACCCTCGACAACAACCAATAATACACCTTGGCGGCGCGCATATTACAGAGCAAGCATAAATGCACATCGCCAAAAAGAAAGGCGGTGCTTGCCATGATCAATTATTATAATACAAACGACGGTTTACTAGTAAACCAGACTGCTGCCTGCCCAGGTTCATGGATACACCTATTGGATCCAACCAAAGAAGAATTGGACATTGTATCCAAAGAATGTGCAGTAGAGCTTGATATACTACAAGCGGCGCTGGACGAAGAAGAAACACCCCGAATAGATAAAGAAGACGAACAGACGCTGATCCTTGTTGATATCCCCGTTATTGAACCGGAAGGAACCTCATTTCTATACAATACAATGCCTTTGGGCATTATTATTACGGAGAATAATATCATTACTGTCTGTCTCGAGGAATCAACAATCATCGAGGATTTCTATAAGGGACGTGTAAAGGGGTTTGATTGTACAAAAAAAACGCGTTTTGTCTATCATCTGTTGTATAAAAACTCCTCACGTTACCTGCAATATTTGCGGCAGATCGAGAAAGCCAGCACACAGGTAGAAAACGCATTGCATAAATCCCTAAAAAACCGGGAGCTTATCCAGATGCTCAAACTGGAAAAATCTCTGGTATATTTTGCAACGTCTCTTAAAGCAAACGAATTAGTTTTAGAAAAAATGCTGAAAACCAACCTTATCAAGCGCTATCCAGATGACGATGAGTTGCTCGAAGACGTCATCATCGAGAATAAACAGGCGATAGAAATGTGTACGATATACAGAGAGATTCTCACGGGAACGATGGACGCGTTTGCATCCGTTATTTCCAACAACTTGAATATCGTAATGAAGTTTTTAACATCGGTCACGATCATTCTCACGATACCGACGCTACTTGCCAGCCTGTGGGGTATGAATGTTGATGTACCCTTCGAGCATATGCCGGGTGGTTTTTTAATCGTCTCCGGTATTTCGCTTATCACAACCGCCGTAGTCGCGTTGGTTCTTTGGAAGAAAAAGCTGCTTTAGTAGACGGGTTAGTAAAAACTAATTAATGGTCAAAACCGAAGGCGCACAGCCAATGTTCCCTGGCATGTGTCGCAAGAGAAACGGCCGGGAGGAGTTTATGCCATTATTAAAATACATCTGTGAAAGCTGCGGTCATGTGTTTGAAGAGCTGATTTTCGGTGATAAGAAGCCGGTCTGCCCCAAGTGCGGGTCAGATACTATCAAGCGGTATTATCAGGGAAAATGTTATTTCGGCGGAGGTAAAAGCAGCGGCTGCAGCGGGGGTAACTGCAGTTGCTGCAAAGGATGCTCAGGTTAACGTAATGGGGGGCAGGGTTGATGCATGAGGGCCATAGGCAACGGCTGACCAACAGGTTCTTAAGCGAGGGGCTCGAAAGTTTTGAAGAGCACGAAATACTTGAGTACATATTATTTTATGCACTACCACGGGTTGATACTAACGCCATTGCCCATAGGTTGATTAAAACTTTCGGTAGCCTTGCGGGTGTGCTTGAAGCCAACGCAAAAGACTTAGAACAGGTCGCAGGTATCGGCAGGAAAACAGCGGCGTATATCTGTATGTTTCCCGAAATATTCAGAGCGTATCAGCATAGCAAACTTGGCAAACGTCCTTTTATTAAATCGATCAAAGACGCTTGTGATTTTGCAAAATCATTGCTGTTTGGAAAAACGTTTGAGCAGTTTTACGTGATATGGCTGGATACGCAGAACAGAGTAATACATCACGAGAGGCTCTCCGAAGGCGGTATATCGGAATCTCCCGTCTATTTGAACAAAGTCGCGGCAGCCGCACTGAGGCACCATGCGGCCAAAGGCGTGATCGCTCATAATCATCCGGGTGGAAATGTGACGCCATCCAAGGCGGACATTGACACAACGCAAGACATTCTTCGCGCGCTCAATATTCTTGGCATTGAACTCCTTGACCATATCATCGTCAGCGAAAACACATGTTTTAGTTTCCAGGCAGATTCCCTGATGGGAAAACGATCTTTAGAGAAAAGGAAGGCGTATGCGGCGGAATATTCAGGCGTCAGACAGTTTATCGTATCGTTTACGACAGATGAAGATCCTTAAAGGGCGCAAAATTTGTCTGTGATTTGTATAAAACCGTTTTTTTCGGGCATATAATGATGACAGCAGCATATGCTCGCATAATACATAAAAATATTTTATTTATATTTATGGAGGAATGTGATGACCATTACGTTCAAGGCGATAGATAAACCTGATGCTATCACCATTTCTCATATACTGTACGTTGAGCAGGAGGCTTTTGGTGACACTGCGCTTTCTGAATATGTAATCGTTCCGCTGCTGCGGCATGGCAAAGTATATATCGCGGTAGACGAAGAAGACATTGTCATTGCGTGCGCCTATTTTATTCGGGATATGCACGATGCCGGTATAGCCTATCTGATGAGCGTCGCAACACTTCCTGTTTTTAAAGGACACGATGTGGGAACAGCGCTGTTAAACTTTGCGTTTTCCGATCTTAAAGAGATCGGCATTGCGCGGCTGCAGCTTACAGTCGATCCGGCCAACTTTGCCGCTTTATCGACATATCGCGAAAAGCTAGGTTTTGCCGTTGCGGACAACTCCCAGGATGAATACGGTATAGGAGATGATAAGCTCATCATGGTTAGAGATTTATAATATGAAACCAGATTTTACAAATAATATCTATTCTGTTTACACTTTATTCACAATATTGGTATATGATAGTTGTTATAAGCGAGAAGGCAACCAGCATTAATATATATTTTTGAAAAGGGCGTTCGGTATATCCGTGCTCTTTTCAATTTGCACAATAAATCATCTTGTTTCACAAAATATTTTTGTTATATAATGAACAAAAAAGAGGTAACTGAATGAGACTCGATAAGTTTTTAAAAGTATCCAGGATTATCAAGCGCCGCACCGTTGCCAGCGAAGCATGCGATAAAAAACGCGTATGGGTCAACGGCAATCTTGCAAAAGCGGGTAAAGACATAAAAGTCGGCGATATTATTGAAATACACTTTGGTGCAAATACGCTTAAAGTTAAAGTCCTCACAGTATCGGAAACCGTGCGTAAAGAAAATGCAGGTGGTATGTACGAGGTTTTGGAGGAAAATAATAATGGGTAGAACGGTAGGCATTTTGCTTGCTGCCGGTAACGCGAGGCGCATGGGCAAAAACAAAATGTTTATGCGTATAGGTAATAAAAGCGTACTTGAGCGATCCCTTGACGCTTTTGAGAACAGCCAGTGTCTTGATCATATTATAATCGTCTGCCAAAAAAAAGATGCGCTGAAAGCAGACGCGATTGCCGAACATGCTCTTACCATCCCTTACACCATCGTTGAGGGCGGAAGCGAACGGCAATTTTCCGTTGGCAACGCGCTAAAGTCTATCGATATCGCGGATGTTATTGTTGTGCACGATGGTGCCAGATGCTTTGTCAGGCCCGGCATTGTCAGTGCATGTGTCAAAAAAGCCTATGAAACAGGCGCGGCCGCCGCGGGCGTCAGAACGAAAGATACGATTAAGCGGATTGAAGGCGATATGATTACGGGCACTGTAGACAGAGCAGATCTGATCAATATACAAACACCTCAGGCATTCCGATATGGCATACTAATGGATGCCTACACCAAAGCTAGCTCCGATCAGTTTGTGGGTACGGATGAATGCAGTTTGCTTGAAAGGATAGGGACACCCGTTAGCTTTGTGGAAGCGCATTATGACAATATAAAGATCACCACCAAAGAAGACATCTTGCATGGGAGGTTTATCGTGGGAGAACAGATACGAACAGGTATCGGGTATGACGCCCATAGGCTCGGGCAGGGACGGCCGCTGATCCTTGGCGGCGTGAATATCCCACATACTCACGGACCTTTAGGTCATAGCGATGCAGACGTTTTGCTGCATGCAATTATCGATGCATTGCTTGGTGCGGCAGCCGCCGGGGACATCGGAGAGCATTTCCCTTGCACGGAGGAGTTTTGCGGTATCAGCAGTATCACTTTGCTCGAGCGAACGCGGGATATTGTGTCGGGTCAGGGGTATGGCATTGTCAATATTGACGCGACGGTAGTGATCGAGCAGCCCCGTTTGGCTGCATATCTTAAAACAATGATAAAGAATATATCATATACGCTTAAGATAGAGACAGACGCCGTTAGCGTAAAAGCGACAACAACGGAAGGCCTTGGGTTTGAAGGAGAACTCAAGGGTGTCTCGGCGATGGCGGTGGCTTCTCTCACCCGTTAGATTATGCTTGATTTTTTTGCGGTTATATATAATAATGTACGGAGTTAAATTACAGGAGAAAACTTATGGATTTTTTGCAGATAGAGAAAAAGTGGCAGAAAAAATGGGATGAAACCGGCCTTTACAGTTTCAATAAATCACGCGCAGACAAGAAAAAATACATCCTTGAGATGTTTTCATATCCATCCGGCGCCAAGCTGCATATAGGGCATTGGTATAATTACGGCCTTTCGGATTCGTACGCGCGCTTTATGCGTATGAAGGGTTTCGAGGTTTTTCAGCCGATGGGATTTGATGCATTCGGCCTGCCAGCAGAGAACTATGCGATTAAAACAGGCATCCATCCTGAAGATTCTACACTTGCCAACATTGACACAATGGAGAAGCAGCTGCGTGCGATGGGCGCCATGTTCGATTGGAATTATGAGATCAAAACATGCATGCCCGATTACTACCGGTGGACGCAATGGTGCTTTTTAAAGCTTTATGAGCATGGGCTTGCGTATAGAAAAGAAGCGCCGGTCAATTGGTGTGAAAGCTGCAATACGGTACTGGCCAACGAGCAGGTCATTGACGGATGCTGCGAGCGCTGCGAAACACCGGTTATCCACAAAAACTTGACTCAGTGGTTTTTCAAGATTACCGATTATGCAGAACGTCTGCTGCAAAATCTGGAGAAAATCGACTGGCCCGAAAAAACTAAGATGATGCAAAGGAACTGGATTGGGAAATCCATTGGCGGAGAGATCACATTTGAATTGGAATCCGGCGATACATTCACCGTATTTACCACGCGGGCAGATACACTTTACGGCTGTACATACGCGGTACTCTCTCCCGAGCATCCCTTGACCCAAAAAATAACAACGGACAAACAGAGAAAGGTTGTTGAGGAATATATAGACTACGCCACACGGGCAAGCGAAATCGACCGGCTTTCCACAGCACGCGAAAAAACAGGCGTTTTTACGGGAGCATACGCAATCAATCCGATCAACGGGCGGCGCATTCCCGTCTATGTCGCAGATTATGTGCTTTACAGCTATGGCACAGGCGCGGTTATGGCGGTGCCAGCGCATGACGAAAGAGATTTTGCGTTTGCACAAAAGTACGGCCTGCCGATTAAACGCGTGATCGAAGCCGCTGGTGATGAAAATGATGATTTGCCGTATACAGGGTACGGTATTATGATAAACAGCGAGGAGTTTAACGGACTTTCTGTTGAAGATGGCAAAAAAGCCGTCATCAAAAAATTAAAGTCGGCAGGAAAAGGGGACTTAAAAGTCAACTATCGTTTACGTGACTGGCTTATTTCACGTCAGCGGTATTGGGGCGCGCCGATACCCATCGTTTACTGCGAAAAATGCGGTGAGGTGCCGGTTCCCGAGAGCGACTTACCGGTCAATCTTCCATATGATGTTGACTTTACGCCGGATGGCACATCGCCGCTGCTTAAATGCGAATCCTTCATCAATACTGTATGCCCTAAATGCGGTGGCAAAGCTATGCGTGATGCCGACACAATGGATACGTTTGTCTGCTCGTCGTGGTATTTTTTACGGTACCCTGATAATAATAACTCTCAGAAAGCCTGGGATCCTAGTTGGATCAATAAAATACTGCCTGTTGATAAGTACATCGGGGGTGTCGAACACGCCTGTATGCACCTGCTATACGCCAGGTTTTTTACGATGGCGCTACACGACATGGGATATATCGATTTTGACGAGCCGTTCAGCTCTCTTGTGCACCAGGGGTTGATATTAGGGCCGGATGGACAACGCATGAGCAAATCGCGCGGTAACGTAATCTCTCCTGACACGTATATACAAAAATACGGCAGCGATGTTTTCCGTACATACTTAGGCTTTGGATTTTCGTATATCGAAGGCGGTCCGTGGAACGAGGACGGCTTAAAAGCGGTGCACCGATTTTTAGAGCGCGTTGAGCGCATTGTAATGCGCCTTGTTTCTGTAAATGAGACCTCTAAAGAGGACAAAAAAGAAATATTATACGCAATGAATTACTGTATTAAGCATATGACCGCAGATATTGAAATTTTTCAGTTCAATACAGCAATCGCTCGGCTGATGGAGTTTGCGAATGCGCTTAATAAATATATCGATAAAGCCCCTGATAAAGAAACATCAGCGATGGCAGCAAAAACGATCATTCTGCTGATCGCTCCGTTCGCGCCGCATTTTGCAGAAGAGCTCTGGGAAGCCATCGGCGGTAAATATTCGGTTTTTAATATGGAATATCCCGTATGCGACGAAAGCGCGCTGCTGCTTGATACAGTCGAAATGCCGCTTCAGATCAATGGCAGACTGCGGGCAAAATTCTCTGTTCCGGCAAATGCTTCAAAAGAAGACATCGAAAGTATAATCATGAATACGGACAGCCTAAAATCGCTGTTTGAAGGCAAGCTGGTACGAAAGGTGATAATCGTACCGGGGCGTATTGCGAACATCGTGGTGGGCTGATGCGAAAAATGTCTTTGCGTATTCGGTTCATAGTAGAGGCCGGTATAATTGCGGCGCTGTATTTTGCATTAACCGTCGCCGTTGCCCCCATCAGCTACGGACAGCTTCAGATCCGCGTTTCCGAAGCATTGTGCGTACTCCCTTTTTTTACGGCGGCAGCCATCCCCGGGCTGTTTATTGGCTGCCTTCTTGCGAACATCTTAAGCTTTCTTGGTATATTCGACATCGTATTCGGATCTCTTGCCACGCTGATTGCCGCCATCATCACATACAAACTTAAATACAAATGGCTGCTTCCGCTGCCCTCTGTCGTCGTCAACGCATTTGTAGTGGGCGCATTGCTTTATTATCTCGCAAAGCTGCCTTTCTTAATATCCGTACTTTACGTCGGCTTTGGGCAAGCCATTGCATGTTATGCGCTCGGAATGCCATTGTTTTTTTTGCTGAATAAACATAAGGTAAGGCTATTTAGAAAAATATAACTATATTTTAAACTCTAATTTTATATCTTCGCCCGTTTGTTTACATTGTATTATCTTATTTTTTCTCTTAAGAGTTCTCCAAATATTCTATACTAAATTTCATAAAATTCCTCTTTTTTTAATATACTTATAAAGTGATTTAACAAGTAAAATCCAATTTTATCAAATATATTCTTTATATCCTGAACGTATAACAATTGTAAAAGATCATACAAAACTTATAATCTAAAATCTTGCCTTGAATATTTATAATACTACTTGTTACATTATTATCTAACCCGTAAATTTGAAATTTAGTCTTATAGCATAACCCGTGCTGACTTTAGCGTATACATAACAGACAATCGTTTATGAGGTAAAGCTATGTATCTGAAAAGCACAATCATCGGGTGTATTGTCGGCGCATCAGGCACCTTGTTGGGCGGTATACTCGCAATGCTGATCGGTAAAAAGGTAATGGCACCGCGCCCGTTTTTGGCTTTTGCCGGCGGTATGATGGTGGCCGTTGTGTTTTTCGATATGCTGATCGAAAGCGTAGAGCTCGGAGGCATCGTTGTTATGGCGGGCGGCACGGTAATAGGCGGCGTATTATTTGCAATGCTATCCCCCTTTTTTTCACACAAAGAAGAGCACACGCTTTATTCGACAGGTATGTTGGTACTGATCGGTATAGCATTTCACAATCTTCCTGAAGGGCTGGCTATCGGGTCTGCACTGGTCGAAAGCGAGCACCGTGCTTTTTCGCTTTCGCTGCTGATGCTTGTTCATGATATACCGGAAGGCGTCGCCGTATGCCTGCCTTTTCGGCTTTCGGGTATGTCCTTTTCAAAAATGCTGTGGCTTGCTTTTTTGACAGGCATGCCCACCGCTTTGGGTTCAGTACTCGGAACGGCTGTCGGAACGATTTCCCAGGAAATGATCGCGCTATGCATCTCCTTTGCAGGAGGTGCGATGCTTTATATATCATTAAAAGAGCTTATCCCGGCAGCCGGCAAAAAAAACAGAATGCTTTACGCGCTTCTCGGATTGGGAGCCGGTTTTATCATGACAACATTTATTTGACAGCGCCGTCTGCGACAGCATACACCCTTCCGGGTGCGTTTTTAATTGGTACCGCAGTGGTGATAAAACATTGGGTGCCTCTGATATGCTGCAAAAGGGCTGCCTGCCTTGTTTCATCCAATTCAGAGAAGACATCATCAAGAAGCAGTACGGCATTTTCTTTAAATTCCGTATTCGCAACGTGAAGAGTCGCAAGCTTCATCGACAGCATCGCCGTGCGGATCTGTCCCTGAGAAGAATATGCCTTGATCTCGCTGCCGCCCAATGATACAGAAATATCTTCCCTGTGCGGTCCGTACAGGGAAAACCCCTGTTCAATTTCAGAAGCTAAAGATTTCTCCATTTTTTCAAAAAGCGCCTTCATCAAGTTGTCCGAAACCACGCTGCTTTTGTATTTAACCGATAGCAATTCCCCTCCTGACAAACTCTTATGGATTTCGCGGCTAATCTCATCGATTCGCTGCAAAAAAGCCTGCCTTGCTAGAATAATTTTTTCTCCATGCTTTGCCAGTTGTTCGTTGTATATTGAAACAAGTTTTCTAAGCTGAGCCTCTTTAATCCGCGATTTTAACAGAGCGTTTTTTTGCGCCAATACTTTTTGATATTCTTGCAGAACATAAAAATAAGAAGGTCGAAGCTTGGATATCTCCATATCCATAAACCGACGCCGAAGCGACGGAGATTCTTTTAGCATTTTCAAGTCTTCGGGAGAAAACACAACCGCAATAAAATTACCGAAAAGTTCCCCCATCTTCCTGACAGGTTCGCCGTTTACCTTTAGACTTTTTTTATCTTGGATCGATAACAGTGCTTCCAGGCTAAGTTCTCCTCTGGTACGCAGTATATTTCCCTTGATATATGCGTTTTCCTCACCTTCCCGGATACAATCGGCATCTTTCTGCGTTCTGAACGATCTACCAAAACACAAAAACCCGATAGCTTCAAGAATATTGGTTTTTCCAGCAGCGTTTTGACCCAGTAAAATATTGATACCGTTGGTAAAGCTTACGCCAAGGCTTTTATAACTCCTGTAATTTCTCAGTATAAGGCTGTTAAGATGCATGGGTGTCTCCTGTCAGATTAACATGGTGGTATACCATGAATAATACCATGCCGCACCGCTAATGTTTACAGCAATTCCAAACGCACACAACGCGGCGGGCAGTACCATCATTTTTATCGAATGGCCCGTCTTGTAGCTTTTATCTTGCGCAAATATCACAAGCATAAACGGTATCATGTCAACAAGATATCGGCTGCCAAATTGCCATCCGCCCATTGTTTTATGTGAAAGGGTGGCCAAAAAATGAGCGATAACACACAGCATATAGATAAACTGCTTTTTGCCGAACTGATTTTTAATAAAGCTGATCCCCAGCATCACATAAACCGGGTTCACAAGAAAAAACAGCGTTCCGTTAAACGTTGGCCAAACAATACTGCCGTTTTTTATGCCAGGCAATTTAAGTATCTCAATAAAATTTCCCGGGATATACGATATCGAAAACTGCTGAGTATTCTCAAATTCAGGCAAATAGTTGTGTCCGAATTCCAGCACGTACCCAAATCGGATATAATTATATGCACCGATGCATATCCCTGCAAAAATCATCGGAAGTACGTATTTGAGGCATCCAAACGCATGCAAAAAACCTTTTCCTTCGGTGTTTTCAAAAAGCACGTAAAATAGAAGCGGTGCATAAATGATCTGGAACGGCCGGCATGCTACCGCGAGCCCGAGGCACAAAAAAGAAAAATACCATGCGGTCTTTTTTTGGCTATATATCAGATAAACGCTAAGCACCGACAAAAAAAACCCTTGCGTCTGGGCACTAAACCATACCCAGCCTGTAACCGAAAGGTAAAACAAGTTTGTGCCCAGCGTCAGCAAAAGTGCAAATACACTTGCGGCAAACCCGCTGTATCCGCGGCGCATTAAAAACCGGTAGATCAACACAAAAGCGCCAAGTGCGAACAGTGTGTTGATAAGATTGTCCGGCGTTTTAATACCGAATATTGGATAGAAAAGAAACTGCACCGCGCTTGGAAAAGGCGGAAAACTGACATAGTATCCGCCGCGATATTCCGCAAGCTCCAGCCATGATATGTTCTCAGGCAGGCTTGCGCTGCCGCGCCACCAGGCCTCGGCCTGCCGGGTATAAGAATCGTAATCGCAATGCGAAAAAATACCCTGCCCAATCGCTTTATAAAGCATGATATAGGCAACAGCAATCATCGTAGCCGCTATAAAAAAGTGGATCGTATATCTTTCTCTGCTGCTCATAACGCCAGTATTTTATCATGCCAGCCAATCAAGAACAAGCTGCCTTAAATCCCCCGGCCCAATAGGTATGGTTTATTTAACATAAATATGCGTACTATCCGCTTTTCCGGAAATGATGTCATTAATCCGATTACCGGCGCTCGCAATATAAACATGCGTACCAAGCTTGGCAGGCCCTAAAGAATACTTTAGCTTAGCACCTGCACCGTTTGCGCCTGCTCTTGAAGCACCCCTGCAGAATGCGGTCGCCGAACTTATGTTTTGCTCAAGCTCTTCGGGTGTATCCCCTGAAATTTCCCGGATCAGTGTCGACTTATCATCGCAGTTTCTATATATCCCGTCAACGGATGTCAGTATTACAAGCGTCTTTGCCCTAACAAGCATCGCCACGACCGCAGCAGTTTCATCGTTATCCACGCATTCAACAACCTCTCGGCCGCCGTTACCTATCTTCTTAAGCTCCATTTTGCGGTTTTCTTCGCTCGAGACCGGATCGTTATAATTAATGATCGGTATCGCGTTTTGCAACGGTGCCCGAAGCAGCAATCTTAATATATGCTCTCTCTTTTCCGCATCGTTAAAGTGACTATGCTCAACAAGCACTTGCCTGACCGAATAGCCTGGGCTGATAAACTGCCGATAGTTCTGCATCAATATTGACTGTCCCTGAGCGGAATAGTCCGTCTTGATATCTTCTTCATCGCCTAAAAGCTCGGTTCCGCATCTTTTTATATAATCAATACGCCCGATTTCGGTTGCTCCGGAGCTGACAAGAAGCATTCCCGGCCTTAGCGCGCTGCCCAGTCTTGAAAAAATATTGTAATCAAGGTCGCCGTCCTCGCGGCGTATTAAGGCCATAGACCCTATTTTTATGACGATATCGTATACACTTTCCAAAATTCAATTCTCCCAAAGTGATATTCGAGTACATTATACACCATCGTTTGTGTCATATCAAACCATACAATCCCTTATGGGTCTTTTTAAAGTATTCTCTGGTTGATTTTTTTTATTTTTTTTGATATCGTGTTATATGGGACAAAGGAAAAATTTATAAATAATGCAGCCTTTGGATAGAAACCCGTGAATGAAAGGAAACATCATGAAAATTGCACTTGGATCTGATCACGGCGGATTTGAACTGAAAAATACCATTGTTGATCATTTAAAAAAGAAAGGGTTTGAGACAATCGATTTTGGAACATGTGATAAAAGCTCCTGTGACTATTCGGATTTTGCGGTTCCCGTATGCGACGCGATTGTTTCAGGTAAAGCGGATTTTGGCATTCTGGTCTGCGGAACGGGCATTGGAATGTCCATTACGGCCAATAAAATGAAAGGCATACGATGCGCGCTTCTTGGCGACGTGTTCTCGGCAAAAGCTACCAGAGAGCACAATGACGCCAACGTGATGGCGCTTGGAGAAAGAGTAACAGGGCCAGGGCTCGCGATTGAGATTGTCGATGCGTTTCTGGGAACGAAATTTTCGAATGAGTCCAGGCATTTAAGGCGAATCGATAAAGTGATGGGCCTGGAAAAGCAGTAATCTGTTTTTCCTTTTTTAATATTGCTAAATTATTATAATCGCGAGGGCAGTAATGGGCAAGCTAATAATTATGGATCACCCTCTGATACAGCACAAGATATCGCTGATCAGAGACAAACAGACGGGTACACGGGATTTTCGCCATCTTGTTGAAGAGTTAGCGATGCTAATGGCTTACGAGGTAACGCGCGACATGCCGCTTAAAGAAGTAGAGATCGAAACACCGATTGCCAAGGCAAAGACAAAAGTCATATCCGGGAAAACGATCGGAATCGTGCCTATACTGCGGGCAGGTCTTGGCATGGTCGATGGCATGCTCTCATTAGTTCCTGCTGCAAAGGTCGGGCATATTGGCCTTTACCGTGATCCTGAAACTTTAAAACCGGTAGAATATTATTGCAAACTTCCCACGGATGCGGCAGAAAGGGATCTGATCGTTGTTGATCCAATGCTTGCAACTGGCGGAAGCGCAAACGGTGCGATACAGCTAATTAAAGACCGAGGTGCAAAAAGTATTAAGCTAGTATGCCTAATTGCTGCGCCCGAAGGAATTCAAGCCGTGCAAAATGAGCATGACGATGTCGATATTTTTGTCTGTGCCGTAGACGAGCGGCTAAATGATCATGGATATATCATTCCCGGACTCGGCGATGCGGGGGATAGGCTATTTGGCACAAAGTAAAAGGGGTGGTGTGTTTTGGCGATTGATGTTTTAACCCAAATAAAAGCAGCAGAAGAACAGGCGCTTGAGATACGGAGGGTTGCGTCCGCTGCCGCCAAAGACGCGATCAAGCTGGTAAAGCAGGAAAATAACGCGATCAAAGAGCAGGCTCTCTCGGATGCGCGCAACTGGTACGCCGCTGCCATAGAAGCCGCCGAAAAAGAAGCTAAAACAAAGCTTGATACATTGCAAGAGCAAAGGCTTAGATCTTGTGAAGTACTCAAACAGAATGCACAAAAGAAACTTGCGTATGCAGCAACTGTTTGTTTAGAGAGGATACTCAAATAACATGGCGCTGTTAAGTATGAAAAAAATAACGCTAATCGCTCATGCTGACAGAAAAAAAACTTTGCTCAAAGAGATACAAAATATAGGCGCAATAGAAGTCGTCGCTACACGTTTAGAAGAAATAAACTCGGCGCAAGTATCCCGCTCGCTTGGCAGCCTTGAAGCAAAACTGGCGGATATTCTACAAGCGCTTGAACTGATCAGAAGATACGATGATAGCAAAACATCCTTTTTGACGCCAAAACCCCTGATATCTATATCCGAGCTTATGAGTGGTTCCGAAAAGTTTTCTGATGCTGATGAGATTATTAATAAAACCAAACAATTTTCAGATGACATCAACGCTCTGAAAATAAAAAAACAGCGACTAAAAAACAAAATAGCCCAGCTTGCACCGTATGAAAAGTTTGACGTGCCGCTTGAAAGAATGAATACTGGGCTGTATACAACATGTCTTCTTGGAACGATCCCTTCAGAGAATCTGGAAAAATTTCAACAAATCGTAAAAGATTACGGCGAAAGTGCGTACTTTGAGACAATAGACGAACATAAAGATTTTTTGGTCTTATATACCATTATGCTCAATCAGATACACGGGAAACTGACCAGCGAGCTAAAATATATCGGTCTTTCCGAAGCCTATACGAAGAATTTGTATGGCACGCCAAACGATAATATTCTCAAATACCAAAACGAATACCAATTGCTAGAAAAAGAAACAAAAGAGTTTGAAGCCGCTGCAAAGAAGTTTGTTGACGATAAACTGATTTTAAAAACTTATGAGGATTATCTCGTTAACGTAATCGAAAGAGAGCGATGCATCGAAAAACTCGGCGAAACTAGCATGACGTTCATGCTTGAAGGTTGGATAGTAGCTGACGACCAGGATAAAATAGAGAAAGCCCTGCTCAGTGCGGCGCCCGAATCGTATATTGCTTTTAGAGAACCGAAGGCAGATGAAATACCGCCTACGGCGATGAAAAATTCAAAGCTCGTTGAACCCTTTGAAGCGATTACGGAAATGTATTCTCTTCCTTCTTCAAAAGGATTTGACCCAAGCGTAATCATGTCGGTTTTTTATTTCTTGTTGTTTGGCATGATGGTCGGAGACTTCGCTTACGGTATCATATTAACGATAGGCGCTTATGTCGTTCTAAAGCTAAAAAAACCCACCGGTATGTTTCGAAAGGTCACAACTATCGTCATGACCTGCGGAATATCCACAGCACTTTGGGGGTTGTTTTTTGGAACAATATTCAGCATCGAAGGCATACCCGCCGTTATCAATCCGATTAATGACGCAATGACACTTCTGGTGCTCTGTCTTGCGATTGGAATACTGCATATTATGGTCGGCCTTGGTATCGGTGCATACATTTGTATAAAACGCGGCCACTTCTGGGAGGCGGTATTTGACAAGATATCATGGATAGCGGTGCTAATCGGAGGTATCCTGCTGGCACTTGGTGGAACAGTCGGTACAATCGGGACGTATATGGCCATCGTAGGCATTGCGGTATTATTCTTTACACAGGGACGTAGTAAAAAAGGTATCTTCCGGAAGTTTATCGGAGGGTTTGCAGGTGTATACGGGGTAACCGGGTATATCAGCGATATTCTCTCTTACTGCCGTTTATTCGGTATGGGACTTGCGACATCGGTCATCTCAATGGTATTCAACACAATCGCGAGCCTGTTTTTCGGCAATGTAATCGGATACATTGTTTCTGCAGTAATACTCACTGTAGGACATGTGTTTAATATTTCGATTAACACGCTAGGCGCTTTTGTTCATACAGCAAGGCTGCAGTTTATTGAGTTTTACTCGAGATTTTATGAAGGCGGCGGGCGTGCGTTTTCTCCGCTTGACATAAAGGCAAAAAACTTTAGGCTGGAAGAGCGATAAAGATCGTTGAGTTCGAAAGAATATAAAAGGATATGTTTATATAACAGGAGGATAGAACATGGCTGATTTTTTGGGTGAATATACAGGAATGGTAATATCGACTTTGGGTGCCGTGATTGCAGCTTTGCTTGCTGGTATCGGATCGGCAAGAGGTATGAATTTTGTAGCTCAGGCGGCGGCTGGTTTCGTCTCTGAGGAGCCGGACAGATTCGGACAGGCGCTTGTGCTTCAGCTGCTGCCCGGAACGCAGGGCGTATACGGATTGCTTGTTGCCTTCCTGATATTGATAAACAACGGGGTTATAGGGGGCGGCCAATTAATTTCGGGCGCCCAGGGATGGATATACTTTTTCGGCGCTATGCCAGCAGGGTTTGTAGGTCTCTTCTCGGCAATTTATCAGGGTAAAGCTGCCGTTGCCGGGGTAAACCTTTTGTGCAAACGCCCGGATGAACAAGGCAAAGCCATGATGATGCCCTTGATGGTAGAAACATATGCCGTTTTTGCACTGCTAGTATCCATGCTGATTATTCTGCTCGGTAAAGCGGCATAAAGGATGTGATGAATTTTGGCCGAGGCTGAAAAACTAATAGAAAAAATTAAAAGCGATGCGCAACACGACGCAGAACAATACTGGCATGATGCCGAAGAAAATAAACAACAAATGCGCGATGCATTGCTGCAGGAAATTGATATTCTAAAAAAAGAAATGGAAAATGCAGCTCATGAAACCGCAGAGGAAAACAAGAAACGCTTAGCTGCCATATATGATTTGGAATATAGAAAAAAGCTTCTTTCCGCAAAACAAGAGATAATGCAGCAAGTCAAGTCTTTAGCACTGCAAAAGCTTTGCGCGCTAAGTGATGCTGAATACATCTCTTTGATGAAAAACAGGCTGTTAAGATGCACCAAAACCGGCGAAGGCGGTATTGCGGTTTCCAAAAACGAAACACGGCTCACAGAAACATTTTTATCGGAAGTCAATCAGTACCTTGAAAAAACCCTTGGCAACGGAAACATTAGATTTTTACCTGAAAAGAGGGACATCCTGGGCGGTTTTATCTTTATTGATGGCGGAATGGAGATCAACATATCACTAGAAGCGCTGCTAAATGAAGCTTGGCAAAACGCAGAAACAGATGTTGCAAAGCTTTTATTTGAATAAAATTATACAGGTGGGATATGTCAGAAAAAAATAGCAATTACTCATTCGCCGCTGCTAGAGTCAAAGCGATCGAGTCAAGGCTGATAACAAAAGATAAATTGGGCCGGCTAATGGAATCGAAAGATTTTGATTCGGCAATGCGTATTTTGCAGGAGCTAGGATACGGGCAATCGGTGGCCTCTAAGGATTCTTTTGAGCAATTAATAAATAACGAATTAAGCGAAGCGGACGATCTTTTGATTTTTCTTTCGCCAAGCGATGTTTTTATTAAGATCATGCGCACACAGAAGGATTATCATAACCTGAAAATTTTAATCAAACTCACTATGCTCAACCAGGATCTTGACAGCATTGAGCTAACACCCGGCAATATCAGCGTAGAAATATTAAAACGGGCGATCAGCGAGAATGATTACCGTGAACTGCCGCAAACAATGACAGATGCCTTGGTATATATTGATAAACAGTTCGCATCCGTAAATGACGTATCCATCGTCGGAATTACCCTTGACAAAGCATATGCGAAAGAAATTAACACATTGATCCATGATATGCATGACCCGCTCGTCAGCGCATATTTTCAGGCGTATTTTGATTTGTCCAACATCATTGCTTTTATGCGCATACGTTTATCTGGTTATGGAAAAGAGGTTTTTGAAAAAACTTTTTTTGAAGGAGGCAATATAGAAAAGAACACTTTCATCAATGCGTTTGATCTTTCAGATGAGAACATATATAATTCCCTATTTAAAGGAGACTTCTCCCGCGCTTTCTCATCCGCATTCGCCGAATATCAAAAAAGCAAAAACCTGTATATGTTGGAAAAGGCAAGGGATGATTACCTGTTGCAGATGCTTCGGGCAAAGTGGCATGACATGTTTGGTATAGGACCTCTTATGTGCTATTACATCGCAAAGCAGCGGGAGGCCGCAGCCGTGCGTATGGTGATGACGGCAAAGCTGGGCGGTATCAATGCCGATGTGGTCTCAGAGAGAATGAAAGAACTTTTTTAGCGAGGAAGTATATGAACAAGATTGGTGTTGTGGGAGATTCTGATAGCGTAATTGGTTTTAAATCGCTTGGCATCGATGTGTATCCCGCAACGGACGGAGAAGTAATAAAGACGATCAACCGTCTGGCGCAAAGCGGCTACGCTATCATCTTTGTGACGGAGCAGGCTGCAGAAATAGCCGCAGAAACGATTGACAGATATAAGACGTTGCCATTTCCCGCCATCATTCCCATACCCGGAAACAGGGGCACAACCGGACTCGGGATGCGGGGTATTAATGCCAATGTCGAGAAAGCGATTGGCATTAACATTCTGGGAGACGACTAATCTACGGTTGCGCGCGGTATAGATTTGAGGATTATTGATAGAAAGGTTATGTATATGGAAGGCAAAATAGTCAAGGTTTCCGGTCCTCTGATTGTGGCTAAGGGCTTAGGACAATGTGAGATGTATGATGTTGTCATGGTTAGCGAACAGCGGCTGATAGGAGAGATCATAGAACTTAGAGGCGATATGGCCTCCATTCAGGTATATGAAGAAACAAGCGGTCTTGGCCCGGATGAACCGGTATATTCTACGGGCAGCCCTCTTTCGGTCGAGCTGGCACCCGGGCTGATTGAATCGATCTTCGACGGCATCCAGCGTCCGCTCGATAAGATCAAAAAACAGACAGGTGATCGGATTAGCCGCGGCGTTTCGATAAGCGCACTTGATCATGATAAAAAGTGGGTGTTTATACCAACGGCCAAAGCCGGCGACGCTGTTTCATCAGGTGACTTTTTAGGGTATGTCGATGAAACAACGCTGGTCAGGCATTCCATTATGGTACCACACGGCGTTTCGGGAACAATCGAATGGATTGCCGACGGCGAAGCTACCATCGTTGAACCGGTGGCAAAGCTAAAAAGCGCATCCGGTGAAGTTATAGATATACAGATGCTTCAAAGATGGCCTGTCCGGCAAGGGCGTCCATACGCTGAGAAACTCGCGCCAAACGAACCAATGATAACCGGACAGCGGGTTATCGATACGCTTTTTCCTGTTGCCAAAGGCGGCGTTGCGGCCGTTCCCGGACCTTTCGGCAGCGGCAAAACAGTTGTTCAGCACCAGCTTGCGAAATGGGCAGACGCCGAAATCATTGTATATGTTGGCTGCGGCGAACGCGGAAACGAGATGACAGACGTTCTTATGGAGTTCCCCGAGCTTAAAGATCCGCGTACGGGCGAGCCTTTAATGAAACGGACTGTGCTTATTGCAAACACATCGGACATGCCTGTTGCGGCGCGTGAGGCATCGATATATACAGGTATTACTATTGCGGAATATTTCCGCGATATGGGATATAAAGTTGCTATTATGGCCGACTCAACTTCACGTTGGGCGGAAGCGCTGCGCGAGATGTCGGGCCGTCTCGAGGAAATGCCTGGCGAAGAAGGATACCCCGCATACCTGTCATCCCGGCTTGCCGGTTTTTATGAACGTGCGGGTATGGTGAGGACGATAGGCGGCAACGGGCGTATCGGCGCTATTTCAGCAATAGGGGCGGTCTCACCGCCGGGGGGCGATATATCCGAGCCGGTATCCCAGGCGACACTTCGGATTGTCAAGGTGTTCTGGGGGCTTTCCGCACAACTCGCATATAAAAGGCATTTTCCGGCGATCGATTGGCTGACGTCGTATTCGTTGTATGTAGAGCGGCTTTCGGATTGGTTTGACGCTAACGTTTCGGACGAATGGGTCATCCTTCGGCAAAAGACGATGCAGCTTCTGCAGGAAGAGGCTGAACTCGAAGAGATCGTCCGGCTGGTCGGCTTCGATGCGCTGTCTCTTAAAGACCGGCTCAAGCTGGAAACAGCGCGGTCTGTTAGAGAAGACTATCTTCACCAGAACGCTTTTCATGAAATCGATACGTATACATCGCTTGAAAAACAGTTCGGCATGCTAAAGCTAATTTTAAAATGGGGTGAGCTAGGCGAAAAGGCGCTTGATGCCGGTGCCGAGTTCTCGAAGATATCCTCTCTGCCTGTTCGCGAAGATATTGGCAGAGCTAAATATATAGAGGAAAAAGACATTGCCGAACGTTTTGCGGCAATTGATAAAAAGCTCCATGACCAGATGTCAGCGCTTTATGAGGAAGGTGGGATAGATATTGCTTAAGGAATACCGCACGATAAAAGAAGTTGTGGGTCCTTTGATGCTGGTGGAAGGCGTCAGCGGCGTCAAATACGACGAACTAGTCGAAATTGAGCAGCAGAGAGGAGACATCCGGCGCGGCAAGGTGCTCGAAGTCAATGGTGATAAGGCACTTGTCCAGCTTTTCGAGAGTTCCCGCGGCCTTAAGATCGCCACTTCCAAGGCACGGTTTTTGGGAAAGAGCATCGAGCTGTCCGTCTCGTACGACATGCTCGGGAGGGTGTTTGATGGTATGGGACAGCCAATCGACGATGGCCCGGCCATTATTCCAGAAAAACGCATGGACATTAACGGCCAGCCCATCAACCCAGCGGCAAGGGCTTATCCGGAGGAATTTATACAGACAGGCATTTCGGCTATCGACGGGCTTAATACGCTCGTCCGCGGACAAAAGCTGCCTGTATTTTCAGGTTCAGGCCTCCCGCATGCAAATCTCGCCGCACAGATAGCGCGTCAGGCCAAAGTACTGGGCGGCGAATCCAATTTTGCCGTCGTATTCGCCGCAGTAGGCATTACGTTTGAGGAAGCGGATTTTTTCATCAGCGATTTTAAGAAAACGGGCGCGATTGAAAGAACCGTGCTGTTTATCAACCTCGCAGACGATCCTGCAATTGAGCGCATTTCGACGCCGAGAATGGCGTTGACGGCAGCGGAATATCTGGCATACGAAAAAGGCCTTCATGTGCTGGTGATCATCACGGATATCACGAACTATGCCGAAGCGCTGCGCGAAGTTTCTGCGGCTAGAAAGGAAGTACCGGGCCGGCGTGGCTATCCGGGATATCTTTATACCGATCTTGCGACGATGTATGAACGCGCCGGGCGGATTAAAGGCAAAGAGGGATCCGTCACGCAGATACCCATTCTAACGATGCCCGAGGACGACAAAACGCATCCGATACCCGATCTGACCGGATATATCACTGAAGGGCAAATCATCCTCTCGAGAGAATTGCACAGAAAAGGTATTATACCCCCTATCGATGTGCTGCCCTCACTGTCGCGCCTTAAAGACAAGGGCATCGGTAAGGATAAGACCAGAGAAGACCATGCGGATACGATGAACCAACTCTTTTCGGCCTATGCAAGAGGTAAAGACGCCAAGGAGCTCTCGGTGATCCTAGGAGAAGCGGCTTTAAGTGATGTCGACAAACTATACGCAAAGTTTTCCGACTCGTTTGAGAAAGAGTATGTTTCCCAGGGGTATGAAAAAAACAGGAGCGTTGAGGAAACGCTTAATCTTGGCTGGAAGCTGCTTAAGATATTACCGAAAGTAGAGCTCAAGCGTATCAAAGACGCATACATCGAAAAATACCTGCCTGCTGATGAGGAATAAAAAATGGCTTTACTTAGAGTAAACCCCACGCGAATGGAGCTGACCAGGCTGAAAAAGCGCCTTGTCGTTGCAACACGCGGACATAAGCTGCTTAAGGATAAACGTGACGAAATGGTCCGTCAGTTTATGCTGCTGATAAAAAAGAACAAAGCAATGAGGCAAGAGGTTGAATCTGCATTGTCATCTGCGCTGGCCGGTTTTGTTCTTGCGCGTGTCGCGATGACAAAAGAAGCGTTTGATGAGGCTTTGTTGTTTCCGGTCAGGGAAGTAGAGATCAGCATTGCCAAAAAAAATATCATGAGCGTCGATGTTCCAAAGATCTCGTACACAGAAAAAAAGCGCGAGCAGTCCTTTTTTCCGTATGGTATGCTTACAACCTCTGCCGAACTCGACAGCGCGACATCTCTGCTGGCCAGCGTGCTGCCGCAGATGATCGTTCTCGCGGAGCTTGAGAAAACATGCAACATGCTTGCAGACGAGATTGAGAAAACACGCCGGCGCGTTAACGCACTGGAATATGTGATGGTCCCCCAGCTTGAGGAGACGATTAAATATATCAGAATGAAACTGGAAGAAAACGAACGGGGCAACCTAACGCGGCTGATGAAAACCAAAGAAATGATAGCAGCCAGAGAAACAAGTTAACAAAATCTTACTTAAAACCAAAAAAGAGAACGAACTGTTCTCTTTTTTGCATCTGTTTTACATAACCAATGTTCCCTCGTTGGTATGCTGGATGATCAATATATCCTCTTCCATTCCCGTTTCGGCATTTACGTAAATAATATAATCGTGGTCGTTAATAGAACCGGTAAATTCATAACACAGTTTTTCCTCGTTTGTTTCAAGCGGAATCAATGCAAGCCGCACGTTTGTTATCGTCAGGCTGCCGTTGATCTTTTCTCTCGCCTGAAGCTCCGTTAAAACCGGGGGGTTAAGCCGCCGTTGCTTATGAGACATCAGATAGTTGTATGCATCGATACCCGCCACATCGTTAGCCGAAATATCAACCCATACTTTAATGAGGTCGGGATAGAGTACTACCCCGTTTTCGACAGGTGCAAGATTGATGATTGCCATACCGCCGTAAAACTGGGCGTAACTCGCTGCCGTTTCACCATATCCCTTATTAATCAGGTACTGCTGCGCGATTGCCGTCAGCTGCTCATATCGCTCATCGGTCGGCACGGCCGAAATTCCCGTTTCCCTCTGGCTCATATACCAGAGTACATTTCCCCCCTGTTTGGCGATATATATAGAAAACGGTTTTCTATCCTGTTCACCTGAAAAAGCAAAACAAGTGATATTAGCGTTAATTTCTCCGTCACTTGACAATGTATTCACATCCACATCAAGGAACGCTGCCGCTATCGATTTCGCCTGATCTTGCGTCATCTGCTGACCGCTAAGCCCTTCTGGCTGTTTATTCTCTGTACTCTCGGAAAATGGCCCGTCATATATCAGCCTCGGAAATTCCTGATTAGAAAAATCAAGATTTCCCTCGAGCCTTTCTTCGGGCAAGAATGCGCCGCCTAAAGCAATCGCTTCCGTTGGATATCCCTGCTGCTGCATGGTTGTAAGTTGCTGTGATATCTGTCTGCACGAACCGGCAAGCAATCTGATCTGGCCCATATCCTCTTCAGAAATATCCTGATTCTGTGCAATTTTTTTAGACAGATACCGGCAATAATCACCCATCCTGTTAATAAACTGCGTCAGTGAGGACGTTCCGTCATACGCAACAGGCAGCGCCGCGATCGAACTTTCCGTATCTCCTGTCTGCCGCCATACGTCCATCAAAAGCATCGAATACTGATTAAGTCCGCTAGCCGCTTCTAGTTTGCACAGCTTGGTTTCAAGGCTGTCCAGATCTACCACCAGCTCTTCAAAAGATTTTTGGTAAGTTGCTGCAATCTGATTGCTAAGCACTTTTTTCTGATCATCCAATATTATAGAATAAACTGACAATGCAACGATAAGCGCACCGGCAATACTGACAGCAAAAATTTTATAAATTTTTTTCATCTGCATAACTCTCCTTATTTACAAAAAATATGATCGCCTATTGTACAAATGACAGGCCTCGATCGGATATACACATTAGAGGTTTTATTTGGGTTGTAATAAAATAGCGCACCGCCTGAAGGATCCCACCCATTGATTGCATCCCTTGCCGCTTTGAGAGCGTCCGAATCCGGCGAGAGGTTGATCTGTCCGTCATCGACGACAGAAAATGCGCCTTTCTGATAAATGACTTTAGCCAATGTATTGGGGAAAAGCGAACTTTCAACCCTATTTAGCACTACAGCCGCAACAGCAACCTTGCCTGTATACGACTCGCCTCTTGCCTCCCCATAAACAAGCCTTGCCAAAAGATAGACATCGCTATTGCCTGATCTTGAATTGCCGCTCGATAAAGCCACTCCCAGTTTTTCAGCTGTCTCGGCACCCACGATACCGTCTATCGTGATTTTATGTTTTATTTGGAAAGCGATAACGGCGTCTTCGGTGGCCTTGCCATACTTACCGTCAACATCGCCGCTATAATATCCCCAGTCCTTAAGCCTTTTTTGTATTTCACTTACCTGATCTCCGCTTGAACCAAACTTATATGCCGCTGCCGGTATAACACTGCATCCATAAAATAAGACCGTAAGCAAAATAATTATAATTGCCAACAGCCTTTTTATTCTTTGTCCTTTCATTACGTCTCTCCAATAGTTTATTGACGGGACAAACATTATTCTCCAAATATCAGTTTAAAAAGTTCTGCGAAAAACGATGTGTACTCTATATCCTTTACTTCTTGATCTATCTCACTTAGACATAGCGGAGGAAACATCACACACCACCAATTTTCCCCTTTGCCATCGCCAAGAATGATTCTTAATGCTTGATATTCTCCTTCCGGATAACAAACATCCTGGTAGCTTCTTTCAGGGAAATGATAAATGCCGACCGTTGCCATTGCCCGATAGCTCAAATCGTTTTCAACAAGCGTCTCGTTTGCCGTCTCTAATATTATCCCAAGGTTATTGCTGATATATTCTTTTGCGTCAAGCGCACTTTGACATTGTTTGATGCTATCTTTCGTTACTTTAAGAACAGCGTCCCTTACGTCAAGCTTGACCTGCTGGTCGGTTGCGCTGTCAGAATTGGCGATAATATGAAGCCGAAACGGCCCTCTTACACATGCACTAAATACAATAACGGTTATCAGCAGCACAGCCATCAGGACAACCGCCTTTTTTATAGATGTCATAAAATGTCTTCCTCACTTTAAATTATCGTATGCATATGCGTTTTTATTATTGCCATATAAAAAAAAACTATTCACCGAAACTAAATAATGTAAGAAATGGGTGTGTTTGATTGTTTTATGCAATTTTCTTTGTATATGTTTCATTTGCTATTTATAAAACCGTTTGTTATGTGCTATAATACACTAGAATTATTTTGGGGGTATTCTATATGCAGAAGGTTCTGCTGACAATTAAAGGTATGCAAATCGATGGGGGTAAAGATAACTATGTCGAGTTTGTTACAGAAGGCCGGCTCTATAAGAAAGAAAGCGGTTATCTGATCGAGTATGACGAAAGTGAGCTGACTGGGATTGATGGTGTAACCACTACACTCGTTTTGGAACAAGGGAGTGTCACGCTATTAAGAAATGGTCCTATAGATACCCATATGGTATTTTCAAAAAACAGTATATACGAAAGCAACGTATCTACGCCATATGGAAAGTTGCATTTGAGTATTTTTGCACATCATGTCGAAAGTACGTTTTGCGATCAGGGCGGCAGTATAAGTCTCGAATATGAGCTGAATATGGGGAATCTTAATACAATCAACAGACTCAGTCTTTCGTTTAAAAGCATGAAAGATTGCATAAATTAGATCTGTATGAATTGAGGTGAAAACATGGTTATTGAATGGCTCGGACACTCTTGTTTTAAAGTCACTGTTGGGAACGAAACAAAAATATTGTTTGATCCTTACGATGACACAATAGGATACCCGCATCAGGATGTTGAGGCAGATATTGTCGTTATCAGTCATGCCCATTTTGACCATAACGATCTGAGCCTTGTAAAAGGGAAATACTCTGTCGTGAAAACGCAAGGGGTCCATCAGTTTGGCAATCTTAAAATTGAAGGCGTCAAAACATGGCATGACCATTCACAAGGCAGGCATAGGGGTGAAAACCTTGCCTTTATGCTTTTTACTGATGGCATTAAGCTTTGCCATATGGGAGATATCGGCTGCATACCCTCTGAAGAAGTATACAAAAAAATAGAGGGAACGGATATACTGCTGATACCGGTTGGAGGCCACTACACCATAGACGCTAAGGAAGCGCTCACGATTTGTGAAAGGCTGTCTCCCAATATCATCATTCCGATGCATTTCAAAACGCCTGCATCCACCCTTGATATCGCGCTGCTCGATGATTTTTTAGAAGCATCAGATAGGGAATATGATGTGTCGCGCCCCGGAAAATGTTATCTCGAAATTGATAAGACATCGTTGAAAAAACGCACGAGAATCGTCGTTATGGAATATCTGTAAAATCATCTATTATTCTGGAGGGTATTAATGGCAACAAAATTCATCTTCGTTACCGGGGGGGTTGTATCGTCACTAGGAAAAGGAATTACCGCCGCGTCTCTTGGTCTGCTGCTAAAAAGCCGTGGTCTTAAGGTATCGCTGCAAAAGTGCGATCCTTATATCAATGTCGATCCGGGAACAATGAGCCCGTTTCAGCACGGTGAGGTTTTTGTCACCGATGACGGCGCCGAGACCGATCTTGATATCGGACACTACGAGCGGTTTACTGATGAAAATTCCTTTGCGGATTCCAACGTAACAACCGGCAAGGTTTACTGGAAAGTCATATCAAAAGAGCGCAGGGGCGATTACCTTGGCGGAACGGTTCAGGTTATCCCGCATATCATCGACGAGATTAAAGAGAGAATTTTCAGCGTTGCCAGCAAGAACAAACCGGATGTCGTCATCACTGAAATCGGCGGTACAGTTGGTGATATCGAGTCGCAGCCTTTTTTGGAAACCATCCGACAGATCAAATGGGAGGTCGGCCAGGAAAACTGCATGTTCATCCATGTCACGCTGATGCCATATTTAAAGATGGTCGGAGAGCTTAAGACAAAACCGACACAGCATAGCGTCAAGGAGCTTCGGACCATCGGTATAGAGCCCGATATCATTGTCTGCAGAACGGAGCTTGAGCTGACAAGCGACATCAAGCGTAAGATCGCGCTCTTTTGTAACGTAAGCCCTAAATGCGTTGTTCAGAATCTCGATGCGCAAACGCTTTACGAGATTCCTATGCTTTTAAGGAAAGAAAAACTCGATACGCTTGTCTGCGAAAAGCTTTCTCTTCCTGATGTTCCCTCAAGCATACCGGAATGGGAAAAGATCGTCGAAATACAGAAAAACCTAAAAGACACTGTTAAAATCGCCATTGTAGGTAAATATATCGAGCTTCACGACGCATACCTCAGCATCGTCGAATCGCTGACACATGCGGGTATCGCAAATAATCTGGACGTTAAAATTTTGTGGATCAATGCGGTCGACCTCGAAGAAACGGAAGATGTAGCTTCGCTGCTGGGCGAAGCGCACGGCATTATCGTACCGGGTGGTTTCGGTGAGCGAGGTATAGAAGGAAAAATAAAGGCAATACAGTATTGTAGGGAAAACAACGTGCCGTTTCTTGGAATATGCCTTGGGATGCAGCTGGCAATAATCGAGTTTGCACGCAATGTGCTAGGACACCGGGAAGCGAATTCAACCGAGCATTGTTCCGATACGCCATATCCGTTTATAGATCTGTTGCCCGAACAGAAAAAAATCACCGATATGGGCGGCACCATGCGTCTCGGAAGCTATAAATGCACCCTTAAAGAAGGGTCATTTGCTTATGCCGCATACGGCCAGAAAGATATCAGTGAACGACATAGACACAGGTATGAGTTCAACAACATCTATTTTGAAGAATTGTCCAAAGCGGGAATGCGTTTTTCCGGTATTAATCCGGACCACGGGCTTGTAGAGATTATCGAGATTGCCGATCATCCATGGTTTGTCGGCGTACAGTTCCATCCGGAATTTAAGTCGCGCCCGATACGGTCACACCCGTTATTTAGAGAACTTGTAGCGGCGGCTAAAAAACATATCGCCGTTCCAATAGATGCACCGAAATATAAGCACCATATCGGATAACCCTAAGGTGTTTTGGAGGATTTAAACTAATGACAGAAACTATATCTAGAAATTTTATTGAGGAGGTAATTGACACTGATCTTCAATATGGCCGTGTCAGCCATATTATAACGCGGTTCCCTCCCGAGCCTAATGGATATCTTCATATCGGACATGCTAAATCCATATGTCTCAACTTTGGCACCGCTATTAAATACGGTGGACAGTGCAACTTACGATATGATGATACAAACCCAGTTAAGGAAGATGATGAATATATCAAAAGCATTTACAGGGATGTGACATGGCTTGGGTTTACTCCGTCGGGCGTTTTTTTTGCTTCAGATTATTTTGACTATATGTTCAATTGCGCGCTTTTGCTAATTGACAAAGGGCTTGCATATGTTTGTGACCTCAGCGCTGATCAAATCAGGGAATATAGGGGCACGCTGACCGAACCTGGGATAATAAGCCCTTTTAGGAATAGAAGCGTAGAAGAAAACAAAAAACTATTTCTAGAAATGAGGGCCGGCCAATATAAAGACGGCGAAAAAGTACTTCGGGCAAAGATCGATATGGCAAGCCCTAACCTTAATATGCGGGATCCGATCATTTATCGGATATTGCATGCGTCTCACCACAGGACAAACGACGATTGGTGCATTTATCCGATGTACGACTTCGCCCATCCTTTAGGCGACGCTTACGAAAAGATCTCACATAGTATATGCACTCTCGAATTTGAGGACCATCGTCCGCTTTACGACTGGGTCATCGAAAACTGTGATTGCAATCCTAAGCCGCATCAATACGAGTTCGCCCGGCTTAACCTTTCGCGGACTGTTATGAGCAAACGGTATTTAAAAAAACTTGTGGATGAGGGCGTTGTGGCGGGGTGGGACGACCCCCGGATGCCCACGATATCGGGCCTGAGAAGGCGGGGCTACACTCCCGAGTCGATCCGTGATTTCTGCGACAGGATAGGAGTCGCTAAATCGAATAGTGAAGTCGATGTGCAGCTACTCGAACACTGCGTTAGAGAACACCTAAACAATATCGCCCCGCGCCGTATGGCTATTCTCGACCCTCTCAAAGTGGTAATCGAAAATTACGGACCGGAGACTGAAATAATGCGATCTGAGAACCTTCCGAACAACAAAGCGGCAGGCGGCAGGAATGTGCCTTTCTCGCGCGAGATATATATCGAGCGCACCGATTTCATGGAAGATCCGCCGGGTAAGTATTTTCGTCTGGCTCCCGGAAAAGAAGTCCGGCTAAAAGATGCCTATATTATCAAATGCGAAAAAGTTGTTAAAGATAGCAGCGGTAATATTATAGAACTCGTATGCAGCTATGACCCTGGCTCAAAAACAGGCGGACCAACAGCAGGCCGCAAAATCAAAGGCACGCTGCACTGGGTCGATGCGGCAACGGCTGTTCCCTGCGAAATCAGGCTTTACGATTATCTTTTAACGGAGGAACCTAATGGGGATTTCATGGACAGGTTAAATCAGGGTTCCGTTACGGTTCTCAAAAACGCGCTGATTGAAAAAGAAGGCGTCGATGCAGCTGTCGGTGAAAAGTTTCAGTTTATCAGACAAGGGTATTTCTGTGTTGATCCGGATAGCGGTGATCGCCTTGTTTTTAACCAGATCGTTGGCCTGAAAGACAGCTTTTCGAAAATACTAAAAAGTTAAATATGGATATCAGTATTTTTGAGTTGTTCTTTTTTTTGTTTATCGCCTGTGCTTGGCCGATATCGATCAGACGCGTAGTTAAAAACAAGAGTACGAAAGGCAAAAGCCTATTGTTTTCATGTATTGTTTTGCTGGGATATGTTTTTGGTATTGCCCATAAATTTTTATTCGACCTTGATTATATAGTAATCGTATACTTTTTAAACGTGACTTTGGTCACAGTGGATACGATTGTTCTTTTATACACGCGTCATAAATATGAGAGGAAGGCTTAGCTAATGAGTTTTAGTATCTTTGAAGCGCTTATGCTTGTCTGCTTTGGCATCTCATGGCCTTTTTCGATTGCCCGCTCTTATAAAGCGCGTTCGGTAAAAGGAAAAAGCCTGCTCTTTCTTATTTTTTTGAATCTGGCATATCTATCGGGAATATTGCATAAAGTGCTCATCAGCTTCGATCTTGTACTTGCATTATATGTTTTGAATTTTCTGATGGTTAGTGCCGATATAGCATTATATGTCAGAAACGCCCAGCTTGACAAGCTGCGAAGCGCCGGAAAGGAGATTTGAACATGAAACAAGTAAGAACACGATTTGCGCCAAGCCCTACTGGATATCTTCATATCGGCGGGCTACGCACTGCGCTATATGCCTGGCTCTTTGCAAGAAAGAATGGCGGCAAGTTTATTCTGCGCATTGAAGACACTGATCTTAACAGAGAAGTTCCTGGTGCAAAAGACATGATCTATTCCACTCTCAAGCAAACCGGGCTTTACTACGATGAGGGGCCGGATGTAGGTGGTGATTTCGGGCCGTATGTTCAGAGCGAGCGCGCCCAAATATATAAAAAATATGCCGAAAAATTAATTGAATGCAATGCCGCATACCGCTGTTTCTGCACCAAAGAACGTTTGGCGCAAGATAGGACCAAAGCGGAGGCAAGAGGCGAAACGTACACCTACGACAAGCATTGCCTATCGCTAACCGAGCAGGAAATTGCGCGCAGACTAAATGCGAAAGAACCATATGTTATCAGGCAGAATATACCGCGCGAGGGCAAAACGACATATACAGACGCTGTTTTCGGCGCCGTTACCGTTCCTAATGCTGACCTTGACGACAACGTTTTGCTCAAAGCAGACGGCATGCCGACATATAACCTGGCCAACGTGGTTGATGATCATCTGATGGGCATTACGCATGTGATCCGGGGCGTTGAGTACTTATCGTCTACACCGAAATACAACCTTTTGTATTCTGCGCTTGGCTGGGATATCCCCGAATACATCCATCTGCCTGTCGTTATGAAAGATAAGCAGCGCAAGCTTTCAAAACGCCATGGAGATGCATCTTTTGATGATTTTGTTCAAAAAGGATATTTAAAAGAAGCTTTGCTCAACTATATCGCGCTGCTCGGATGGAGCCCAGGGACTGATCAGGAGATCTTTTCTTTGGACGAGCTTATTCAGGTTTTTTCAATCGAGGGGCTTTCCAAATCATCCGCTATATTTGACGTGGATAAGCTGACGTGGATGAACGCGCAGTACATTCGCGCGCTCTCAAAACAGGATTTTATACAAGCTGCAATGCCTTATTTTAAGGAATGTGGCGTATTGGGTTTTGATCTTAATCTCATTGCCGAGACGCTTCAGCCAAGGCTAGAAAGGCTAACCGAGATACCCGTGAAGCTCTCGTTTCTTACTGTTATGCCGGATTTTGATAAGTCACTATATTACCATAAACGCATGAATACCAATGCTGAAGCCGCACTGCCTGTTCTTAAAGCAGCCAGAGAGGTTCTCAAAGTTCATCAAGACTATTCTCCCGAGCCGTTAAAGGATGTGCTCACGGCACTCGTTGAAAAGCTGGGAATAAAAAACGGCCAGCTTCTTTGGCCGTTGCGTATTGCGATTACGGGGACTTTGGTGACGCCGGGCGGTGCAGTTGAGGCCGCCTGTCTATTGGGAAAATACGAAACGCTGCGGAGGCTTGATAAAAGCATTTTGATGCTTATGAGTTAATTGCAATACTATTCTCTAAGCGCAACCAGGGCATTTTTGATATCATCGAAACAATATGCTTTAATAGTATAGACGGTATCGTCTCCCTGTTTACGAAAATATACGGCGTTTTTACCCATTGCATATTGACCATAATAGTATGTATATACACCTGCACTTGTCATGTATGTGACAACAAGATCGCCCGGGTCAAGTCCATATGCAGAGAGATTCGCCTCGCCTATATCCATCATCTTTGATACATCAACAAACGTCAAACTAGACAATATGCTTTTTACCGCATCCTGGTCAATCGGGGTTTGATTGTTAGCCGAGGTCCAAATACCCTTTTCACGAAGCTCAAGCTCTATGGCTGATTGATCATCTTTTAGCCTCATGTATATAATTGGGTTGCTTTGGACATCGCTTAAATTTGTAAGAATTGACCCTCGGGCTGTCTGCCCTTCAATATCTTCGGCATTAAGCCGGGATAAAAAGATAATCGTTCCGCCGATTGCTCCTGCAATGACGACAGCAAGCACAAGCAGAAATATTAAACCCTTTTTGCCCATAACAACCTCCATTTTAAGCAGAAAATCGATCTGTACATTATAACATACAGTAAAATAAAAAAACGTCTAAATAAAAAAAGTTCATAAATAATATACAATTACCCCTTGCACCCATATTTCTTATAACATTTGAGCAGCAAAAAAACGCATGTATGATTATGCGTTTTGCTTGTTTATTAAAACAGCCCGTCTATCTGACCATCGTCATCAATCGTAATCTGTTCTGCCGCAGGGTTTTTGGGAAGCCCAGGCATCGTTGTAATATTGCCCCCAAATACCACGATAAACCCAGCTCCCGCGGAAAGCTTGATATTCCTTACTGTAAAGATAAAATCATGCGGCCGGCCGACCAGCTGCGGATCATGCGACAATGAATATTGTGTTTTTGCTATGCAGATCGGCAGATTTGCGTATCCGTTATAGCTTAGAGCTTCAATGGCTTTTGCTACGCCGGCAGAATAATGCACATCGCTCGCGCCATAGATGGTCTTTGCAAGCTTTTCAATCTTGGTCATAATACTGTCCTTAAGATCGTATGGATATTTTGGCGTTGTTTTTTTGGCAATGCGTATGACTTCCTCCGCCAGAGCAATACCGCCTTTTCCACCCTTTGCCCAAACCTCGGTGGGCAGTGCTGCAACGCCTTTTTCTTTGCATAAATCAATAACCAGCTTAATCTCCCGTTCAGCATCCGTTTTAAATTTATTAATTGCAACCACGACGGGCAAGCCATAGAAATCTTTTAAGTTTTCGATATGTTTGTAAACATTCTCCATCCCTTTTCTGATTGCCGTTTCATCAAGGTCACCAAGCTCGTTCTGACCCTTTCCACCATGGACCTTAAGCGCGCGCAATGTGACAACAATGACTACTGCATCAGGCCAAAGCCCCGTCTGCCTGCATTTAATATCGAGAAATTTTTCAGCACCAAGATCAGCGCCAAAGCCGGCTTCAGTAACCACATAGTCTGCTAGATGCAGCGCCATGTTAGTAGCAATATAACTGTTGCACCCGTGTGCAATATTCGCAAACGGCCCACCGTGCATCAGACAAAGTGTTTTTTCAAGCGTCTGTACAATGTTCGGTTTGATCGCATCTTTTAATAGCACTGCCATTGCGCCCGCGGCTTTGAGTTCACCTGCAGTAACCGGCTTATCGTCATATGTGTAGGCAATTTTTATCCTTGAGAGCCTGTCTTTTAAATTGTGCAGATCGCTGGCCAGACACAGCACGGCCATTACCTCCGACGCGGCTGTTATGTCAAAACTATCCTCCCTCGGCATTCCGTTGGCTCTTCCTCCAAGTCCACAAGTAATAAACCTAAGCTGCCGGTCATTCATATCCATACATCGCTTGATCGAAATTTTTCTCGGATCAATGCCAAGTGCATTACCCTGCTGTATATGATTATCTACCAACGCACACAGCAGGTTATTGGCCGCTGAAACCGCATGTAGGTCACCAGTAAAATGCAGATTGATATCCTCCATAGGGATCACCTGCGCATAACCCCCGCCGGCCGCTCCGCCCTTAATGCCGAAAACCGGACCTAAGGACGGTTCCCTCAATGTCAGACAAACGCTTTTACCGCATTGTTTTAAGGCATCGGCAAGACCGATTGAAACGGTCGTTTTTCCTTCGCCTGCCGGTGTAGGGTTAATTGCGGATACCAATATCAGTTTTCCGTTGCCTTGTCCCCTCATTCTATCAAGTATCGACAGCGAAACTTTTGCCTTTTTATACCCAAACGGAATTAATTCGCTCGCTTTGATCCCAGCGTCTTTAGCTATTTTTTGTATGGGTGTCAGTTTGGCTTCTCTTGCAATCTCTAAATCTGTTTTATTTTGCATCGTTGTTCTTCCTTACTTTTTGCTTTGTTTTATATTATACACAAAA
>JBMNOU010000091.1:0-6198 GCA_050943215.1 Christensenellales bacterium | reverse complement strand
CAAATATTTGAACGGCAAATAAAGAGAGAATGTAAGATTGCCCAAAAGAAAACCATAACGTTGACCAGTATAATTAAACAATGTATAATTACTTCTGTGAAATGGGATAATTCCGTAAATAGGAGAGAAAAATGGTCGGAGCAGAGCAAATTTTTGAAGGTATATTTAATTTTCATTGGCAATACTTTATTATGTACGCGATTGGTGGTATATTAATATATTTAGCCATTGCAAAAGATTTTGAGCCGATGTTGCTTTTACCCATTGGGTTTGGGGCGATTCTGGTTAATCTTCCTTTGGAAACTATTTGGGGAACGGGTGCAGAGATCGGAGTGCTGCAGATGTTCTACAATAGCGGTATTTTAACAGATGTTTTTCCCGTACTGATATTTATCGGGATAGGTGCAATGACAGATTTCCGTCCGCTATTTGCCACGCCAAAAATGATTTTTTTTGGTGCTGCGGCACAGTTCGGTATTTTTTTTACCATCCTTGCTGTATTAGCTATTTCAAATGCAATACCATCGCTAGGACTTAATTTAAAGGATGCGGCTTCCATTGGGATTATTGGAGCTGCTGATGGCCCGACTTCTATCGTAGTTGCTTCGCAGTTTTCTCCCAAGCTTCTAGGACCGATCTCAGTTGCTGCGTATTCCTATATGGCGCTTGTGCCAATTATACAGCCACCGATTATCCGTCTACTCACCAGTAAAAAGGAACGGTTGATCCGAATGGAATATTCGGACAAAAAAACCCCGAAATGGGTCATGGTCTTATTCCCGATACTGATCACTGTATTTGCTGGTATTATTGCACCAATCAGCGTACCGCTGATTGGTCTGCTGATGTTTGGTAATATTATTAAGGAAAGCGGAGTGCTTGAGCGATTAAGCAATGCAGCACAGAATGAACTTAGCAATATAGTGACGCTGCTTCTTGGCATCACTATCGGCGGCACCATGCGGTATGAAAATTTTTTGACTGCAACTACGCTGCTGATAGTGGCTCTAGGATTGGTTGCTTTTGTTTTTGATACGGCCGGGGGAGTGCTGTTTGCCAAACTGATTAATGTATTCTCAAAAAAGAAAGTTAACCCGATGATAGGCGCGGCAGGGATATCCGCTTTCCCGATGTCTTCACGAATCGTACAGCGTATGGCAAAGGCGGAAGACCCGCATAACTTTATACTGATGCAGGCTGTGGGAGCGAATGTAGCCGGACAGCTAGGTTCCGTTGTGGCGGGCGGTATTGTGCTCTCGCTGGTTCCGCAGCTAATGACAATGATATAGGAGGTAATAACATGACAGAGTTTTCGCTGGGATTGCAATTAATGATATACGGACTTGCGGGTGTTTTTGGTACGTTGATATTATTCTATTTGATTATTAAAACAATGACTGCGATTGCTCGGAAAAGAAAACTCGGCGACAATTAACCATAAAAATCAGTGCCTATTAGCATATAAACCTCATAATGTCCACATAACTATCCACATTATCCACTGCTTATCCACTTTATTATAAGATTGACTGGTAAATAAGGTCTGTTTTTTTGGTTTTATCCGAAACGGTAAAGCAGTTTACAAGCTTTTGTTTTGCATCTTTAAGCCTGCTTAAATCGTTAGCGTATATTTCAAACATTACGTCACCTGGTTCTAAACGGTCTCCGATACGTTTTTTCATGATAAAGCCTACATGTAAATCTATACTGTCTTCTTTTTTGATGCGTCCCGCGCCAAGCATTTGCGCAGCAACACCGAGACCCAGGCAATCAACGGCGCTAAGATACCCCGCTATATCGCATGTAACGGTTTCTTTGTGTTTTGCCCGGGGCATCAGTGATGTATCATATACAACAGAATCGTTTCCGCCCTGGGCTTTAATCATTCGTCCAAGCTGATTGAGAGCACGTTTAGAATCAAGCGCATTACTAAGCATATCGTATGCGGCTTGGTCGTTTTCTGCGATTTCGGCAAGGCAAAGCATATTGGCAGAGAGTGCCAGGGCAACGGTTAATAGATCACCTGTTGTCTTCCCCTGAAGGATACGAATTGCTTCGATGACTTCAAGTGAATTGCCCACAGCGTTTCCCAGAGGCTGGTTCATATCGCTGATGATCGCCGCGGTTTTTCTTTTACATTGCCTGCCAATGCGGACCATTGTTTGGGCAAGCGCCGCCGCATCTTCAAGTGTTTTCATAAAAGCGCCATTACCGGTTTTGACATCTAGCATAATGATGTTGGCACCGGACGCTATTTTTTTGCTCATAATGCTGCTGGCGATTAATGGGATGCTGTCCACTGTCGCCGTTGTATCGCGAAGTGCGTAAAGCATCTTGTCAGCCGGGCAAAGCTGCATGGTCTGCCCCATAATGGCAGCGCCGATTTCTTTGATCTGCAAAATAAAGTCGTCCATTGAAAGGGATGTCTTTATTCCGGGTATAGATTCAAGCTTATCGAGTGTGCCGCCTGTATGGCCAAGTCCTCTGCCAGACATTTTTGCAACCTTAAGCCCGCAGGCAGATACAAGAGGTACAACTAAAAGCGTTGTCGTATCAGCGACACCGCCGGTGGAATGCTTATCAGCAACAAGACCGATACTGCTTAAATCAGCAGTATTCCCTGAATAGGCCATTGCGGTTGTCAAATATGCTGTTTCTTCTTCATCAAGCCCCTGAATAAAAGCCGCCATAACCAAGGATGCAGCCTGATAATCAGGGATATTACCCGCAACATACCCTTTTATAAAAAATTCTATTTCTTCACGTGACAATTTTTTACCGTCGCGTTTCTTCATGATAATTTCATACATACCCATTTTGGCTCACCTTTTTGTTTGTTAATAAAATAATAATAACATGTTTTACAAAAAACGTTTGATATTAAACAAAAAAATTTTTGATATGTATGGTTGAAGTTGTGCAAAAAGGCCATTATAATATTTTTTAAAGAATGATTCGGAGGAACGCATGGATTTTACAAAGATGCACGGGCTCGGCAACGATTTTTTAGTATTTGAAGACAAAGGGCCGAAAAGGGACTGGAATGCGCTTGCGAAAGAAGTATGCCAAAGAAGGCTGAGTGTTGGCGGCGATGGAATATTGATAGTGATGCCTTCAGATAAGGCTGATATTCGGATGCGGATTATTAACGCAGACGGCAGCGAGGCTGAAATGTGCGGGAATGGCGTACGTTGTTTTGCCAAATATGTATATGAAACTGGTATCGTTAAAAAAACGGATATGACAGTGGAGACGCTTGCTGGAATCATTTGCCCAAAGCTTCAAATTGAGAACGGCATTGTAACGGGCATAACTGTCGATATGGGCAGGCCATATTTTGACCGGGAAAGCATACCGATGAACGGCAGCGGAGATACTTTTGATATACCGATCGATGTGGCCGGACAAACGGTAATAGTCTCATCGGTATTAATGGGTGTTCCCCATACGATGGTTCTCACGGATGACATTGATACAATTGATGCGGCTGTGATAGGTCCGTCGATAGAGAAACATCCACTTTTTCCGAAAAAGACAAACGTGAATTTCGTCACGATTATTGACCGGCGCAATATCAAAATCTTAACTTGGGAACGCGGAGCAGGGCTGACGCTCGCATGCGGAACAGGATCTTGCGCAAGCGTTGTGGCGTTAAGCAAAAAAGGATTGATTGACAAGAAGGCAACCGTTCATCTTAAAGCCGGTACACTTGATATAGAATGGCTTAATGATGGCAGAGTATTGATGACGGGGCCGGCGACGCGTGTTTACCGTGCGTCTCTTACGCAATGAAAGCGGACGGATTGCCCGAAAGCTTGCAGGTATTGTCAAAAATTTTTTCCGGTAATGGACATCAGCTTTACCTTGTGGGCGGGTTTGTACGAAACATCGCCCTTGGTATAGATGGGAGTGATGTTGATGTCTGCTCTGACGCACGACCAGAAAAAGCGTTGGAATTTTTGCGCCGTGCAGGGCTAAAGGTCGTCGAAAAAGCTTTGGAGCTGGGTACTATAGAAGTGCATCTTGATTTTAACGGAAAAAAGCATGTCTTTGAACACACTACATTTAGAAGGGATTTCTACCCGCGGGGCGGGAACCATAGACCCGAACGGGTTGCATTTACAACGGACATTTGCGAAGATGCCAAAAGACGGGATTTTACAGTTAACGCACTATACATAAATATCGGAACCGGAGAAATCATCGATCCTACTAACAAAGGGCTTCAAGATATAAAAACAAAGACGATACGGGCAGCGGCAGAAAATCCTGAAGAGACCATCCGTGATGACGGTTTAAGGATAATGCGCATGGCACGGTTTGCGGCGGAGCTGGGGTTTTCGGTTAGTCCCGATTTGTTGGCATGCGCAAAGAAGCATGCGCCGCTGCTTAATGACATTTCAGCGGAAAGAAAACGGGATGAACTAAAAAAAATACTGGTGGCAGATACCAAATATGAAGTATTGACGAAAGACGAATGCGCGCACAGACAGGGCCTTTTTCTACTCAGGCAAACGGGTGCGCTTCCATATATTTTGCCGAGATTGAGCGAAGGGAAAGGCATAGCACAGTCCGAAGTTTATCATCGCTACGATGTTCTCGGACATGGCATACATACTTGTGCTGCAGCTTTGCCGTTGATAGAATTAAGGCTTGCGGCGCTTCTTCATGATATCGGTAAGCCGATGGCATTGCGGCAGGGTAATCATATGCATGGTCATGAATTATTCGGAGAGACTCTAGCTAAAGAAGAATTGGAATCTCTTAAGTTTGACAATAAAACAAAGAGAATTGTGCTTCCGTTGGTCCGAAACCATATGTTCGATCTTGAAGGCCGTGCTAAACCAAAAACGATACGCCGTTGTGCAATCAGACTCGGCAGAGATGTTTTTAAACTATTGATCGCACTGCGCTATGCGGATTTTATGGGATCCGGGTATGATACAGGCAGCGTTATTTCAGCTGATAATTGGCAAAAAGAACTTAACCGTATGGTGACTCTCAAAGTGCCTTGGAGCATAAAAGAAATAGCCATAACGGGAAATGAGATTATGGATATACTCAAAATAGAGCCGTCCCCCATTGTTGGAAATATAATGAGTACACTTTTTTATGAATGCGTTGTCCATCCGGAATTCAATAATCCGCAAACGTTGAAGAAACGTGCTTTAGCTATCGGAAAGTCTTTAAATTTATTAATGTAATGTTACGTTTATTGCGTATTCTTTAATATTGTGGCTTGTCTTGCGCACATTACCGTAGTATAGTAAATACAGGCATCTTTTGGATAGACTTGTTGTTTTTTGATAAGTGCTGTTTTTGGGGGTGTCAATATGTATAGGCGCAGCACAAGGGAAATTTTTAAGAACAGCAAAGATATCGGATCATATTTGGGCGTTTGCTTTGAAATAACCGGTCATACCGAGCTGGGGAAAGAAAGCATTTTTTTTGATACGGATATCCATTATATCGACAAAGGGAAAGGGCAGCCAATACTGTTCATACATGGTATAGGACAGTCTTTATATACGTGGCGGAAAAGCATCGACATTTTTGCAAGGAACGGTTATAGAGTTTTGGCGGTTGATCTTGCCGGTTTTGGATATAGCGGGCATCCTAATATTTATTATACACCAGAAGAATATGCCCTAATCATCAAAGCATTTTTAGATACGCTAGGAATAGACAAGGTAAATATTGCCGCTTTTTCAACGGGTTGTCTGAGTGCTATTTGTCTGGCTGCTGCAAACCCTGAGCGTATCGGTAAGCTGATATTTGTTTCACCGGGGGCACCCAACAGCGAATATCTTTTTACAATGAGGTTTTTAACAACTTGGCTTGGATATAATCTTTTTAGACTGCATTTAACCGAGTCATCGGTCCGTAAAATTTTGCTAGAGATGTATTTTGATTCGACTCTGGTTACAGATGATGTTATTGATAATTATTTTCGGCCATTTCTCAATAAAGATGTACGTGAGACACTTGCTATGTGTATGGCGCACTTTGATGATGCGTATCCTAAATCTTTGCTCAGGGGAATCAAACATGACACACTAATTTTTTCGGGCGCAGACGATAAAATTCATAACGAAAATATGATAATACAATATACAAGACCGATGCCAAACGCCACTCATATTCGTTTGCGGAACTGTTCACATCTATTACATGAGGAGAAATATGCAAAATTTAACG
>JBMNOU010000051.1:0-12305 GCA_050943215.1 Christensenellales bacterium | reverse complement strand
AACGAAGAAACATTGAATTTTTTAAATAAGGATTATAAAAGAAAATACGACAAAGGGCATATGCAAAGCCATTTTTTCCGTGCGGTTGATTAATACGAGAATTTTGGTATAATAGTGCTGAAAAGCAACCTCTTGGAGGAAATCATTGTGATAAATAAATTTAAATCGATAGCGAGGAAAAACCGCAGAAGAAAAAGTTTGCGCAAGGGGCGAGGTACGAGAAGTATTTCAAGATTCCGAGTGTCGAATGCCGGCCCCATTATCAAGATTGCAGGAGTGATAGCTGCAGTCGCAGCGTTTGCGGTGCTCGTTTTCTTTGTTATAATACCATTATTTGGTGGAAATATATCCTCTTCAAACACAGCTGGAGAAGTAACCACAACACCAAGACCAACCCCGACGCCAATTGCCAGTGAAGATATGTCAAAGGCTGCCAAAGAGCTTCCAATACAATATAACTCAATCAACGATCCTTATATATACGGTAATGAGGTTGTCTTTTCAACAGGTGAGGCCGATAAGATGTCTCCAGAACTTAAAACAATTGCTGTGTTTAATATGGAGACGGGGGAAATCGCAAAAATTACAGACATAACCAAGAATTATAATAGCCTTTTTGAACCGAAAATAAATGAAAAATACATTGTTTATCTTGATTGCAAGACGGAATATGGCGGTGCTATATGCGGATTTGACAGAAATACGAATGAAAGATTTGTAATAAGAGAATATCTGTATGGAAAACCCAGGGTATCGCTTTCCGGAGAATATGCGCTTTGGATGCAGCAAACGGGCAATGCGACGGATAAGCTGTATTTATACCATTTGCCAACGCGGGAGTGTGTCACGATTGAAGTGTTTGTCAATACGCCGTTTTCAGTGAGCTCTCCGTTTATGTCCGATGAAGCCATTATATATGTTCAGCCGGATGGTGAAAATCAGATTCTTGATGGGTCTTCTGCGTCAATGGATGCACAGATATGCGTGATCCCATTAAAAGAAAATGGCGATATTGAACGGATTCTGTTCTATCCTAGTACAAATGTATATTGTCCGATGATTAAAGGGGATAAAATATTATTTTTAGACAGAAACAGAGATGAATCGAGCCGTCTGATGCTATGTACAAAAAACAAAGACACATATACTGCGCCAGAGGCAATCGCAGAAAATGTACTTAACTATTGTATCGGAGACGGTTTTGTTGCATATACAAAAGATGAGGCGGTATATGTGTACTATTTTGAGGACCAATCTTGCGGAAGGGTTTCGTCAGAAACAACGCGGGCTATGCTCTCAAGTGTTAATGGCAAAGATGTAGTTTGGTATGATATAACAGACGATTCGGGAGATTCGGCGGATGTCATTATGCATATCTCCGTTCCGTAATATTAAAATCAAAGCTGGCATCGTTAATATTATGCCAGCTTTTTTTATGGATTTATAACGTATACGAGGGAAGAAGATAAGACGCATATTGTTTTATATGGTTAATCACTGCTTCAAATATCAGCCTATGCCCCGCCTGATTGGGGTGAATACCGTCTGAACAGATATATTGCGAGAATTCTTTCCTTTTAAGAAACTCTCTTCGAACGTCAATGCAGTTAATGTTACGTTCTTTTGAGATATACTGGATGCAATTGGAATATCTCTCGTGCCACCAATAAATGCGCCAGATATCTTTTAACCATTTCAATATATTTAACCCTTTTTCTTTATCGCTGTTTGTAAACCATTTGAAATAGCTGTCCGCATACAATGGGGGCAAAGTGGCCAGCACGGGTTTTTTACCTTTTTTAATAATAAAATCGATCATTGAGTTAATGCTCTTTTCAAAAATATCGAGCGGTGTTTTCGGAATATGATCTAGTGATGGGTCCTTTGCAATATCATCCCATAAGAAATCACAGTCGTTGCCACCAAATTCAAGTACGACAATATCGGGATTAACTTTATCAATCTTTGATTCGAGCTGTTTTTGGCCCTGAATCACTGTTGAGCCAAATCTTGAAGCGTTATACATGTCCGCATTGATATTACCCGCCAAAAGATTAAAGAAACAATCTTTAAGCAATGTATATTTTTTCTTATTTTCATCAACGATGACGCCTTTAGATAACGAGTCGCCAACCACAAGTATTCTTTTGAGCATATTAATTCCTTTCTAAATAACACATGTTAAAATTGATTATTAAACATTTAGCGCAATATATGCACCAATATCCTGTTCACTCATATCCATTGTTCCCATAATTCTATTGATGATTATGCTGTCAAGAGATAAAAAAACCGCTTGCGCTATTCTTTTTGGATTTGCACACCCTATTTTGACAAGTCCAATTTCCACCATAGTATGCCATTTTGAAATCATTTCTTTGATTGTGTTCTGAATCAGATCGTTTCCCATAATTGAATAACTCAGCAGGCATATATGCAGGCGACATTTGTCAACAGTATCAAAAACGGATTGAATCAGCATTATTAGTGAGTCTTGTATTGCCGTTTGGCTGTTAATTGTATCGATCCAGGCAAAAATTCTATTTGATATCTGATTCAGATGATACTCGGTAACTTCGAATATCAAATGATCCTTTGAAGGATAATAATAATAGATTGTTCCTTTTGACAGCTTAACTGCCTTTGAAATATCCGAAAAGCTCGTTGCGCTGATCCCTTTTTCATAAAACAATTTGGAAGCTGTTTTAAGTATGCATTGTCTGTTGTTCTCAAACTGTGATGATAATTTCTTTGACATACCGACACCCGAATACATATTATAAGTCGGACAACCGTCCGATAAAATAATAACACATTGTAATTTTTGAAGCAATACTATAAAAATAAATTATTATTGAATAAACAAGATTAGATTTTTATAGATACAGTAGACAAATAGGCTTTTCATCTTTAAAATATTCTTCTTTTGTTCTATAATGAATAATATATGATACAGGAGGGTACGATATGGCCAAAATAATTGCCATAGCTAATCAAAAAGGTGGCGTTGGAAAGACGACTACAGCTGTTAATCTGAGCGCTTGTCTTGCGGAAAAAGGCAAAAAGGTATTGCTGATTGATATTGATCCTCAAGGCAATTCAACAAGTGGGCTCGGCGTTGATAAGAATTCGCTAAGGTATTCAGTTTATGATATCTTAATTAATGGGATACATCCCAGGCAAGTTGTTATAAAGACCATGATTAATACCCTTGATATGATTCCAGCTAATATTGATCTCGTTGGCGCAGAGGTGGAACTTGTCGCAAGGATTGCAAGAGAACAAATATTAAAGCAGGCCCTTAAAGGCATAAAAGATGATTATGAGTATATTTTAATGGACTGCCCTCCATCACTTGGACTTATTACGCTAAATGCATTGACAGCTGCCGATAAAATACTTGTTCCTATACAATGTGAGTATTATGCTTTAGAGGGGCTGTCCCAATTAATTAACACTGTAAAGCTCGTAAAAACAAATCTTAACGCATCGCTTGAGGTTGAAGGTGTTGTATTAACGATGTTTGACGGTCGAACCAATCTTTCAATACAGGTCGTTGATGAAGTTAAAAAATATTTCAAAAACAAGGTGTACAGAACGATTATACCAAGAAACGTCAGATTAGGGGAAGCGCCAAGCTTTGGGCTTCCCGTTATCAAATATGACGCAACCTGTCTGGGCGCGCAATGCTATAACGAGCTTGCCAATGAAATTATTGAATATAACGGAGGGAAAGTTGTATGATGCAGCAAAGGCTTGGAAAAGGTCTTGGTGCGTTGATTGGTAACCAAATTGAGACAAAGCCCGATACACAAAGCGTTCTCGAAATAAATGTTAACGAAATAGATATAAATACGGAGCAGCCAAGAAAGCATTTTGACGATGAAAAGCTCAAAGAGCTTGCACAGTCTATTAAAACGTACGGCATCGTTCAGCCGATTATTGTACAGAGAAAAGATGATAGATATTTAATCATTGCCGGGGAAAGAAGATATCGCGCCGCGCGGCTGGCTGGGCTAGATACAGTTCCTGTTGTCATAAAAGAGTATTCTAAACGTGCTTTCATGGAAGTTTCATTGGTAGAAAATTTACAGAGAGAAGATCTCAATCCCATTGAAGAAGCCGAAGCAATGAATTTGCTGATGATGGAACACAATCTGACACAGGATACACTTTCTTCACGTCTTGGGAAATCGAGAAGCGCAGTGGCAAATACATTAAGGCTATTATCTTTGCCAAAGGATATCCGGGATATGGTTATTTCAGGTGATCTGACAAGCGGGCATGCGCGATGCCTTATTGTGCTAAATAGCAACAAAGAAAAATTCAGAATCGCAAACAAGATAGTATCACTTGGACTGTCTGTACGTGCAACGGAAGAGCTGGTAAAATCAATTTTAGCAGTAGAAAATAGGAATGAAAGAAGAAAAGAAGATCTTAGACCGCAAGAAATCAAATCGGCAGAAAGCACGCTTTCTTCTATATTGGGGACAAAGGTTCAAATAACCGGCAATATGAAAAAGGGAAAAATTCAGATATCATATTACAATGACGAGCAGCTGCAAAATCTTTATGAATTTTTGATGACAAGCAAATAGGAGGTCATAGCTTGTTTCACGTGAAACATTTCTCAGGGCTTAAAAACCAAAACCATTTTATACAGTCCCTCTGATTAAGTGTAGAAAAAAGTTATTTTGGTAAAAAAACATGCCAATGGTAGAATTCGAAAAATATTCAACCATTTTGTCAACCGGTACGACAAGAAACATAATCGGTACAATCATAACAATCAAAAAACATACCAGCACGCCTCTGGACACCCCAAAAAGAGCCCCTGTAGTCCTATCATACTGTTTAAGCTCAGGGAATTGTACGGTATAGTTTAGCGCACCCAGCACGAATGTATAAACGATTCTTGCCAAAAAAAAGACCACAAGGAAAGAGAGAATATTAAGTACCGTAAATACAATAGTCATGTTAAAATATTCTCCGATAGTGGTTAGCCCGTTTAGGGCAAAAGCCTTTGTCTCAACGTTTTGCCGAATGAGTGTAGTAAACGGAGCCGTTAAAGAGGACGAAGAAATGATGCTGTCAAGCTTGGCTGATGATAGATTGTTTACCAATAAAGATGTATCCTCGAAAGATTTAATTTTTTCAGCGCCCTCGGTATAATAAACTAGAAAATTAAACATTGTATTATTTGCTTTAACAGCAACAGATACCACCGGATAAAGCAAGTAGGAAGTAATAATGGACAGAAAGAACGCGCCCATATTAAGAGCAGAATGCAAAAAGCCTCTGTATATTCCCTCCAAGACCGCAACGAAAATCAGTATGATAAAAAAAATATTAATCCAATTCATAAAAGTTCCTCCGAAACCGGTGGTTATGGCAAAGGCATTAGAAATATTGTATCACCCTTGGTAATAAACACATAACCATTCATCGCTCTTTCTACGCGCTCTATTTCAAAAGGCAATGCGTAGGTTCTAAAGTACTTACCATCACCAGTATAAACGAAAATACTATCCGTTGCAAAACAATATATTTTCTCACCCTTATGCAGCACAGAAAATACATTCGGTGGCAAATTAATTGTTGTTTCATCGCCTGAATCCTTAATAACGCGTATCATATCAATTTCATTTTGCCAAAAGCCGGGGATATAAACGAATTTAGGATTGCGTGAGATGTCAATATCTTCCAAAACCCAGCCATAGGTCATAACCTCACGGTCCGTTGAGTTGAGTGATGTATACATGGTCAAATGATTTGTGCCTATCGCATAAATTTCATCATTGATCATATATATGCTTTCTATCAGCTGATCCTTAAATTCCTTTATCCCTGTCATTGATTGTGTTTCGGGTCGGTATGTGGAAATTCTCGATACGGGAGCAGCACCCGAAACATCGAGCTCCAGAATATACAGTAGCTTATTATTAGAATCAAAGCCATAATCAAGAACATATTTTTTTGAAACATCAATCTGAAAAATGCTATTGCCAGAAAGATCGAATACAATAATATATGATAGTGTCTTATCCGTCAGAACCTGATCGATACTGACGGCTAGTTTATCTTTTGCCGGCCGTACGGATTTTATCATTCCGTCTAGCTGAGTTTGGAAAAGAAAATCCCCTTTTGCATTGACAACCTGGATAACATTATCGCCTGTTGCGGCAATCAGATCGTCATTTGTCGCATAATTAAGCCCGCCGGTAAAGAGTTTTAACTGCCAGATAGTATCTAGTGATGCGTTGACACATGTTAGTAATTCGTTGTCTGAATAGATGATCGTTTCACCAACGGGAAAATACAAGTTATTTGTTGAAAAGGGCATTGTTGTCAATGTATCTTTTATTTCCCGTTTTTTTGTCGATATCATGACAATGCCCGTAATCAGAACCGTGAGAACGATCAGTATCGTGACTAAAAACAAAAGGGACTTTCTCGAAAGACGTAATCTTTTTGTTTTTTTGTACACATCGACACCTCAAAAACTTTGATAGATTTATTATAGCACATACAGCGCAATTTGCACGATTTTATAAGCTTCGTTAGGATTGCCTCATCGTGTAAGGAATTTTATTTTGGACAAAAAACATTAAGCGCATTTCTTTTGATGGAAAATGTTGTAGGCGTTTCACCAAAGACCTCCCCGTCCAAATTAAAACTTTGTTTTTTATTGCAATCAATGGTTATTGTGCTGCAAGAAAATTGTTCGGCATTGGGGATTTTCTCAAGTTCACCACGAGCAAGCTTAGGAAGCTCTAGTAATATGCGGCTTTTTGATACGATTGAGCACCACAACATTAAAGAGACCATCCTGTATGCTCGATTCTGGCGCGATTTGTAAACCGCCAGCGTAACATTTACCATTGGCAATGGCAACAAGCAATACGTTTCTTTCAATCGTTTTTCCATTGGCAGTGATGCTTAAAGAAATATTATTATATCCGATAATAGACATGACGATTCCGAGATAATATGCAAAACTACCTGTAACAATCCGGCGTATTTTATTCGTATTTTTTATTACAGCTACATCAAAACCTGTACCCGCTACGTTAATAAAATATTTTTCGCCATTTAATACACCGATATCAACGCATTGGCTATAGCCTGCCAAAATCACGTCGATTGCTTCGATAGGATCTTTAGGTACGTTGATCGCATGCCTAAAATCATTGCCCGTACCTGCTGGAATCACGCCGAGCACCTCATCCGTGCCTTGCAAAGACTGTGCAACTTCAAGCAGCGTGCCATCTCCGCCGACAGATAATACGCCTTGATAACCTTTGCCTACTGCGTCGGCTGCAATAGATTCCGCATGATGTTTATATTTTGTTTCCATGACTATATACTCTTTATGATGTTTATCAAGATGTTGCTTGACATGTTGCATAGTTTTAAGCGACCGCCCCGCGCCGGCAGTCGGGTTAAAGATTATTAAATACATTCCTTCTCCCCAAAAATTAATTAATATTATTCTACTAAAAACCCATTTGTTTGTACAGGTTTAAGTTTGATGTGATTTTTATACTTATCAATAACGAAAGATAATGTTAAAATTATTATAAAAGCATTATTACTTAAATAGAGGGAGGGTAAACATGCAAGCGGTCGGAATCGGCAGCGTATTTTTGGCCGGCATAATATCGTTTTTCTCGCCTTGTGTATTGCCGGTTTTGCCAGTATTCATTTCAACGTTGCTAGGCAGCGTTGACGGCAGCGTACAATTAATCAAAACCAGAAGGCTCAATATTTCTTTAAAGCCTATTATAAGGGTCATGTTATTTGTTTTTGGTTTAAGCACGAGTTTTGTTATTATGGGGTTGGCATTTGGTACGCTTGGAAGGCTCATTAATTCGGGTATATTTACGGTTATCTGCGGAATCACTGTTATAATCCTTGGTATATATCAGACTGGACTGGTTAAAGTATCCTTTCTGATGCGCGAAAAAAAACTGGAATCCCGGCGGGAGAAAAAAGATCTGTTAAGTGCTTTTTTACTTGGGTTTACGTTTAGTTTTGGGTGGACACCGTGTATCGGTCCGGTATTGGCTGCTGTGCTGGCCCTGACAGCCAGTTACGGCGGCACTTTTACCGGCATGTTTTATATGATTATCTATTCGCTCGGGCTGCTTGTACCTTTTCTTATATTTACCGCATTCTCCGATATGCTAATGGGCAAAATAAGAGCGATTAATAGGAGCTTAAAGATTATCAAAATTATTGGCGGTGTTATAATTATCATTATGGGTATTTTCCTTTTGACGGATAGCCTATATCTGTTTACTTTGATTACAGCATAACCATAGAAGAGAGGAATGTATTATGAAAAAGATGGCAGTTGTTATCATATTCATGTTAACGCTTGGCATATTATCGGCATGCAGCAATGACACCGGCAAAGAAACCCAAAAAGCCGACTCAGTGCCAATAGAATTAAATCAAAAGATGGAAAAACCATCGCCTGCAACAAACGATATGCAGTATGCGTTTGAATTCAAGGATATAGATGGGAATACGCATAAGTTATCAGATTATGGCGGACGCCCCGTTTATCTTGAGGTGTGGGCATCGTGGTGCGGGGTGTGCACATCGTCCCTTCCAGAGCTGGATGCCCTAACGGTTAAAGCGCAAGATTTTGCTGTGTTGAGTGTTGTTATGCCATCGGCCAGAGGAGAAAAAGATAAGGAAGATTTTATTTCGTGGTACAAAAGCTTAGGATACAAAAACCTAGTTGTACTGTTTGATGAGCAATCTCAAATTGTAAATGATTTTGGTATATCTGCGTATCCGACCCAGATTATGTTTGATTCGAAAGGCAACGTTGTGACCGGAATTGTTGGTCTGTTATCGACAGATAATATTATTGAAACTATGCAATCGATAGCGGCCGGAACATATAAATAATGGAAACAAGCCTATTAATAACAGTTGACGCATACGGGTTTTTTTGCTAATATGAAGTAGGACAAAGCGGGGTTGCCCCTGCTTTTTTAATCTGGATAGATAGGAGATGTTCTAATGCCGGGTATAGTAGTATTTGGTGCGCAGTGGGGAGACGAAGGAAAAGGACGTTTTGTTGATTTCCTTGCGAGCCAGGCCGATATGGTTATTAGATACCAGGGAGGGAACAACGCGGGGCATACGATTATCGTAGACGGCGTTACTTATAAGCTCCATCTAATACCCGCGGGGTCTTTATATGATTCTAAACCATGCGTGATAGGAAACGGCGTTGTGGTCGATCCGGATGCGCTTATTGATGAAATCAATAAGCTTAAAAATAAAGGCGTGGCGCTCAGCAATTTACTGATCTCTGACAGGGCACATATCGTAATGCCTTACCATAAGCTTCTTGATAGTCTGAGTGAAGACGGAGGCAAGCAGACAGTGATCGGGACCACCAAGCGCGGTATAGGCCCGTGCTATACAGATAAGGCGGCAAGGCTTGGTCTTAGAATGTGTGATCTTTTTTCGGATAGTTTTCCAGAGAAGCTAAAATATTTGCTAGAGCAAAAAAATGCGGTGATCACGAAGATATATGAACATCCGCCGTTTGATTACGGTGAAATGCTACGAACATTTATGGATTATAAAGAGCAGCTAAGGCCATATATATGTGATACGTCTGTTGTATGCAATGATTACTATAAACAAGGCAAAAAGCTACTGTTTGAAGGTGCTCAGGGGATGCTGCTTGATATTGATTATGGAACATATCCATTTGTGACATCTTCTCATCCTACTTCGGGCGGCGTGAGTATTGGTACTGGATTGCCGCCGGCCGCTTTGACCGAGGTTGTCGGAGTGGTCAAGTCATATACGACACGTGTTGGCAGAGGACCGTTTGTGACGGAGCTTTTTGATGAAACCGGTGATTTTATCCGGGAAAGAGGCCAGGAATATGGAACGACAACGGGCAGGCCGCGGCGATGCGGTTGGCTGGATCTCGTTATTGTGAATTTTGCGGTCCGCATTAATGGTATTACATCAATCGCATTATCAAGGATGGATACGCTGGGCGAGCTTGATACAGTTAAGGTCTGCGTTGGTTACGATATAGATGGGACGGTAACAAAAAACTATCCCGCATCCCTTGATGATATTGCTCGGGCAAAGCCAGTGTATAAAGAATTTGGCGGTTGGAGCGGGGATATTTCTCATATCAGAGACTACAATGACCTTCCGAAAAACGCCAAAGACTATATCGCATTTATTGAAAGCGAAACAGGTGTCAGCGTCGGCATGATCGGCGTGGGGCCTTCCCGCAGCGAATGTATTTTAAGACAAAAATACTTTGTATAAAATTCGCTGCAATTAACAAAATAATAGATATAAGATTTGCCGTGCCAGACGGGGAGCTAGCGGTGCCCTATACCTGCAATCCGCTATAGCAGGGTTAGATTCCCAGTTTGAGGCACCATTTTGTAAGGAACGGAGACGGTAAGGGGCGTTGACGAGTGGGCCCCGTGCAACGGACGCCCGTGAACCCTGTCAGGCCCTGACGGGAGCAGCAGTAAGCGGTATTGGACGTGTGCCTCGGATCAGTCTGCTTTGAGCAACCTGCCGTAATACCTCTTGTAATTTGATGTCGATTTCTGGGTGCACGGCTTTATTATTTTAAAAATTCAATAAATACAAACAAAACATAGAACACATGATCCTTTGTAAACAGATTATGACCGTTTTAAAAAATAGCAGGAAAACAATGTTGACTTGAAGAATACTATTTAATAAGAGAACTTTGATTAATCACTTTTGTTTGGAGGTATGATAATAATAGGTATTCCCTTATATAAGGGTTAAAAATACATAGAAAGGAGGCAGCAATTATGCGCGTCATGATAGCCGGTAAGGGCATGGAGGTGTCCGATTACTTAAAGGAGATGGTGACGAAGAAGGTTAATAAGCTTCAAAGATATTTTGGGGCGGATACAGAGGCGCACATAACCATGTCTATCCAAAAGTCCAGACATATTGTAGAAGTGACCATTCCTTTCGATGGGATTGTTCTTCGTGGAGAAGAGGCCACGGGGGACATGTATGCCTCAATCGACGGTGTTTTAAAGAAGCTTGAGAAGCAGATTCATAAACATCGTACGGCTCTGAAAAGACGTCTTCACGAGGGTGCTTTTTCGAAAGAAGAGTATGAATTCAATGAGGATATAATCGAAGAGAAAATGCCTTCGATTGTACGCACAAAGCGGTTTGTAGTCAAGCCTATGGATATCGAAGAGGCACAAATGCAGCTTGAGCTGCTCGGTCATCAGTTCTTTGTCTTTCGAAACGCAAAAACAGACGAGATAAATGTACTGTATAAAAGGTGGGACGGAGATTTAGGCCTGATTGAGCCAAGTTATAATTAAATATTGAAAGGCCGCGAAAGCGGCCTTTTTTGCGCCTATTAACCCGATAATTTATCCTTTTTCATAAACTTTTTGTATAGATTGAAATATGCATATTGGAACAATGATGCCATCATGAATAAAAGCGCGAAGCTAATAAAATAGATATGCCAGGGTGTAACAATTTTATATAAAAAGGTAAACGCAATGGACGTATTGAACGTAAAAGCCGCTATCTTGCCGAACATATTCGACGGTGAAACAATATCTTTAAAATAAAGGAAAATACCGCCACTGATCATTAGCAGTTCTTTTATCAAAATGATTATCAATACAAACAATGGCAGCACACCTGTGATGGTAAAAGAAACAATTGCAAATATGGCCATCAGTTTGTCAGCAAGCGGGTCAAGCAAAGCGCCTTCGTTTGTAATAAGATGGTATTTCCTTGCAATATACCCATCCAGCAGATCTGTCGCGCAGGCAACAATATAGACGACCAATGCGTAAAGCATCATATCGAAATAAATGAGTATTGTGACAGCCGGTACAAACAAAAACCTTCCCAGCGTAATGATGTTAGGAACATTCATTGGTATTCTGTTCAAAAAACCACCCCAATAATATGTGTTTAAATGATCTGCGTTCATTATACCAAATAATATTAAAGATTGCATGCTGATTTTTTAGTAGAATTATTTGTATCCATTTGCGATAAAGACTATAAAATATTATATCGTTACGGTAAAAGAATAACATTTCAAGTTATTAAAGATATCAATATTTTTTAGTGTTGATACTTGCCATCGTACTTATCAGAAACAAAAACACTTGCAAAAAATCTGCCATATCACTATAAAAGGTATATTAAATAGAATTATCAGACCAACAAAGGTATTTTTTCAAACGAATGAAAGCTTTATGTACAAAAACAAGCAACTAAAT
>JBMNOU010000039.1:0-18544 GCA_050943215.1 Christensenellales bacterium | reverse complement strand
ATATGCTAACATACAATTAATGTCCAACAATAGAATATGGATATTAAGGGGATATGCAATAGGACGTATTGGCGGTCTTAAAGAGGTGCTTTTCAGAAGATGATGGGTCAAACGGGGAAAAAAACGATCACCTATGGTCAGTTAGGTTTTGGTTTATGTAAACTGACAGGCACGATAAATCTTGTGTTATTTTGGTCTCATATAATATTTTTTAGGGGAAATTTCTGTAAGCGGATATTAACCTACTTTACTACTGGTAAAATTGGTATAGCCGTAGTACCTTTAAACAAGCAGATTATTAACAAAAAAACTTTCTCCAGAGATTTGGTAGAGCCCCCGTTTAACTATTCATTTACTATTAATGATAAAGTATCATCTATTAAAAAAACCATTTGTCGCATTATACTGACCGCACTTCATACGACTAATAAAACTGCAAGCAAACTGATATTATGTACTCTTAAAAATATCCCAAAACAAATATTTCGCGTTTACAATAGATGCATGTTTTTTTTAGAGCATTTATTCGCGTTTAAAGCAACGATCGGTATTGAGAAGGTCATTCGTAAATTCAGTAAAGTCAGAATATTCGAGTGTTCTTTAGAAAAATGCGTATAAAAGTATTGCTTGCTAAAACAGAAGGTGTTGACAAGGCCTTGACAAAAAAATGGATGATTGGCCTTGGGGATGAAAAGCATCTAAGAGTGAGCCGTCTTAGACATGAAAAAGACAAGGCGGTTGTTGTTGCCGCACATCGTTTGCTGCGTTTTGGGCTAAAAAATATATTTGGCATTACTCCGGCGCCTGATGACTGGGGGGTAGCGGAATATGGCAAACCATATCTGATAAGACCGGCAGGCATTCATTTTAATATCAGCCATTCAGAGTGTATGGCAATGTGTGCTTTGCATGATTCTCCGGTGGGTATAGATATCGAACATATTCGTCCGGTCCCAGATGGAGTATTGCAGCGGGTCATGTCAAACGCAGAGCGGCAAGCTTATTTTATTAATCAAGAAAAAAGCAGGTTATTTTATCAAATATGGACACTCAAAGAAGCTTATCTAAAATACAGCGGAATTGGGCTTATCGATGGCTTAAATGAACTCACGATCTGCCCGATGGGCAGCGATATTCGTTCAAATGTTTCGGGTTGCCAATTCGTGTTGATAGACAATATCCCGGAATATCAAGCAGCTTTATGTGCAGCCGAGCATGTAAAACACTCGGTTGAATGGGTAGAAAGGGAGAAATTAATGGACGATTTTGAGTGTGGCATATCTTGACACTGTATTGTAGCAGGTTATTACAGAGCCTATAATTTTGTTTGCAGCGTCGGAAGGGTGAATTTTTCACGTAAAATATCTGGCACTGCGAGCGGCTTAAAATATTTAATCTAAAGTAAGGGAATGCATTATGAATCAAAAAAAGCACCGTTATGTCCTTACACATCCGCAACAGCGCATCTGGTATACGGAAAAACTGCATCCGGGTACCGGTATGTGGAATAATGCAGGTACGCTAAAAATCAAAGGATGGCTAGATTATTCACTGCTTGAACGTGCGGTTAATATGTTTCTGCGCGATAATGAATCTGCACGTTTGCGCATCGGGGTTGACGAAGGCATTCCGTATCAGTATGTTGCTGATTTTGTTCCCTATAAAATTGATTATAAAGATTTTTCCGGCCATGGTGTCAAGAAACTTTATGAATGGGATAACATACAGACTGAAGCCCCGATGCCGCTTATTGACAGCAATCTCTTTTATATCGCGATGATGAAGCTTGATAAGAAGGAGGGCTGGCTATATGTCAAGTTCCATCACATAATTTCCGATGCACTATCGATGGTGTATTTAGGTAATCAAGTTATGGCTAATTACCAGCGCTTGCTAAACGGCGAAGAAGAAACTGGAAAGAACGGATATTCATATATCAATTATATCTTGGATGAGGAAGAATATCTGCATTCAAAAAGATTTTTAACTGACCAGCAATACTGGACAAGCAAGTTCACACAGCTGCCGGAACCAACAGTCATTAAACAGAAAAAGACCAATTATTTTAGTACAAAGGCACAGCGCAAAGCATTTGTGATACCGGCCAAGCTTTCAAAGCAGATCCGCATATATTGCCAAAAAGGCAGGGTTTCAGTATTTTCATTATTTCTTTCAGCTTTGGCTATTTATATCAACCGGGTTACAAATAAAAGCGATATCACTATCGGGGCACCTGTCGCAAACAGAACAACGCTGAACGCAAAGCGCAGTTTCGGCATGTTTGTCAGCACGGTGCCTATCCGTATAGGGATTGAGGATAACCTATCTGTTACCGAATTTTCACAAGTGGTATCCAAAAGATGGTTTTCAGCGCTTAAGCATCAAAAATACCCGTATGATATATTGATGCAGGATCTGCGCAAAAAGCATAAAGGTATTGATTCGCTTTATGATGTGACACTTTCCTATCAGATCGGCAAGTTTCAGAAAAACACAGAACATTTAACTTATGAGGGGCGCTGGCATTTCAGTGGCTATCAGGCTAATTCCTTAAGCATACATGTAAATGACCGTGATGATACGGGTAAATTTGTCGTGGATTATGACCATCAAACGTCAATATTTTCTATAAAAGAGATCGAATATATTCACTCGCATTTGATAAACATTTTGCAAGATATGATCAAGCATCCCGATAAAAAACTGTATATGCTCAACCTCATGTCTGACGAAGAGTATGATAGGGTTGTTAGCCACTTTAACAATACCGATTATGCTTTCCCCAAAGGTGAAACCGTGGTCGATTTATGGTACAAATGTATTCAAAAAACCCCGAGGGATGCTGTTGCCGTAATCAATAACGGGCAATCGATGACTTATGGCGAATTGGATACCCGATCGTCTGCGCTCGCCATACATCTAAAAAAACAAGGAGTGGGCACCGACAGCATTGTCGGGCTTCTTGTGGGCCGTACAATGGACTATTGTGTCTCAGTGCTGGCAATCCTTAAGGCCGGCGGGGCGTTTTTGCCTATAGATGCCGAATTCCCGCAGGAGCGTATCGCTTATATGCTTTCAGACAGCGGCGCAAAGGTTCTGCTGGTATCACCGCATCTGACTGATAAATGTCCGGATAACGGTAGCTTCTGCATCGTCAAGATAAATATCCCCCTCGCTCTTCCGGATGACCCATACATCGTTCCGGCATGCAGCCCCGGGGATCTTGCCTATGTAATATATACGTCCGGATCAACCGGCCAGCCGAAAGGTGTGCAGATCGAGCACCATTCAATTGTACACTTTATATATTCTTTAAACGAGATATGGGATATCCCTAAAGGGGCAAAGTTGCTTTGCGCAGCGTCTATTTCGTTTGATATCAGCGTTATGGAATTAGTGCTGGCATTAATGAACGGTGCGGCGTTGGTGCTTGCGCAGGAGCATGAAGTGAACATACCGCGCAACATGGTTAATTTGATCAAATCAGCTAAGGTGAATATGCTGGTCGTTACGCCGGGGCGGATGGAGCTATTGCTATCCGATAAACAGGGCCCCGCGTGTCTAAAGGATTTTAAGGAAATCGGTATGGGCGGCGATGTATTATCAGAAAAGCTACTTGCGAGGGTTCAGCAGTGCACGCGCGCGCATTATAAACTTCTACGGACCCACTGAAATTACAGTATGCTGTACCTACGCTGATGTTACGCACGCAAAAGCGCCCAGTATTGGCAAGCCGATGCACAATGTCAAAACTTATATCCTCGATGCACATATGAATCCCGTACCCGTCGGTGTTCCGGGAGAATTATACATCGGCGGGAATGGGGTGGCCAGAGGATACATCAACAATCCGGAATTAAGCAGAAAACGTTTTATTGACAACCCGTTTATACCAAACCAAAAGCTATACCGGACGGGCGATTTGACAAGATGGTATCCGCTTGGCGAAATCGAGTTTTTAGGACGTATTGACAAACAGGTCAAGATCCGCGGTTATCGCATCGAACCGGGTGAGATTGAAAACCGCTTGATGCAGATTTCAGGAATAACCTCATGCGCCGTGACGGATCGTATTGATTCTGCCGGACGCAAATTCTTGTGTGCATATCTTTGCGGAAATCCACCTAAAATGGCTGAGATTAAATTCCGGCTGGAACGTGAACTGCCTGCATATATGATCCCGTCTTATTTTGTGCCGGTTGAGAACCTGCCGTTTAATGCCAGCGGAAAAGTAGACAGAGACCGTTTACCCGATCCTTTACGGGAGCAGACAGCGCTAAAAGAAGATTATGTTCCGCCTTTGACAGCTACTGAGCAGATCTTGGCAGGTATTTGGAGCAACTCTTTAAACATTCGGCAGATAGGCCGATGTGATAGTTTCTTTGATATCGGAGGGGATTCGCTGACCATTATCAATGTAATGGCTCAGGTGATGCAAAAGTTTCATGTGGATATCTCGCTTGAAAAAGTCTACCGCTCACCCCGGCTTAAGGATTTCGCCATGCTGATCGATGCTGCGGAACGATGTGCCTATCGGCCGATTCTGCCGGTACCTGCCGGAAAAAGTTACCCGGTTTCCTCGTCACAGCAGCGGATGTGGATATTATCACAGGGACATCCAAGGCCGAAAGCCTATAACATTCCTATTGCATTTGCTTTAAAAGGCAAACTTGATATCTCTCGCATGCGTCTCGCTTTTAAAAAGCTGATCGGCCGCCATGATGCACTTCGTACAACATTTGAATTAAAAGGCCATTCGCTGTATCAGATAATACATGAAAAAGCGGAATTCGAAATAGATTTTATGCAATGCAACGTTGCAAAGGTCAGATCGGTTTTGCAACAGCTGATAAAGCCTTTTGATTTTGCAAAGGCGCCTTTGATGCATGCGGCGGTGATTCAAACAGGCGATGATCGGTATATATTATTTATAGATATGCATCATAGTATCAGCGATAAGCGGTCTCTCGATATATTACTTAAAGACCTTACAGACTTTTATCAAGGAAACGAACCGGTATCAGAGGAAATCGAATATAAGGATTATGCTGTTTGGCAACAGGAATTCTTGCAATCAGAAAATATAGCATTGCAGCGTGATTACTGGCAAAGCGTCCTCACGGGAGAATTGCCGCTGCTTAATCTGCATACGGATAAGCCGCGCAGCGCCGTACAAAGGTTTGAAGGCGCGCGCATAAGTTTTGAAGTTTCTCAAAAAACAGTGGATAAGCTAAGGGCGTTTGCGCACCAACGGGATGCCACATTGTTTATGGCGGTATTGGCTGTCTATAATGTACTGCTTGCAAAATATACCGGGCAGGAGGATATTATTATTGGCACACCAGTATCGGGAAGAACACGCCCCGAGATACAAAATACCGTAGGTGTTTTCATCAACACACTGCCATTGCGCAATTACCCGCGACAAGACATCAGTTTTTCCGAATTCTTTGAGGAACTGCATCAAAATAGCATGGCCGCTTTTGCACATTCGGATTATCCGCTCGAGCGGGTTATCTCGGATCTTTCACTCCCGCGTGATTTAAGCCGCAACCCTCTTTTTGACACCATGCTGGTAATGGCAGACGGGACTTTCGATCTGGAGTTGAAGGATATTAAGTGTACGCATTATTCGTTTGATCCTAAGATAGCGAAGCTTGACTTGACGCTCGAGATATATGAAGCGGGCGGCGGTTTCCAGTGCCGGCTGGAATACAATACCCGGCTTTTCCGCCGATCGACGATAAAGCGTATGAGTATGCACCTTAGCCGGTTGTTTGAGATTCTTATGGACCAACCGGAAATACGCATTTGCGATGTGGCGATACTGACACAGGATGAATTATGGCAGGTTACTCAGGGGTTCAATCAGACGGATGTGCCTTTTGACGAAGAGCGGACAATCCAATCGCTGTTTGAAGGGCTTGCCGTTTCGCAAGGAAGCAAAACAGCGCTGGTTTGCGGCGGCAAGACTATTTCGTTTGCCGTTCTTAATAACCGTGCCAACCAGATTGCCCGCTGGCTAAGAGAAAGGGGTGTTGGGCGCAATACAATTGTTGCGTTGTGTATTCACAGATCTTTTGATATGATGGCGGGACTTTTGGGCATCCTTAAAGCAGGAGGCGGATATTTCCCGCTAGACCCACAATATCCTCCAGAACGGGTATCCTTTATGCTATCGGATAGCGGCACAAAAATTTTGCTGACGGACGGCAAATCGGATAATTACGACTTTAATGGTGAGATATTTAGGGTGCAGGATATTCCCGACAGCGGGCCATGTGCTAATCTTGCCCCTATCGATAGGATGGAGGATGCTGCTTACGTAATTTACACTTCCGGGTCAACAGGCGTCCCGAAAGGCGCAGTCTTGTCAAGACGTGCACTATTAAATCTATATGAAGCCGCAAAATCTACTATTGCATATGATAAGGGGCAGACCTGCGTATCAGTAACGACTATTTCGTTTGATATCTTTATTGTTGATGCATTGCTGCCTTTGCTTTTCGGTTGCACGGTTGCTATCTGCACCGAAGAAGAGCTTCGCCAGCCGTATCTTCTTGCCGCACTGATCGAATCTGTAAACGTTAAATTTATTCAAACAACGCCCACACGTATGCGGATTATGATGGAGGATGCATCATTCCGTGCTGCAGCGGGAAAACACATCGAGAAGATTGTGCTGGGGGGAGAAGAGTTCCCTTTGTCATTATTAAAACTATTAAAAAAACATACAAAGGCCCGGATCATAAGCGGTTATGGCCCTACAGAAACGACTGTATACTGCTCGTTTAAAGATCTTTCAAAGACGTCTCATATCACCATCGGAAAGCCGATTGTGAACACTCGGATGTATATTCTCGATCAATACAGAAGGCCGGTGCCCATCGGGGTGCTGGGCCAGGTATATATCAGCGGTGCCTGCGTGGCGACAGGTTATATTAATAGGGTAGAATTAAATCGTAGAAAATTTATTCCCGATCCGTTTTGGCCGGGGCATATGATGTATGAGTCCGGTGATATTTGTGCATTTACAGAAAACGGCGAGATGGAGATACGCGGAAGAGTCGATCATCAGGTTAAGATCCGCGGCCTACGTATTGAGCTTGGTGAGATCGAAGCAGCGATGCGCGAAGTAGATGGTGTAGAAGAAGCGGTTGTCAAGGACTGGGACGAAGGAGTAAACAAGTATTTGTGCGCCTACTACATAACAGGCAGGGAGGTGGGCCAGGAAACATTGAGGGAGCATCTGAATAAAAAGTTGCCTGCATATATGATTCCCTCATATTTTATTGGTATGAAGGAGCTGCCAATGACGTTGAATGGCAAGGTTAACAGGAGTGCTTTGCCAAAACCTGACAAACAGACAACCATTAAATCTGCTATATCCGGTATAATGACCGAAACGGAGAAAAGGATGGCAAAAATATGGTCGCGGATTTTAAAGACCGGTAATATCGGACCGGAGGACAATTTTTTTGCGCTGGGCGGTGATTCGCTTTGTGTCATCAAAGTGCAGGCGGCGGTACTGCAGTACGGATGGAAAATCCGCACCAAGGATTTTTATGATTGTCAGACGTTAAGGGCGATCTGCAAACGTCTAAATACGGAGCAATATAATACTTTGCCAATAGCGAAACGCGAGCCAGACAAAAATGAAGATAGATTTGTACCTACATACAACCATCTTAAGCGGACTGGCCTAAAAAATGTTTTTCTTACAGGTGCAACAGGATATCTTGGAGCGCATATTCTGGAACAGCTGACTCAAAGGCCGGGTACACATGTCCATTGCCTTATCAGAGGCAAGGATAACAAAGCCTGCGAGAGGTATTTGCGTGAAGTGCTGACATTCTATTTTGGTGTGGATACGTGTCGTAATATCCTTGCACACGTAACTGTTGTTAAGGGAAATGTTTCTGGTGACCAGCTTGGAATGAGTGAAGAAAGCTATGCGAAGATTAAACAGATTGATACAATCATCCATAGTGCAGCGATCACCGATCACGTCGGGCGGGCGGAAGAGTTCTATCAGACGAATGTGCTTGGCACCAGGCACGTCGCCAAGTTAGCAGCAGACATAAAAGCAACGCTTTTATACATGTCAACAATCAGTGTAGCGGGTACGCACTATGTAAGCGATACAAGCCGGAGGGGAGAATTTACCGAGAACTGCTTCTATGTTGGGCAGAACTATGGGGACAATGAATATGTTAAAAGCAAGTTTCAGGCTGAGGAGATTGTGCTCAATGCTATCGCGGATGGGCTTGATGCCCGTATCTTCAGAGTCGGGCTGCTGACGGGTACATTGGACGGCCGGTTTCAGATGCGGCCGGAAAAGAATGCTTTTGCAAACCGTATTAAAGCACTTTGTGCAGCAGGTTGTGTACCGATAAGTATGCTGAAGGCCAAGGTGGAGATGACCCCGGTTGATGCCTGCGCCAAGGCTATTTTGACTCTTTCTACTTTGCCCTATTCAAACCAGACGATTTACCATGTTTTCAATGCTAATTCCATGACGCTGGGAGATATCGTCTCGCTGCTGGAACAAAACGGCTATTTTATAAAAACCATTTCCGACCAGGAGTTTATGCATTGTATGACCCAGCTTAGTAAATCAGGGAACTTTGCTATATTAACAGGTCTGATCGAAGACTTAGATGTGCGACAGGCAGTCAATATCAGCATTACAGCGAACACAACAATACAGTTGCTTGCCCGAGCGGGCTTTTATTGGCCAATGATTGATGCCAAGTATATGGGCAGATTTGTTAGCTCCATTATCTGTAGGCAATCAAAGGAGATTTAGATATGGATACCGTGTTTTATGTCACCTGTGCCACCAGCTTTGCCCTTATTATGATGTCTGCGTATATCATAACAAGGCAGAACAAGAGTACTTTACATTACATCTTTTTGCTGGTCATTCTGGAGGTTTTTATCTGGACAGGAGCAGTGATGATTCAAGGTCTATTAAAATATGATCAGCAACAATTTGTTATTTGGGAGAAAGTAACGTATTTCGCTTCCGCGTTAATGCCGGTCAGCCTGATTATTCTTGCAAAGGTATATGCTCAATCGGATAAAGAGTTGCCTAAAAAGTATTTTCTGCTACTGATTGTGCCGATTATTACGTTGATTGTAGTATGGACAAATGATTATCATAATTTATTTTATGTGCAGTACGGCTGGGGAGGGGCTAATAATATACCTGGTGTATATTTTTTTATTCATGCCGCTTATTCCTACGTTTGTCTGCTTGCAGGGTGTATATACCTAAGCTATTTTGCGATAAAGAATTCAGGTTTATGGTCTATGCAGGCTGTGCTGATTTTCCTCGGCAGTATTATACCGACGGTCGTCAATGTCGGTTATACTTTACAGCTGCCTGGTTTCAATGTGTATTCAACGCCGATCGCGTTTACGTCGACACTGGCACTTTATCTTTTAGGGATGTTTCGTTTCAATCTTCTTAAAGTGACGCCAATCGCTCTACAGACGGTGATCAACCGCATTTCGGATAGCTTTATCGTTTTGGATACCGAGCTTAACATCATTGATTACAACGAACCATTTATCGATAACTTCCAATATTTCCCCGGCTTGCGCAAAGGTGAAAATTTCTATAAAATACTACAGGATTCGGATGGTTCCAATCTTGGCCCCAAGCAGTTCCGGGATCTGATTTTGAGCGCTGCTAATGTTAATTCAACGCTTGTGAGGGATTTCGAAACTGAAATAGGCGGGTCACAGCAGTATTTCACTGTTGAGTTTACGCCTATCGTACGGCGCAATAGACCTATTGCTATTATCTTGTTGTTCAAAAATATTACACAGCATATTAAGGATATGGAAAAGATCCGGGAAAACCAGGCCATACTACTGGAGAGGGAACGTCTCGCGTCGCTTGGGCAGCTGATTGGGGGCATCGCGCATAACTTAAAGACGCCGATCATGTCGGTTGCAGGGGGGATAGACCAGCTGCATTGGCTGGCTAAAGAATATACCGCATCAATTAGTGATCCTCAGGTAACTGAGGAAGACCATAACGAAATAGCCGAAGAGATGCAGCAATGGCTCGGCAAAATGAAAATGCACATGGGCTATATGTCGGATATTATCTCAACGGTAAAAGACCAGGCGGCAAAGTTCAACAATCCCGGACAGGCGTGGTTTACCCTTGATGAAATGCTCAAAAGGGTTAAAATTCTGATGCACCATGAGCTGATTAAAAATAAATGCAGATATAAACAGGATATTCAGGTTGACCTTAATCTGCGCATCGGCGGAGACATTAACAGCATGGTGCAGATACTCGATAACGTGATCGTTAATGCTATACAGGCCTATGAGGGCGATGGTGGAGAAATTATTTTAAAGGTGACCAGTGAAGGGAACAAACTGCTTATGACGATTTGTGACTTCGCAAAAGGCATCAATGATAAAGTAAAAGACAGGCTGTTCAAAGAAATGATTACGACAAAGGGCAAACACGGAACAGGTCTTGGGCTGTATATGTCATATAGTACAATAAAAGGCATGTTCAGGGGGAATATGTGGTTTGAGTCAAGCATGGGTAAAGGCACAAAATTTTATATTCAGCTTCCCATTTACGAAGAGCAGCTAATGGAGGTCAATCAATATGCGTAGGAACCGACAAATCGAATTGTCACAAGACTATAAAATAATGGTCATTGATGATGAAGAAGGAATCCTTGACAGCATTCAGGCTTTGCTCAATCGAAATGGATACTGGTGCAAGGGATTTACCAATCCTTTAGATGGCTTGGAAGAGATTACTAAAAATCATTACGATTTGCTGATACTCGACTATTTCATGCAGCCTATTCATGGAGAGGCCGTGGTTGAGGAAATTCGCAAGACGAATTCAGAGTTGTATATTTTGCTTCTTACCGGACATAAAGATTTGGCGCCGCCAATCAGCACGATAAAATCACTCGATATTCAGGCTTATTGTGAGAAAAGCGACCGGCTCGATCAGCTGCAGCTGCTAATCGAGTCGGGGATTAAATCAATATCACAGATGCGTACCATTCAGCAATTCCGCGATGGTTTGCAAAGCATTCTGGGCTCGGTGCCAAAGATATACCAGCTTCAGCCCATTGGCAATATTTTAGAGGAAATACTAGTGCAGTTACTGCCGATGGCAAACAGCGCGGATGCATTTATATTGGTTGACGATATACCCGGAATTGAGCAGTCAAAAGACGAAAATGCCAAGAAAAGTATCTACAAGGGGATTGGAAAATATAATGTCAATATTGAGGAATTCCCGGAGCTTTTGGACCATGAGCTCATGGAAGCTATCGGCCGGGCGCGTACAAATATGACGGTTGTCAAGCACCCTAATGGTGTTATTGTTCCGTTAGGCGATGAATCAAATACCGCAATAGGGGCTATTTATGTCAGTAGTTTCGATGCGGATGAGGGAATTAAGCTACTGCAGATTTATGCACGCCAGGCGGCCTCATCAATCAATAATGCGTTTTTACATTCTTTAGTCAATACGAAAAATGAAGAGCTCAATAGCACATACGCCCAACTGAAAGTAAGGTATATGGATACCATTGAGGTGCTTCGTCTCGCAGTTGATGCAAAAGACGAATATACCCGCGGCCATTCGGACAGGGTGGCTTATTATGCGATTAAAATCGGCAATAAGCTTGGTTTAACGCCGGAAGAAATAGAAAAACTGCGCATAGCGGGCATTTTTCATGATATCGGCAAAATAGGAACGGCAGATGATATTCTGCTCAAAAATGAAAGCCTAAACATGATGGAATACGAGGAGATTAAACAACACCCTATCAAAGGTGCTATGATCTTGTCAGCGGTATCAATGTTTCAGGATATCGTGCCTATTGTCAGGCATCATCATGAACATATTGACGGCACTGGCTATCCGGATGGGTTGAAGGGAGAGCAAATAGAGCTGTTCGCGCGCATCATTTCAATTGCAGATGCTTTTGATGCGATGATGAGCGACCGCCATTACCGGCGGCATCTAACGCTGGAAGAAACAAAACAGCAGCTGATTGAAGGCGCTGGCACTCAGTTTGATGCCGGAGTGGTCGGGGCTTTTCTCGAAGTCTTGCTTACCGATGAGGAACTGCAGTATAGTCTTAAGAACATACCATGGCAAAGCGGCTAATCAGATGTCGGTAGCGTAAAAGAGCATTAGACCTTCTGCCCGGAGTTATTCCGGGTTTTTTCAAACCTTTAAAAACCATATTTAACCATTAAACCCTTTCTCTGCTGTATTTTGAATAGACATCGTGGTATAATAGAAATGATTAAGAAGGCAGAAAGGAGTCAAGATATGTCTATTCAAAATGCCTTTATCGTGCCGCACCCACCGCTGATTATCCCGGAAATCGGCAAAGGCGAGGAGGGGAAGGTACAAAAAACGCTGGATGCGTACGAAAAAGTAGCCAGCATTATTGCAAAAATAATGCCGGAAACAGTGGTGGTGGCAACGCCCCATTCCGTGTTGTACAAAGATTATATCCATATTTCCTCGGGTAGAAGAGCCGAGGGGCATTTTGGCCGGTTTGGTGCATCGAATGTTTCCATTAGCAAGGAATATGATGAAGTATTTATTGATAAGTTATGCGATGTAGTTAAGCTTGCGGGCGTGTCTGCCGGAACGGTTGGGAACAAAGATCAGATGCTCGATCATGGTGTTTTGGTACCGCTTTACTTTATAGATCAGCAGTATACCGATTACCAGCTTGTTAGGATATCCATTTCAGGTCTTTCTTTTTTAGATCATTACACGTTCGGACAATGTATTGCTAAGACGTCCGATGCGATCGGGCGCAAGGTTGTGTTTATCGCCAGTGGGGATCTGTCTCATAAGCTTACGCCTGAAGGGCCTTACGGTTTTGCAAAAGAGGGCCCTGAATTTGATAACCAAGTTACCCAAGCAATTAGAACGGGCGATTTTATGCGGTTTTTGGCTTTCGATGAAGACTTTTGTGATGCGGCTGCTGAATGTGGTTTGCGTACGTTTATCGAAATGGCCGGTGCGCTTGACGGGCGATCTGTTAAAACGGATTTTCTTTCTTATGAAGGGCCCTTTGGCGTTGGATATGCTGTTTGTACCTACTCAGTGACAGGCAGAGATGGGAATCGGCAGTTTGCTAAGCAATATGAAGAAGTCCTAAAAAAAGATCTGGTTTCAGTTAAGAGCGCAGAGGATGAATATGTCAGGCTTGCGCGCCTATCACTTGAGACCTACGTTAAAAACGGAGAGTATGCTAAGGCTCCGACTGGGCTACCGAAAGAGTTGACTGAAAAGCAAGCAGGGGTTTTTGTAACGCTTAAAAAGGACGGACACTTAAGAGGCTGCATTGGAACAATTGCTCCAAATACACTGTCTATCGCCGAAGAAATTATTAAGAACGCTGTAAGCGCAGGTCAGGATGACCCGCGCTTTGATGCGGTTACGGCAGACGAATTGCCATTCCTAGTCTACAGTGTGGATGTACTGGGTATCCCGGAGGTTATCGTATCGATAAAAAAGCTGGACGTCAAACGCTACGGTGTCATCGTAACAAAAGGTTATCGCAGAGGACTGCTGCTGCCGAACCTTGAGGGTGTGGATACACCCGAACAGCAGGTAGCGATCGCGTTGCAAAAGGCGGGGATATCTGCAAGCGAGACGTATCAAATGGAGCGTTTTGAGGTGGTGCGCCACAAATGAGCAAAATACAATGCAGAATATGTCCGCACTTATGTGTTCTTGAAGAGGGCCAAAAAGGTTTTTGCAGTGCCAGAAGCAATCATGACGGCGTTATCAGGGACGATAATTACGGGATGATTACCGCAATAGCGCTTGATCCGATAGAGAAGAAACCGTTATACCATTTCTTCCCTGGCAGCAAGATCCTTTCTGTGGGCAGCTTCGGGTGCAACTTGCGCTGTTCTTTCTGCCAGAACCACGAAATATCAATGGCGGAGATTCAGCGTAAGGGCACGGTTTATATTTCACCTAAAGATCTGATAAAAAAAGCGCAAGAGCTGATTCCAAAAGGGAATATCGGTATTGCTTATACGTATAATGAGCCGCTAATCGGATATGAGTATGTACGTGACGGGGCTATTTTCGCAAAGAAGAATGGACTTAAGACGGTGCTTGTCACGAACGGTTATATCAATAAAGAGCCTTTGCTAGAGCTGCTGCCTGTGGTTGATGCGATGAATGTTGATCTTAAAAGTTTTTCCGAAGATTTTTATAAGAAAATTGCCGGAAATATTGAGCCAGTCAAACAATCGATCGAGCTGGCTGCACAGCAGTGCCATGTAGAAGTGACAACGCTGATCATTCCTAAAGAGAATGATTCACCGGATGAGATGCGTGAACTTTCTGGATGGATTGCCAGCATCAACAATAAAATTCCGCTGCATATCTCACGGTTTTTCCCGCGCTATCATATGATTGATAGGGCGTCGACGCCTGTGGATACCGTTTATTCTCTTGCGGACATAGCACGTGAAAAACTGCTATACGTTTATGAAGGTAATTGTTAAAAAAATGCCGGCTCATTCCATTATTGGCTGGACAAGCAGTTATTTAATGTATGTAAAAACATATAAAGTAATTAGCATTACTAAACATATTAAAAATGTATGACAATAGTAAAAAAAGCTTGTTTGGTAAAAATCTTAAATGTATACTCGAACAAATAGCAAATTTATTAGGATGGGAGAAGCTTAATTGGATTTATTTGATAAGTGTTTTAATTATACCGACGCGGCAGTAGCAAGAGGTTCCGGGTTGTATCCTTATTTTCATGCACTGCACACTGCACAGGATACAGAGGTGGTAATGGACGGAAAGCGCATCATTATGATCGGTTCCAATAACTATATGGGGTTGACCAATGATGAAAGGATAAAAAAGGCCGCAAAGGATGCAATTGATAAATACGGAACGGGATGTTCTGGTTCGCGTTTTCTTAACGGTACCCTTGTTTTGCATGAGCAGCTGGAACAGGATCTAGCCGAATTTTTCCACAAGGAGGCGGCGCTGACGTTTAGCACCGGTTTTCAGACGAACCTTGGTGTCATCTCTACAGTCGTAGGGCGCCATGATTATATCATCAATGATTCCGAAAATCATGCCAGTATAATCGATGCCTGCCGGCTCGGTTTTGTCAAAAAGATATTGCGATACGAACATAGTGATATGGAGGATCTCGAAAGAAAGCTGATGCGTCTTCCCGAAGATTCGGGCAAGCTGATTATCACAGACGGCGTATTCAGCATGAGCGGCGATATTGCGAACTTACCCAAGATCGTATCCCTGGCCAAAAAATACGGTGCGCGTGTGATGGTGGACGATGCCCATGGTGTGGGTATGATTGGTAAAAACGGCAGAGGCACGGCCTCTTATTTTGGACTCGAAGATCAAGTAGATATCATCATGACCACTTTCTCAAAATCACTGGCGTCTCTTGGCGGATGCATTGCGGCATCTTTCCCTGTGATCGATTATGTCAAACATAGATCCCGTCCGTTTATATTCAGCGCGGCTGTTCCGCCGGGCAATGCTGCTGCAGCTTTGGAAGCGCTTCATATTATGATCGAAGAGCCTGAGCGTCAGACGGCCCTGATCGATATTTCAAATTATATGCGCAGCAAACTGAAAGAGGCAGGTATTCCAATTATTGAAGGCGAGACAGCGATCATACCGGTCTTTACATATGAAATGAATAGGACATTCCTAATTACAAAGATGCTGTTTGAGGAAGGGGTATATGTGAATCCGGTTATTCCTCCAGCAGTGAAGGAGGGAGAATGTATGTTAAGGACAAGCTATACGGCAACACACACGCGCGAACAAATGGATACGGCTGTTGCGACGTTTAAAAGGGTTTTTTCAAAACTATGATGCTAGAGACAATTTTCAGTGCTCTGCAACCGTATGGGGCATTGTTTTTTTGTTCGCCTTCTTTCTCAAAAAATGTTAGAATCATGATATTAATATAAAAGGCGTAAAACAGGGATGGAAATGGAAGAATCAAGTATATTTATCAGGACATTTTCGGGGATTCGTATGGACCCTTATAACATTAAGCCAGGTGAGGTGTTTATAGAAGACATTGCACATGCGCTTTCAATGATGGTCAGGGCCAACGGACACATCAAAGTATTTTACTCCATCGCGCAGCATTCGATCAATTGCGCACTCGAGGCAAACAACCGAGGCTTTCAAAACCGCGTACAGCTGGCCTGTTTGATGCATGATGCGGCGGAATGCTATATCGCGGACGTTCCAAGACCTGTCAAGTACCGGCTTAAAGGGTACGACGAAATTGAGCGGCATGTAACCGATATAGTCTTTGCTTCGTTTGGCATCGATAACCTGACAGAAACAGAATTGGAGATGGTAAAACAGATCGATGACGCGATGCTTTACTATGAGTTTAAGGCATTGGCAAATACGCGTATCAGTGAGGTAATACCGGATATCTCGATGCAGCATGATTTTGCGCAAAGACGAATAGAAGATGTAAAGGGGCATTTCCTGAGTGAATTTAGGCGTTTACACGGAAAATAAAAAGCCAAAGCTTAATTTTCAGCAAGACTAGCCTGGGTCATGAATCAACGACGACCCCACCGTTAACATGTATAACTTGTCCGGATACATAACTAGCCCAGTCTGATGCGAGGTACACATAGGTCGGCGCAAGCTGAAATGGCTGGGCAGCATACTGCACGGGTACAGAGTGTCCAAATTCGGCGATTTTTTCCGGGGAAAAACTAGAGGGTATCAGCGGCGTCCATACAGGCCCGGGGGCAACTGCATTCACTCGTATGCCAATTTTTAACAATGAAACTGACAGTGAACGTGTAAAAGAAACAATGGCGCCTTTTGTGGTCGAATAATCAATTAGGTCTGCCGAACCCTGATAGGCGGTTATGGAAGCAGTATTAATGATAACCGCGCCTTGTTTTAAGTAAGGCAGTGCGGCTTTGGTCATATAGAAATAAGAAAAGATATTGGTCCTGAATGTATTGTCAAGCTGTTCGCTTGTAATATCGGCTATACTGTTCTGCGGGATCTGCACTGCGATATTGTTGACCAGAATATCAATGCGAGAGAAGCTGGAAATGGTATCGCTGGCTACTCCTAAAGCGGCCTGCTCGTTCCTAAGATCAGCCCTGATTGTCAGACATCTTTTCCCGTATTTTTCAATTGCCGCTTTTGTTTCTGCCGCATCGGCGTTTTCCTGAAGATAAGCTATTGCCACATCCGCGCCTTCTTTGGCAAAAGCGACGGAAACGGCTCGACCGATACCGCTGTCGCCACCGGTGACAATGGCAACCTTGTCCTTGAGCTTGCCGCTGCCGATAAAGTTAGGGTCGTCATAAACGGGCTTGGGATTCATTTCGGATTCTTTGCCGGGATGCTGTGGCTGATGCTGCGGCGGGAATGATGTCTGATCCATAATTGCCTCCTGCTTTTTTATTTCACAGGTATTATTATTTCAACAAGCCCTGGCAATTATGCGACAATCATATCAAAAGAAATGATTGAAAATATATCCGACGCCCCAGACAGTTCCAATATATTTATGATACGGTTTAATATGTTCGCGCAGCATTTTGATATGCGTATCCACAGTACGGTCGGTTCCAAAGAAATCTTCTCCCCATACTTTTCTGAGTATAACGTCTCGTGACATGGCTTTGTGGGGGTTCTGGGCGAGAAATAATAACAACTTGTATTCCTTAGGGGTTAGCATTATGCTTTCCCCATCGATATATACGATACGCGAAACTGTATCGATACAAAGCCCGTCAATAATAATCCTCCGCGGGGTATAATCGCTGTGGCTGGCACTGTGCCGCAATATCACATGTATACGTGCCATTAATTCCTTGCTTGAAAAAGGCTTGTCAATAAAATCATCCACACCAATATCGAAGAAAAAAAGCTTTTCTTCTTCGCTACTTTTCCTTGAAAGTATAATAATGGGCGTATCCTGACTCTTTCGAATTTGGCGGCATACATGCCATGTATCCAATTCCGGCAGGTGAGCGTCCATTATGACAATATGATAGTTGTTTCGCCTAAATAGTTTTAAGGCGGCTATGCCGTCGGCTGCCTCGTCAGCGATAAAGTTCTCAAATGCTGCATACGTCTTGATGGTTGTTCTGACATCGGCTTCTCGATCGGCAATTAATAAGCGTACTTCTTTCATAATCGAGTCCAATGGTCATTATTAAATCGGTTTTAGAATAGTTTATGATGGGAATAAATATAGTATTATTTAAATAATAAATGATTGCAGCAATAAACACAAGAAAAAATAATAAAAAAGACGCCGATCATACCTACTCTTTATAATTATGATTATTCTGTGAAAAAAAACAAATATTTTTTCAAAAAATCAACAAATAATCAGTTTAACAATTTATATTTGTTAAATTTTATCATTTTATTATAACAAAGTTTTGATAATATGAAAGTGCAAATTAATCCACTTCAAGTTCTACTCAATAAAATAATATC
>JBMNOU010000055.1:0-11493 GCA_050943215.1 Christensenellales bacterium | reverse complement strand
GCGATTAATGATGAAAAACAAGAAACACCATATCGGAATACGCCATGACGATGAGGAGCTACACTACAAGCTCCATTTTATTGCCAAGTATGAAGGCCGCACCGCAAATGGCCATATCCTGTACCTAATCCGCAAAAACATTGCGGAGTATGAGGCAAAGAACGGCGAAATCAAAATGCCGCCAGAAAATAAATAACCTTGCCACGTCGCAGCAAGGTTATTGTATCGCAGCCGTTCGTCTATCCGGAATATCGCTTATTCCGCATCCGTTTCGTTTTCTGTGCGCTGGCCGCTCTCTGCTTTTGGCGGCGTGCCGTTCTTGAAGGCGCTGTTGCCCAAAAGGTTTTTCAATAGGATTTTTCGGGCGCTCTTGTATTCGTCGCCCATGAAACCCAGCCGCATGAGGAAGACCCGGAAGGAGAACTTTTCGTTCTCCACGGTTTTTTCTTTTGCGTTGACACGTTTCTGCTCCTTGGCCGCCGAGCAAAGGGCGCAGACGAGCCGGGAATAGGCGTCGATCTCGTCGCTGGTCGCATCAAAGCGGAACCACGGGAATTTCAGCAGCGTTTCCGTCCGCTCGATGGGGAGTGTATCCGCGCCGACAGCCTTTTTGATGAGTGCCGCCTTGCTGGAAACGAGCCGGTCAAGGTTTTCAAGCGCCGTGTCGGTAAAGCCCTCCAGCGGTATTTCGATGATCAAGCGGTCGGGGCCGTCGCTTTCGGGCTGTCCGTATGCGGGCGGTTCTTCCTCATCGCGGTAGGGGCTGACTCTACCGCCGAGGGCAGCTTCATAGGGAATCTGCGCATTTTCAGGGACAGGCCCCGCTGCCGGGAGCGGCGTATCATATTCCTCTGTTTCAGCCTTGAAATCGTGCAGACCGCAAAGGTCGGCGACCAATTCGTAGTTATCCTCGCCTTCAACCACACCCGTCTTATCGATGCGGTATCCGCCTACCTCGTAGGCGAATGTCGGCGCGCCGAGATATTTGGTTTGCGCGTTCAGTTCTTGGCTGATTGCTCCTACCAGCGCTTTTCGTTTATCGCCGGTCACATTGTAATTGATCCTCATTTTTGTAAGCCTCCTTTGCTTATCTGGTGCTTACATTCATCACTCTAAACCTGTGGGATTGCAAGCTGTTTCTTCAAAGAAAAGCGAAAAAATGTCATCCTTCAGACTGTGGTAAACCCACAATATCGGATACATCCTCATACGCTGTTTCCACACCATCGCGCAGAAGAAACACCCGATCCACACCGCCAGCCTGTTCGGTATACCGTTTCACGATCACGTCGCAGTATTTCGCGTCCAACTCCATCATGAAACACACGCGCTCTGTCTGTTCAGCGGCGATGAGCGTCGTACCAGATCCGCCGAATAAGTCCAGCGCTGTATCGCCGGAGCGGGAGCTGTTGAGTATCGCCTTGGCAACCAGCGCCACCGGCTTCATGGTAGGGTGTTCGATTGACACCTTCGGGCGGGGGATATCCCACAAATCCGATTGTTTACGGTCTTTCAGGGGACAAAGGCGCGTGCCCTCCAGCCAGCCGTACCAAATCGGCTCGTATTGCGTATGATAATCCTTGCGGGATAAAACGAGACTGTCCTTTGCCCAGATGATCGTGCTCGACCAATGGTAACCAGCCTGCCGCATGGCGGGCATGATGTTGCCCCATTCCTGCGCGCTCATCACCACATAGGTCATACAGCCCGGCTCGGAAACGGAAGCCATGCACTGAAACGCGGCCAACAAAAAAGCACCGAACTGCTCGGTGCTCATTTTGTCATTGAGGATTTGCCTCGGCTTCCAGCTTGGATGTTTGGTATCGGAGCCGTAGTCCACATTCCACGGCGGGTCCGTAAAGATAAACCGCGCCTTTTTTCCATCCATTAGCTGTCGCACCTCCGAAAGAGAGGTGCTGTCGCCGCACATCAACCGATGCTTGCCAAGCAGCCAAATATCGCCGCGCCGCGTGATCGGCGTTTCGATTTCATCAAGCGCCTTATTGGCATCAAAATTATCTTCCTTGACCTTGCCCGCCGTTTTGTCCTTAAAAAGCTCATCTATCTCAGCGGCATCAAAACCAGTGAGAGACACGTCGAACCCGTCGTCACCCAAATCACGCAGCAGGTCGGTTAAGAGGGGGATATCGAACTCGCCGCTGATTTTGTTGAGCGCTACATTCAGCACCTTTTCCCGCTGCTCGTCAATATCCAGCACCACACAGTCGATTTCCTGATAGCCCATCGCTTTCAGCACCTTGAACCGCTGGTGGCCGCCCACGATGTTACCCGTGCGCTTGTTCCAGACAAGAGGTTCTACATAGCCGAATTCCTCAATGGAACGGCGCAGTTTTTCATATTCCGCGTCCCCAGGCTTTAAGTCCTTGCGCGGGTTATATTTTGCCGCCTTGATTTTTGAAACGGAGATTTTCTGTATATCCAAGTCTTATCCCTCCAGCCTGACCGCTTTTTCGCCCGTGAAATCTTCCCAGCGCTTGACCGCTAAATCGCAGTAGACGGGGGAAATCTCCATTGCATAGCAACGGCGCTCGGTCTGTTCCGCCGCGATGATGGTGGTGCCGCTTCCCGAAAACGGCTCCAAAGCGATGCCGCCCCGGTCGCTGTGCATTTTCAGGCAGCGCCACGGCAGCTCAACGGGAAACATGGCGGGGTGTTCCTTGTTGGCACGCACCGTCGTCATTTCCCAGATGCCCGCATATCCCCACTTTTTCCGTTCTTCCTTGGTCAACCGTTTCACGAATTTATAGCCGTGTCCGGCGAACGCCGAGAGCCACACATACTCCTGATCGTTGTATTCCTCAGCCTCGCCGTTCTTGCTGAAGGCCGAAATATACTCGTATTGCTGCACTGGCTTATTAGAAACAAGATGATAGGGGCCGACGCCGAAATTCATCCCTTGCTTTTTCCATATCCGAATCCAGATGGGGCGGTACCCGTTGTCGGCAAACATATTCACGCTGTACACGCTGGTCGGCTCGATGAACTGAGAACCGGTGGCGTAAAGGTCGCCCAGGTTCCAGCAGACGATATCCGCGTGCCTGCACAGATTTTTTATCACTGGTTTGATGGTTTCAAACCACGGCTCGATGCCTGCCTTTTCATATTCCTTGCCCACGCCATAGGGTGGCGAAGTAACGGCGCATTGCGCATGGCCGCCGTCCATCAGCTTTTCAAAATCAACCTCGTTGGTAGAATCCCCGCACATAAGGCGGTGCTGCCCCAACAGCCAGATATCCCCTGGCTGGGTAACTGCGCCTTCGCTCTCGATGCGCTCCTTTTCCTTGTCCACATCGAAATCGTCCTGCACCGCTTCCTTGGAATAAAAGCGGTTGAGCAGTTCGTCGATCTCCGAAGCGTCGAAGCCGGTGAGGGATACGTCGAATGCGCCTGCGTCGAGGTCGGCCATCAATTCGGCCAACTTGGTTTCATCCCATTCGCCCTGAATTTTGTTGAGGGCAATATTGAGCGCCTTTTCCCGCTGCAGGTCAAGCTCAACCACCACGCAGTCGATTTCTGCATGTCCCAAGTCTAAAAGGACCTTGAGCCGCTGATGACCGCCGACCACATTGCCTGTGGTCTTATTCCAAATGACAGGCTCGACATACCCAAACTCCTCAATGGAACGCTTGAGCTTCTGATATTCTTTATCCTCGGGCTTTAAGTCCTTACGGGGGTTGTATGCTGAAGGGCTTAACAGCTCGGCTTTGATTTTTTGTATGTTCATGTCCATTACCTCATAGCAAAAAGTTTTCGTAGGGCACGCCGATGTACTCCAGCACCGACCGCAACCCCAAGCCCCCGGCGTCCCATTCTTTCATGCAATACCGCCACAGCTTCGGATGCGTCTTTTGAAGGCGCTGGAACCGATTCGGCTCCGGCTCCAAATGGACGCCATACATACAAAAAATACATCCCGTCCGGATGTACCCCATATCGTAAATCTTGCAATATGGGACGTTGAACCGGTGGATGTATTCCCAGATGTCCTCCTCCAGCCAGAACGAGAGCGGCATGGAAACAGGCTTTTTATTGTCAAAGGCGTTGCAGCCGTGGAGCAGCCACTTTTGAAGCCGGAGGGCGCTTTCGCAGGCCATCGTGCCGAGGATGGGAACACGCTCGGTTTCTTTGGCATAGCGGTCTAACGGCTTCTTTTTCATTTCCGCACAGCAGCCTGCGCCGATCTGAAAGGGCGCATCCAGCAGATACCGCCACTTTTCCGAAATGTGAAAGCGCGTCTCTCTGCCGTCCGGCCTGATCCCGAGGACGTTCTTCTGGTACACCTGCGGATTACCGCAGCGAACACGATATATCCAATCGCTCTGTTCTTTGCTGATCACCGGATACCCGTGCTTTTCAATAACCTGCCGAAACGTCATGTCCGGTTTGACCCACGTCACATCGGGAACGGTTTTAACAAATTCTCTGATCTCGGGAAACTCCAAGCCGGTATCTGAAAAGACAGCGGGCACGCCCGGATACTCCGAACGCACCAAGTCGAGCAGTACCGTCGAGTCCTTGCCGCCTGAAAAGCTGACGTACACATCGCCACCAAAATGATCCATCCACTCACGGATGCGCAGCTTGCTCTTTGCAATCTTGGCTTCTAGCGGCAGGCTTTGAAACTGATGCAATTGCCAAAGTTCCATCAGCCACCCCTCCGCGCCGTGAGCAGGCGTTCCATCGCATCGTCGTGGGGCGTCGCGCCTTTATAATCCGCCGCGTTGTTTTCCTTCACGACCTGATAAATCTGAAACCATAAGCCGTTGGCTTGCTTCATAAACGACTGCGACATGGCCACATAGGGCGACGGAATCGCGTTGCCGGTGGTCGGATGCTTGGCGAGGAACCCGAACTCGGTGACGCATTCCTCACACTGGATCCACCGCGATACGCTCATGGCGTATTGCTCCAGAAGCTGCGCGGGGATTAAATGGGCACACCGGCGTTCATACAGCCATTGCCATGTCTTTTCATATATCTCCACCGCCAGCGTGGTTTTTCCGCTTTTCTGTTTCGCGCCAAGATATTCGCGGGGCGGCGGCATAGTCTGGCCTTCCAAATCCGCCGTGTCCTTGAACTCAATGACCGTCAACGGACGTCTGCCCGGATTGCCCTCCAGAATTTTATCCGCCAGCGGCTTTTTCTTTTGCCCAGAACCGATGCGCGCCCCGCCCCGGTTGGTACCGTCCTTGGCCATGCACATCACCTCACTTTCCCGAAAGCAGGGTTTATTCCAAGCACTTCAGTCGGCCAAAATTAGTCCACCCATCCGCGCCAATTGGCGTGCGGACAACTCCATAATCGCGGCCTTTTGCCTGCACCACCGTCCCGTCACCCATATAAATCCCGACATGATGAAGATGCAGAGGCCCCTTTTTATCTTTGATAAAGACCAGATCGCCTGCCCGCAGGCTTTGACGATCAATGAGGGCACAGAGGTCGAAGTATATCCCGTTCGCGGTTTTATCGGTAGCGACAAGATGCTGCTCGTTTTGGAGATATTCCATTACCAGACCACTGCAATCATAAATTGTAAGAGGCAAACCCTTTTGAACATGGAGATTATATTGAGCCATCGCCCGTTTATAATTTCCATCGTCTTTTTCGAGTTTTCTGATAAGTTCGGGCGTTCCTTGCTGCCCCTGACCTCCCGAAACATAAAGGCATCCGACCTTCGAAGCAGCATGGGCGCAAAAATCAGCTTTCTTTTGGCTTACAGGCTGCGCGGGTACAAAATTATGTAAAGACCACCAAGTGTGAGAGCCAACAACACCATCCACTTCTAATGGTTTTCCATTCTCGTCCTTATGCCTTTGCTGAAACGCGATAACGGCGGCTTTTGTATCCGGGCCGTAATAGCCATCAATGCCAGATTTCCCGACGTTAAATCCAGCACTTACAAGAAGTTTCTGAACTTCAATCACATCGGCTCCCGACATGTAGCTTCCCTTTGTCTTATCTTCTTTTGGTTTGGGATATTTGAGATTCCTTGTTAAATTCATGGATTTACCTCACTTCTGTAATTTTTTAGGGGTATATACCCTGTTTGAAACCGCGATTTTTCGCGCGTGACCCCACGCCCGTTGCACCGTGAAAAGGTTGTGGAGATTCAGACCGCCCCTCCCCGAGATAAAAAAAAAGACACGAGACAATCTCTCGCGTCCTTTTTCTTGTGTTCGCCGATAGACTTAGTTCAACTCAATATCTGTCGTCGCCAGTGCCAGCACCAGCGTGTCGCCTTCTTCCTTCACAAGCAAGGCAACCAAGCCATCGTCAATCGAACGAAACACCAAAGCGCGCCGGTCAGCATCGACACCGAACAGGCAGGGAATCAATTGTTTCAGTTGATTCATCATCCCGTTGATGTCCTCACCCTCACAGAGCGCACGATAAAGCGAGCGGATCAACTCCCGATGCTCATTTGCGCGCTCCCATATTTGTTTTGTTTTCATGTGTCAATAACCCCTTTCATTATTGTGGGGGACATGATACCTCTGGTCGCCGCAATTAGCAATACGATTACCCACCAAAGAAGGACCGGCCAATTTGAGTTATTTACAGCAATCGTCAACCCCGGCGGCCAACACACAAACGCAGAAGAAAAGCCCGGGTGATTGTGGTATTTACACCCTTGCTATGTGGTGAAACCAGATATATACTACAGGCCATTAGCATCAAGCGAAAGGAGGCAAACGTTATGTCGAATGATCTATCCCGTTATGTCCGCTTCTTCCAGTCGGTCGCCATTGACGATGACGATGAAGATGCAAAGGAAAGCATTATCCAAAGCATGTGCGACGGTGGGTCTTTGTGGTACGAACAGCCCACACCCAAAGAATGGCTGTTCCGCTGGCCGGATTGCTTATATGCGGGCGAACTGCCGGATGGCACATACGAACTACTGCAACCCGAAGGTAGATAACCTTCGGGTTCGCCTTTTCCTTAACCCCAGCGGCCACCTTCGCGCGCGGTGATTTCGGAGTGGCACGACGTACACAAACTCATGAGGTTGCTTTCGTCATGGGTGCCGCCCTTGGATAAAGGGATGATATGGTGAACCTCTTCGGCGGGCGTCAACTTACCGGCCTTGCGGCACCGCTCACATAACGGGTGCGCCGCAATATATCGGTCACGGATTCGCCGCCACGTCCGGCCATACCGCTTGCGGGTGGCCGGGTCGCGTTCATACCGGTTATATCGCGCTTCGATTTCCTTCTGATGCTTTTCACAATACCGGCCATCCGTCAGCTCCGGGCAGCCCGGATAGCTGCATGGCCGTTTGGGTTTCCTTGGCACACGGCCACCTCCCGGGCAAAACAAAAGCCCTCAGAACGGTTGTTCCGAAGGCTTCTTTGTTGTTATGCAATTTTGATGATATCAGTATAGCGCGCCGAAACGCAAAAGTCGTCCACGATTTTACTCACTTTCGAGAAGGTCAGTAGTCCCGGACTAAGGTAAACCCGCCGCACCAATGATGGGTGGTGGGGGCAATATATAACTGCCTGCCGTCATCCAAAATGAAATCCAGAATGAACGGGTCCGCGTTTTCGCCTATAACAGCCGCCAATTGTTCACAGGCTTCTTCGTTCGAGCAGGATGCCTCGCAATCCAGCTCATACTCGATCAGACCATTGTCACGCAGCACCATGGAGCACACACCTTCCCGAATCCCATCCAGTTGGGTATCTTCGGAAATGTCCAGCCGATATGCAGCCGAATCGTGCCTGCGGTTCCATTCGCGGATAATTGCTTGAAAATATCCCGCCTCTTCAGCACCGCTCAGTTGATGCTCGCAAAATAAATCTTCCAAATCCTCGCCATTTTGAAAACAATCCTTTATGTCCACAGGTGTTTCAAACAGGCATATCTGCGTGGGGCAGTAGAATTTTCCCCCCATAAAAACGCCTCCTTCCTTGCAGACACATGATCGCTCGATAACCGCTTAAAGGCAAGACATTTCTGCGGAGGCAATTCCCCCAAAGTGTAGGCGAGCGTTTAGTGCAAAGTGTGCCAACAAAAAAGCCCTCAGAGCGGTTGTGCTCCGAAGGCTTTTGTTTGCAAATTTTGATGGTATCAGTATAGCACATCAAAACGCAAAAGTCGTCCACGAAATTACTCACTTTCCGTACAGCAGAAGGGCCAATCGGGCCAGCGCCCGGTTCTTTTTGTTATAAGCAGATGAGCGCTCAATGCTGAACCGCTCGCATACACTTCCAATCGCATCGGTCTGCCGAGAATCATCGTTGTGATAAAACTCCGATAAGACGAACCGCTCGTCCTCGCTCAAAGCCTCCCATGCGGGCTGGAACCACTCCATGTACTCCAGTGCCCTACGATATCGCTCCTTAAGGACGTCGATCTCATCCAGCGTAGCTGCCAAACGCGCTTCACCTGCCTTTGGATTTTTTATCCTCGGCATACCTGTGGGAGCGGAAGATCGCACTGCCGTCAGTTTTTCCGTCATCTCCTCCAAAATATCGGAGTGGTTCTGAAGAATGTACTCCATGGTAGAGTAATCCTTCAAGGCGTCGATGGCTGCCGCCTTTTTATCTAAATATATCCAAGCTATCGTCATGAGCTGGCACCTCCAAGGTATCAAGAATGGATTTGGCATCCTCGACATTTGTCACTTTGAAGGCTTCGCCCTTGGCAGCTCTGATTTTCCGAATCGTGGCTTCTTGCAGCTTTGTCAGCTTGCCGGACGGTGTTTTTACCTCAAAGGCGACGAACCGACCTTTGATGCAGCAGATGATGTCCGGCAAACCGGCTGTGCCATACATGCCGCCGTGCTCTTTCCAAGCAAAACAGCAAGGCACAGTCTTTAGATAACGCAGAATCGCGTTTGTGATGTCCTTTTCTGCCATAACGCACCTCGCGTTTTTGACAGGTTTGACAGGAAATCCTCAGCTTTTATAATGTATTATAAAATTCTTACTACATATAGCATTCTGGTCTTTAACGTAAGAAATATAAAAAACCCGTCAAACCTGTCAAATGCCTTATGTAGTAGGGGTTTTCGCCTCGCCGAACCTGTCAAATGCCTGTCAAAACCGTCAAAAAACTACTCATGGAATCGCAATCCCCGCCATATGCGGCGTTTGCCCAGCTTGTCGACCGCTTTTTCGATGGTGTTGCCGATGGCTTCCACGTCCTTGTTGAAGTTGGCCTGCGACAGGGGCTTCAGGCCGTTTTTGTGGCAATATTCCCGATATTGCTGGAACAGCTCCTCGCGGACGCATTCCGCTTTTGCGTCGAGCACGCAGCATTCCTCAATGAAGGAAAGTGCACTGTTGCTTTCCACCTTGTATCGCTGCAGTTCGGCGCGGGTCGCGTCGGTTTCGGAAAACAGGTAGCTGTTGGCCATGAGCCTTTTTAACCCCGTCAGTGCCCACATGAAAATCCCGTCTCGCTCCACGGTCAGCTTATCCAGCAGGTTGGGATCGCGCTTCTCAGGCGGCACCGCATTCGCAAAGCGGATGATGATAAGTCTGCGGTAAAATCCCTCGCTGCGGTCGCCATAATTGCGGGGTATCTCGTTACAGGAAAACAGCAACCGGGCATAAGGCTTGAAGCTGAAAGGATTCTTGTTTTTACGTTCGGCGGTGATGTAGTCCTCGCCGGTGAGCGCCTTAAAGATTCCGTTGTCATCCACACTCTTTGAAGGCAGGTCGGCAAAAATGTTTGCCAACCGACCGAATAGCTCTGCGGTTTTGAACCGGTCGGAGAGCGATTGCCACGGGACATTACTCACGTTTTCGCTGCCCAGGAGGATCTCCTGAACGATGGACAGCAGCGTCGATTTGCCCGCGTTGGGCGCTCCCACCAGCATGAAGCTCTTCTGCGCCTTGTTGATTGGAATCAGAAAATACCCGAATATCTCCTGCAGCAGGTAAATTTCCGGTTCCTCCAGTACACTTCTTATAAATTTCATGAACCGCGGGCATCCAGCGTTCTCCCTGTACGCCGCTTTGAGCTGCACCGTTGAGTAATACTCCGATGTGTGCGGTTTGAAGCTGCCGTCAAGGACGTTGTACAGGCCGTTTGCCGTATTGATGATAAACGGATTGCAGTTAATCTCTCGGATCGGCTTATAGATGAGCATGCGCCACTGACCCTCGGTGTCGTTGATGCCCGACATGGTCGCGTATCGGTCGATCAGATGCTCGCGCACTTTGGCTGCAGCCTGCAAATCCGACGCGGCTTTATACACTCCGCCCTCATAGAGGTAATAGCTCTCCGCACCGTAAAAGGCGTCCACGTTTTTGGCCATGTGATTGGCCAGTAGGCCAGAAACGAACCGCAGACCCCGGTCCGTCACCTCATACCAGTCAGGCAGTTCCTCGCCGGAGGTTTCGCGCTTCGTATCCTTGCTGTCGCGGTATGCCTTGTATAGCTCCTTCTGCTGCGCCACCAGTGGCTTGACCGCGCTGGTTTTCAGGCCGAAATGCTCCTTCAACTCGTATTCGATGAATGTCCCCGCAACAACCGAATCCACGTTGTATAGGAAATCACGGACAAATTCCTGCGCGGTCTGCATATCGTCCACTGCAGACTTCCTGACCTCAAGCTCCGAAAGAAACACACGCAGATCCTCAACGGCAAGGGGTTTATAGCAGAGGGCGGCGGGAGCCTTACAACCGCAACTTCCGTCCTCCATCTTCGGGCAGACGAAGCCCTTCTCGGCAATCGTCCGGCAGGTGATGGGCTTCGTCCCACTCTCCAGAAAGTGCTGGATTTTATCCTGCGTTTCTTTGCGGTCATAACCCGGATACGCCTTGGATAGTGCATGAATGACGCGATTGCCTCCTTCGAATACCGCAAGATTCGTGATCATCGCATACCAGTCGTGCTCGGAGAGGGACTTGGCATTGTCCTTACAGTGCTGCGCAAAAAGACACCGCTTGATCACCAGAGCCAGTCCCTTGCGAGTGCCCTTAGGTGCGGGTGTTTTGATCACCGGATCGTCCGGCACCTCGGGCAACACTGCTTCCAATTCGGCCTGTGTGTAGCGCAACTCAGGATTGAATTTGATGCACTCCACCATAACCGGATCGCCCTTGCAGTGATAAAACCCGGGTAGCCGGAACACGCGACTTTCGTTGATGCAGGCCGGGTCGCCTTGGAATCGGGCGATCAACCGTTTTTGTACTCTGCGAAAATCCGCGACCTTCGCATCCTTCATCAACCAGTAAACGTGAAGGGATTTTTTTGTTTTTACAATCAGCGATGGTTCGATGGAAAACGCCTCAACCTGCGCCACCTGCTCCTCGATGGACAGCTCGTCGCACTCCACAAATTGTGCATTGATGCGGGTGATATCGGCATCTTCATGGCCGCCATAGTTGACCACGAAATAAATGCCGCGATTCTGTTGGTTGTGCTTTTGGAGAATATCTGCCATCGCGGCGATCTTTCCGGCCTCGCATTCCAGCTTCGAGCCACGAAACGAGCTGGTCTTTCGGTCATCAAAAA